>JBBQKY010000032.1:0-18727 GCA_038327385.1 Propionibacteriales bacterium
CTGCCCTGCTCGCTGGCGGTGGCGTTGACGGTGTTCAGCAGGGGGGCGCTGCTCGGGGCGCGGGGGAACTCTGGGGTCATCTTGTCGCAGCTGGTGCGGGCCGGCGCGCAGCAGCTGATGCGCGGCGACCCTGATCAGCCGGGCGCGCTCCTCGCCGACACCCTGTCACGGGCGGCCGATGCGGCGTACGAGGCAGTCGGGGAGCCTGTGGAGGGAACCATCCTCACGGTGGCGCGGGCGGCAGCGGACGCCGCCCAGCAGGCCTTGGCAGCGTTTGCGGCCGAGTCCGCGATGCAGCCCGGCGGCGTCGTAAAGGCGGCCGCCCAGGCAGCACGCGAAGCCGTCGCACGGACGCCCGACCAGCTTCTCGTCCTGAAGGAGGCTGGTGTGGTCGACGCGGGGGGCCGCGGGCTCAGCATCCTCCTGGATGCTGCCGTGGAGGCACTCACGGGGCAGCGGCTCGCGCCGATCGTTCCCTTCGCCGCCGCGGCGGCCAACAGACACTCCGCTGCCGCGGCGGCCAACAGACACTCCGCTGCCGCGGCTGCCAACGGACACAGTGCGGCGCCGCTCGTCAGGAACGTCACCCGACTCACGGACCGGGAGCCCGCCGACCCGGAAGGACGGCTCGTCCCGGGCGCCGACCTGTCGGCCGACGGGCCGGGATACGAGGTGATGTACCTGCTCGACTGCGACGACGCGGCCGTCCCGCAGCTTCGCAAGGAGCTGGGCGCCCTCGGCGACTCGCTCGTCGTCGTCGGCGGCGAAGGCCTGTGGAACGTCCATGTCCACGTCGACGACGTGGGTGCGGCGGTCGAGGCGGGGATCGAAGCCGGTCGACCCTATCGACTGCGGGTGACGCACTTCGCCGACCGCGCGCCGACGAGGTCGCGCCCGACCTCCTCCGATGAGGCGGTGAAGCGCGCCGTTGTGACGTTCGCCGCCGGACCGGGACTCACCGCTCTCTTCCGAGCGGCGGGTGCGGTCGTCCCGGGGCGACAGTGGCCGCGTTGCTCGACCGGCGAGGTCCTGCACGCGATCCGTGCCGCGGGAGCGCTCGAGGTGATCGTGCTGCCCAACAAGGCCGACGGGATCCCGGTCGCCGAGGCCGCCGGGCGGCTGGCACGCGAGCACGGCGTCAGAGTGGCGGTGATCCCGACACGTACCCAGGTCCAGGGGCTGGCAGCTGTCGCCGTGCGACAGCCTGGCCGGAGTTTCGACGAGGACATCCTGGCGATGAGCACCGCCGCCAGTCACACCCGGCACGGCGGGGTCACGGTGGCAGCCCGCGATGCGATGACGACGGCCGGCCCCTGCCATGAGGGCGACACCCTCGGCATCGTCGAAGCGGACTTCGCCCTGGTCGGGGGCACGCTCGCGGAGGCAGCGGTCGCGGTGGTGGAGCGGCTGCTGACCGGCGGCGGAGAGCTGGTCACGCTCGTCACCGGGGCCGACTGCCCTGACGACCTCGTCTCCCAGGTGGCGGAGAGGTTGGATCAGACGCGTCCGGACGTCGAGCTCGTCGTCCACGCCGGCGGGCAGCCGCGCTACCCCGTCCTCGTCGGAGTCGAGTGATGGTCACCCTCGACGCCTCGCTGGGCCCCGTGTTGGGCAAACGCACGTCGACAGCGCTGGAGAAGGCGTTCGGCTTCACGACGTTGCGGGATCTGGTCACCCACTACCCACGGCGCCTCGACGACCGCGGCGCCCTCACCGACATCTCCAACCTGCGCATCGGGGAGCACGCGACGGTGCTCGCGAGGGTGCGGCAGGCTCAGGACTTCCCCTACCGCCAGAAGCACACCGCCCGCCCAGGCAAGCGCACCGAGGTCACGATCACCGATGGCCGGCGGGAGCTGTCGGCGACGTTCTTCAACCAGCCGTGGCGAGCCGGGTCGCTGCGGCCCGGCACCGTCGCGTTCTTCAGCGGCAAGGTCGGAGTGTTCCGCGGTCAGCGCCAACTCACCCAGCCGACCTTCGAGGTGCTCGGCCGCGGCGTCGACGTCGAGGACCTCGACGACGAGGCCGTGCAGCGCTTCTGGCCGATCTACCCCGCCACCGCCAGAGTGTCCTCCAAGGTGCTGATGAACTGCGTCGCGCAGGTCCTCGCGGTCCTCGGTGACGTCCCCGAGCACCTCCCCGAGGAGGTACGACGTGCGAACGGCCTGGTCGGCCACGACGAGGCGCTGCACCTGATCCACCAGCCCGAGGGTCCGGACGAGTTCCGCAGGGCGCAGCGCCGGCTGCGCTTCGACGAGGCGTTCGTCCTGCAGACCGTTCTCGCGCAGCGCCGGTCGCTCGCGAGGACGCTCTCCGCCGTACCGAGACCACCGCGCGGCGGCGGACTGGCTGCGCGGTTCGACGAACAGCTGCCCTTCCGGCTCACCGCGGGTCAACGGGAGATCGGGGACGTCATCGCGGCGGACCTCACTCGCGACTTCCCGATGCAACGGCTCCTGCAGGGGGAGGTCGGGTCAGGCAAGACCGTCGTCGCCGTACGAGCAATGCTCCAGGTCGTCGACGCCGGAGGCCAGGCGGCCCTACTGGCTCCGACGGAGGTGCTGGCTGCCCAGCACTACCGGGCCATCACTGCCATGCTGGGGCCGCTCGCGCAGGCCGGGACGCTGACCGGCGACGCCGACGGGACGCGAGCCGCCCTGCTCACCGGCTCGATGGCCGCCGCCCGCCGACGCGGCAGCCTCGCCGACATCGAGTCGGGTGCCGCCGGAGTCGTCGTCGGCACCCATGCCCTGCTGGAGGACAAGGTGTCGTTCCACGAGCTCGGGATGGTCGTGATCGACGAGCAGCACCGTTTCGGCGTCGAGCAGCGCGCCGCCCTCACGGCCAAGGCGGGGTTCACGCCGCCGCATGTCCTGGTGATGACGGCGACGCCAATCCCGCGCACGGTCGCGATGACGGTGTTCGGGGACCTCGACGTGTCGACGCTTCGTGAGCTGCCGGCCGGGAGGTCACCGATCCAGACGTCGGTCGTTCCGCCCGAGCAACCGTCCTGGCTGGACAGGGGCTGGCAGCGGGTCCGCGAGGAGGTGGTCGCCGGACACCAGGCCTATGTGGTCTGCCCGCGGATCGGCGGCGAGGCGGAGTCGGCGATGGAGGAGTCCCAGCCAGACGACACGTACGTGCCGGGGCGGCCACCTCTTGCCGTCGCCGACGTTGCAGCCTCGCTGATCGGCGGGCCGCTTGCGGACCTACGGGTGTACCTGCTCCACGGAAGGATGCCCGGCGAGGAGAAGGACGACGTGATGCGCCGGTTCGCCGCGGGGGACATCGAGGTGCTGGTCTCGACCACCGTCATCGAGGTCGGTGTCGACGTACCGAATGCGACCGTGATGGTGGTCATGGACGCCGACCGCTTCGGGGTCTCCTCGCTGCACCAGCTGCGGGGGCGGGTCGGTCGCGGAGACGCCGCCGGCTTGTGCCTGCTCGTCACCGAAGCGCCGGAGGGTTCGCCCTCCCGGGCACGGCTGGACGCCGTGGCCGTGACGTCGGACGGCTTCGAGCTGTCCCAGCTCGACCTCGAGACCCGGCGAGAGGGCGACGTGCTCGGCGCCACGCAGTCCGGTCGTCGCTCGAGCCTCAAGCTGCTGTCCGTCCTCCGCGACGGTGACGTCATCACCGCCGCCCGGGAAGCCGCCGAGCGCCTCGTGTCCGACGACCCGCTGCTCGACCGCGCACCGGCGCTGGCCGCCGAGGTGGGGCGCCTGCTATCCGACGAGCAGGCCGGCTTCCTGGAGAAGACCTAACCGAGGTTCCGCAGCCGGAGCGGAGCTTGCACGACAGGCAGGTGGTGGCGGACATATGCTGCTGAGGTGCATCCGGTCTATCCGGGGCCGGTGGGTGAGGGTCGTATGACTGGAGCAAGGATTCAGGCCGGGCTTTTCTGTGCTTCGGCGTTGGTCTTGGCGGCGACGGCGCTGCCGGCCGATGCATCCGGACCGGCTGCGGGGTCAGTCGCACCTTCTGTTGCTCACGTTGATCAGGGGTTGACGGCCGTCAGCGCCGACTCACGATCGGACGCGTGGGCGATCGGGTACCGCGGCGACAGGCCCGTCGTCAAGCACTGGGATGGCGCGACGTGGGCGTCGGTGCCGGTTCAGCAACCGGGGACCGCCGCCAACGAGCTGCACGCCGTGGACGCGCTGTCGCCGACCGACGTGTGGGTGGTCGGGGAGTACGGGTCCGGATCGGGTGACCTCCCGTTGGTCGAGCACTGGGACGGCACCGGCTTCACGGTGGTGCCCATCCTGAACCCGTCTAGTCAGTCAGCGGCCCTGTGGGGAATCAGCGCGGTTTCGTCGACCAACATCTGGGCCGTGGGGGACAAGGGCGGGGCCGATCCCTCGCTGATCGAGCACTGGGACGGCACCAGGTGGCGTGTCGTGGCGAGTCCCACCGGCGGCACCCAGTATGTCGGGCTGGCGGGGGTAACGACCATCTCACGGCACGACGTGTGGGCCTCCGGTGCCAACATCGACCACTGGAACGGTCGGCGCTGGAGGGTTGTGACCACCCTCCAGGACGGTTCTCTGACCGACTTGAGCGGTGACTCCGCGACCGATGTGTGGGGCGTCGGTCCGGCCACCAGCCCTGACGGCTTCGCCGAGCATTGGGACGGGAACAGCTGGTCGTTGGTGCTCACCTCATGCAGCTACAGCGACTTCGGCGGTGTTGCGGCCGTGGCCGCCGACGACGTCTGGGTCGTCGGCGAGTGCACGGGCCAGCAGTTCGGCCACCAGCGGGTCGCGATCTACCACTGGAACGGGTCGACATGGAGACACCTCCGTAACCCTCACCCTGGTCAGCTGTCTGGCGTCAGCGCTGTTTCGGCGAACAACGCCTGGGCAGTCGGCTCCCACTTCACCAAGCGTTCCTCCTTCCGCAAGAATTTGATCGAGCACTGGGACGGGACCAGCTGGACGGCATACCGGGCTACCGGGTAGTCCGAGGGTGAGTCGTGCGAGCTGACCGCGGCAACGGGCAGTCAGCACTGGCCGATTGATGGAGAGAGGGCATGACGCGGATCATCGCCGGCGCGGCCCGGGGGCGCCAGCTGCGGACCCCGGCGGGGGCAGCAACCCGGCCGACGGCCGACCGGGTGCGCGAAGGCCTCTTCAGCTCGTTGGAGTCCACGTTCGGCACGCTACGCGGGGTGTCCTTCCTCGACCTGTTCGCCGGCTCGGGCGCCGTGGGGCTCGAGGCCGCGTCTCGGGGGGCTGCCTGGGTGACCTTCGTCGACCTCGAGCGGTCGGCCACGGCACTGATCGCGGCGAACGCCCGCACGCTGGGCTTCGACCAGCTGGACGTCGTCACCGTCGCCGCCTCGGCACTGGCTCGCACGCCGCCCGTCAGGATCTTCGACGTGGCGTTCTTGGACCCGCCGTACGACGTCGCGAGCGGCAGCATCACGCCCGTGCTGACCGGCTTGGCTGAGCTCGGCTGGCTGGCTGCTGAGGCTGTCGTGGTCGTGGAGCGCTCCCGGCGATCGGACCGGTGGGAGTGGCCGAGAGGCTTCGTGGCCGATCGTGACCGCAGGTACGGCGACACCGTGCTTTGGTACGGTCGCTTCGAGCCGCCGGCGGGAAGATCCTCGGTGCCGGTGCCGCCCGAGGAGGAGTGATGGCGAGAGCGGTGTGCCCGGGCTCCTTCGACCCGCCGACGATGGGCCACCTCGATATCATCTGCAGGGCTGCTGCGTTGTTCGACGAGGTCACCGTGGCGGTGCTCGTCAACGACCGGAAGGCCGGCCTGTTCAGCGTCGACGAGCGCCTGGAGATGCTTCGAGACGTCGTCGCTGACCTCGGCAACGTCGCGGTGGACTCGTTCTCCGGCCTGCTCGTGAACTACTGCGTCGAGAACGGCATGACGGCCATCGTCAAGGGGCTCCGGGCCGTGACCGACTTCGACTACGAGCTGCAGATGGCCCAGATGAACCAGAGCCTGGCGGGCATCGAGAGCGTGTTCCTGCCAACCAGCCCCGGACTGTCCTTCGTCGCGTCGAGCCTGGTCAAGGAGGTGGCGCGATTTGGCGGCGACGTCGGAGGGCTCGTACCGTCACAGGTGGCCGAGAGGCTGGCGAGCCGACAGGGGCCGTCCCCGAGCCCCGCCGGCGACGCCGGCACCTGAGGAAGGCACGTCGTGGAAGTCGAAGAGCTGGTGGCGCAGCTGCGATCGGTCGTCGAGGACGCCCGCGCCATGCCGATGTCGGCGTCTGCCGTCATCAACCGCGCCGCGGTCCTGGACCTCATCACCCGGCTCGAACAGGCGCTGCCGTCCGCCTTTGCCGGCCAGGACGAGGTGGTGTCCGGTCGCGACGCCGTGCTGGCCGAGGGGGAGGAGGCGTCACGAGAGATCGTCGCGGCGGCCGAGCGCGAGCGTGACCGGCTTGTCGGCGAGACGGAGGTGCTCCGGCTGGCGGCGGCGGAGGCCGACCGCGAACGCGCCGCCGCACGGGCCGAGGCCGAGGAGCTGCGCAAGGACACCGACGCGTACGTCGACACCCGGCTCGCCACGTTCGAGATCACCCTCACCAAGACCCTCGAGGCGGTCTCCCGTGGCCGCTCACGGCTGCAGGGCCGATCGCACTTCGACGCCCTGGGGGAGTCCGCCGCCGACGGGGCCGGCTCCCACGACGGCGCTCTCACCACGCCGGCTGAGCTGCGCAGCCAGCCGTCGGACGAGACCGGCTGACCGATACCTCCTGATTTGGTGGGCTGCCAACCAGCGGCTAGGCTAAACCGCTGCCTTCCTTGGAAGGAAGTGGTTTGAAGTGCCCGGCCATCGGAAGTCTGTGCATGCGTCTCGATCCGCGCTCGCCGCTCGTCATCAGCACCCATGACCTCGGCAGGCGACCTGGCGTGATGCGCGAGCTCAGCCTTTCAGTTCCGGCGCCCCCAGACCTCAGAGTGGAGCTCGTTGGCGTCCCGCCAGGATCTCCGGTGGAGCTGCAGCTGCGGCTCGAGTCGGTGATGGAGGGAGTGCTCGCGTCGGGTACGGCGCGGGTGCTGCTCGACGGGGAGTGCGCTCGGTGCCTGGACGCGATCGCCGACGATGTCGACGTCGCGCTCCAGGAGCTGTTCGTCTACCCGGAGAGCGACGCCGAGGAGGACGAAGCCGCCCGCCTCGACGGCAAGCTGCTCGACCTCGAATCGATGCTCCGCGACGCCATCGTGCTGGCGCTTCCGTTCCGGCCGGTGTGCCGAGCGGACTGCCCTGGCCTGTGTCCCGAGTGTGGGACACACCTGGCTGAGGACCTCGGGCACACTCACACCGAGGGTTCCGACCCCCGGTGGGCAGCGCTGGCGCTAGTGCATGCAGAAGAACCAGCCGCACCTGCGGCGGTCGAAGACGAGGAGTGAACCGTGGCCGTCCCGAAGCGCAAGATGTCACGCAGCAACACGCGACACCGGCGGTCGCAGTGGAAGGCCGTGGCTCCGGCCCTGGTCACCTGCGCGAACCCCGCCTGTCTGTCCAAGCACCTGTCACACCGCGCCTGCCCGTCCTGCGGCCAGTACGGTGCCCGTGCCGACCGACGTCAAGTCCTCTGACAGCTCGACGTGACGGAGGCTGCCGCCGACCGGTTGCGTGATGAGTTGTGCGCGCAGCTCGGAGTCGAGGGACTGGATCCCGCGCTGCTCGAGCGCGCTCTCACGCACCGCTCGTATGCCTACGAGAACGGCGGCCTGCCCACTAACGAGCGCCTGGAGTTCCTCGGCGACTCCGTGCTCGGCGTCGTGGTCACCGAGACCCTCTACCGAACCCACCCCGACCTGTCCGAGGGCCGGCTCGCGAAGCTGCGTGCTGCGGTCGTCAATGCCCGGGCGCTGGCCGACGTCGCACGGACTCTCGGACTCGGTGAGCACATCCGGCTGGGACGCGGCGAAGAGGCCACCGGCGGACGGGAGAAGGCGTCGATCCTCTCCGACACTGTCGAAGCCCTGCTCGGGGCGGTCTACCTCGACCGGGGCTTCGTCGTCGCCGGCGGGGTCGTGCACCGGCTGTTCGACCCGCTGATGGCCGCGGCGGCCCATCTCGGAGCCGGCCTGGACTGGAAGACGAGCCTCCAGGAGCTCGCAGCGGACCGGGGACTGGGAGTGCCGGAGTACCTGATCACCGACAGCGGCCCCGACCACCAGAAGACATTCGTCGCCCGGGTGCGGGTGGGCGCGGGCGTGTACGGCCACGGCAGCGGCAAGTCCAAGAAAGAGGCCGAGCAGCAGGCGGCCGAGACGGCGTGGAACGCGATCAAGGCAGAGGGCAGCGCCGTGGACGACGCGGGTCGGCGCACGGTCGTCGTCACGGTCGCGAGGACGAAGTTCGCCGGCCCTCGCCTGACGACCACCGACTGAGCGGTCGGCGTGCCGGAGCTCCCTGAAGTCGAGGTCGTCAGGCGCGGGCTGGACACCCATGTGCGCCACCGGAGGATCACCGCAGCGGAGGTGTTACACCCGCGCTCGGTACGACGACACGTTCCCGGGTCGGCGGACTTCTGCGACCGGGTGGCGGGTCGCGCCGTTGCTGCCGTCCGACGGCGTGGGAAGTACCTGTGGCTGGCTCTCGACTCCGGCGACGCAGTGCTCGCCCATCTGGGGATGAGCGGCCAGCTGCTCGTCGTACCCGCAGCCGCCGCCCGGGGGCCACACCTGCGGGCCGTGCTCCACCTGGACGACGGTGCCGATGTCCGGTTCGTCGACCAGCGCACGTTCGGCGGCCTGCTGCTGTCCCCGGACGGAGCCGGGCTGCCGCCCGAGATCGCCCACATCGCCCGCGACCCGCTGGATCCTGAGTTCGACGACGCGGCCTTCACCGCTGCCGTTCGCTCCCGCCGGACTGGGATCAAGCGCGCGCTACTGGACCAGACGCTGATCTCGGGGGTCGGCAACATCTATGCCGACGAGGCGTTGTGGGCCGCCCGGCTGCACTACGCCCGGCCCACCGCGACCCTGCGGCGCAGCGATGTCGAGACGCTGCTGCGTGAGCTCCGAGAGGTGCTCAGCCGAGCCCTCGACCAGGGCGGTACGTCGTTCGACGCGCTCTACATCAACGTCAACGGCGAGTCGGGCTACTTCGAGAGGTCGCTCGAGGCATACGGTCGCGAAGGAGAACCCTGTACCCGTTGCGGTGCACCGATCCGCCGCGACCCGTTCATGAACCGGTCGAGCTACAGCTGCCCGCGCTGTCAACGCCAGCCGAGACGTGCCCACCCCTGACTCGGCATCATCGGACCTTCGCGCGCTCGGCAGCGACGTCGGTAGGGACCACACCATCCACGTCGACCGGGATCCACGCCTCGGTTCGGACCCACTCCGAGCCACAACCGCTGCACCGGAACACCTCCAGATCCCGCTGCTCAGCGTCGCGGCGCAGCTGCGCCGTACCGGCCCACAGGCATGACGACTGGCAGGGGTGCACGGCCAGCTCGGGGGTGGGCGCAGCCGAATTCTCCATAGCTCCAGTGTGCCGCCGGACGACTCCAACGGAGTGCGCAGGGACGCCTCGAGGTCGGCTCTTCCCGTGAAGTTGACCAGTGGGTCCGTGAAGTTGACCAGTGGGTCCGCGGGTGCGACCCTTGGAGGAGCGACGCGTCTCTGGCCGTTCGGCCGTGGGAGCCGAGCCGGCCACGAGACGTTAGTCGCTCCGTCAACCTGATCCGTGGAGGATTTCACGATGGGCAAGGCTCTCCTTGGGTACATGGCAGGCGACTCCCGCCTCCAGGACGAGAACCAGCGACTGAGGCGGCGTATCGCGGATCTGCAGGCAACGGTGCTGCGACTGCAGGCAGAGAACGACGCCTTGGCGGCGCAGCTTCATCGCGGCGAGCTGCTGACCGTGCCCGAGGCGATCTCGGGCACCGCGGCAGCGCACATCTGACGCTCGCCACGGCGACGGCTTCAATGCCGCGCCTGCTCCGCTGCGCCCGGTAGGGTCGGGAGCCAGTCTCACGACGACCTGAGCACTCGGCCGGGCCGTGAGCGCCCTCGCCCGGAGGAGCAGCGAGTTGCACCTGAAGAGCCTCACGCTGCGAGGCTTCAAGTCGTTCGCCTCGTCCACCACTCTGCACCTCGAGCCGGGGATCACCTGCGTTGTGGGCCCGAACGGGTCAGGCAAGTCGAACGTCGTCGACGCGCTCGCCTGGGTAATGGGCGAGCAGGGCGCGAAGTCGCTGCGCGGCGCCAAGATGGAGGACGTCATCTTCGCTGGGACCTCGGCCCGCCCGCCGCTGGGCAGGGCGGAGGTGGTGCTGACGATCGACAACTCCGACGGCATGCTCCCCATCGACTACTCCGAGGTGACGATCTCCCGCACGATGTTTCGCAGCGGAGGCTCGGAGTACGCCATCAACGGCACGGCGTGCCGGCTGCTCGATGTCTCAGAGCTGCTCGGCGACTCCGGGATCGGCCGGGAGATGCATGTGATTGTCGGCCAAGGACAGCTGGACGCGATCCTGCACGCGACGCCCGAGGAGCGTCGTGGTTTCGTCGAGGAGGCGGCGGGAGTGCTCAAGCATCGCAAGCGCCGGGAGAAGGCCCTCCGCAAGCTCGACGTGACGGAGCAGAACCTGAACCGGCTCGCCGACCTGCTCACCGAGATCCGCCGCCAGCTCAAACCGCTGGGCAGGCAGGCGGAGGTGGCCCGTCGCGCGTCTGCCGTGCAGGTCGACCTGCGGGATGCGAAAGCACGCTTGCTGGCTGACGACCTCGTCACGATGCGCGCCGTACACGAGCAGGAGATGGCAGACGAGGAGGCGCTGCGCAGACGGCGGGCGGAGACCGAGCGCGCGGCTGCGGCGGGTCGGGCGGACGAGGACGTCCTGGAGCACCAGCTGCGGGCCCACGCGACGGAGCTCGCCGTTGCCCACGAGACGTGGTTCGGCCTCACGGCGGTCCGAGAGCGCCTGATGAGCACGGGCCGGGTGGCGGCCGAGCGGATGCGCCCCGGCGCCGACGTACCGGCCGACGACGGCGACGGTGACGGGCCCGACCCTGAGCGGCTGGAAGGCGAGAGCACCCGGATCAGGGCGCAAGAGCGGGACTTCGTGGAACGGGTCGCCGGCCTGCGCGAGGCGCTGGAGACGGCGCTGGTCACCCGTCGGCGGGAGCAGGCCAGCCATGTCGCCGAGGAGACCCGGATTGCCGCGCTGCTGCGTGCCGGAGCCGACCAGCGTGAAGGTCTGGCGCGGCTCACCGGCCAGGTCCACTCGCTTCGGAGTCGGTCCGCGGCCACGGACGACGAGATCGCCAGGCTGGAGGCGGCGCGCCGGGAGGCCGTCGAGCGCGCCAGCCGAGCGCAGTCCAGCTTCACCTCGCTCGAGACCCGCGTCGCCGGCCTGGACGCCGGTGAGCGGGGGCTCGACGCCGAGCACGAGGGCGCAGTCCTGCTTCTGGCTGACATCGACCACCGGCTGGCCAAGCTGCGGGCCTCCTTCCAGGAGGCGCAGCGCGACCGCGCCGCCCTGGCCGCCCGCGCCGAGGCGCTGGCGGTCGGCGTGCGTCCGAAGGACGGCTCCGCGGCCTTGCTCTCCGAGCGGCCGTCCCTTCCGGGGCTGCTGGGGTCATTCGCATCAGTCGTGTCCGTGCGCCAGGGGAGCGAGGTGGCGATTGCCGCTGCGCTCGGCAGCGCGGCGGAGGCCGTCGTCGCCGCAGACATCGACACCGCGCTGCGTGCGGTGCAACACCTCAAGGCCGCTGACCTGGGCCGAGCCGAGCTGGTGGTCGCCGGAGCCCACGCAGCGCCACCCGATCTGCCGGTGCTCCCAGTCGGGGCGCAGTGGGCAGTCAACCTGGTGGAGGCTCCCGACGAGCTCCGACCTGCTGTCCGCCGCCTCCTGCATCTGACGGCTGTGGTCCCAGATCTCCCCGCTGCCAGGCTGCTGGTGTCCGACCTACAGGCGGTCATCGCAGTCACGAGCGACGGCGACGTTGTCGCGGGGCACGTCGCTGCGGGTGGCTCGTCCCGACGGCCCAGCCCCATCGAGGTGCAGGCTGCGCTCGACCAGTCCAGAGACGCTCTGGCTCAGGCGACTGCGCACGTGGACCGGATGCATTTCGAGCTGTCGGTCCTCGACAACGAGCGGTCGCAGACCCAGGCGCGCGCCAATGTCGCGCTCGCGAAGCTTCACGAGTCGGACGCATCGATGGCGGCGGTCGCCGAGGAGCTCGGACACCTGGGCGCGCTCACCCGTAGCGCCAAGGCAGAGGCGGGACGGCTGGCGGCGGCGATCCGGACCGCGGAGGCGGCGCGGGAGTCGGACGGCGCCGGGCTGGCCGACCTCGAGAGCCGTCTCCAGCTGGCGATGTCGGTCCCGACGACCGAGCCGGACACCACCGACCTGGACCAGCTCGCAGGCGAGGTCGAGCTCGCCCGTCGGTCCGAGGTGGAGGCGAGGCTCGCGCTGCGCACGGCGGAGGAGCGGGCACGGGCGATGCAAGAGCGTGCTGAGGCGCTCACCCGGGCCGCGGCACGGGAGCGACGCAGCCGGGAGCTGGCGCTCGTCCGGCGACAACGCCGCGAACGGGAGGTAGCCGCCGCAGCAGCCGTCTCCGCCGGCGTCACGCAGGTGCTGGGCCGGCTCGACCGGGTCCGACAGCGCGCGGCGGAGCGACGTACCGAGATCGAGTCGCTCAAGGAAGCCCGCGAGGTACAGCTCGACGAGACCCGGGCGCGGGTTCGCTCGCTCGATGCCGAGCTCGCGACGCTCACCGACAGCGTGCACCGCGACGAGCTGGTGCGCGCCGAGCAGCGGATGCGTCTGGAGCAGCTCGAGCTGCGAGCAGCGGACGAGCTCGGCCTCGACCTCGAGACTCTCGTCTCGGAGTACGGCCCCGACCAGCCGGTGCCGGCGACGCTTCCCGACGACGTCGACACCGAGCCCCTCGCGGACAACGCCGGCGAGGGGCAGGAGAGGCCCTACGTCCGGCTGGAGCAGGAGCGGCGGCTCCGCAGCGCCGAGCGGGCGCTCGGTCAGCTCGGCAGGATCAACCCGCTGGCGCTCGAAGAGTTCTCTGCGCTGGAGGAGCGCCACCAGTTCCTGGCCGAGCAGCTGGAGGACCTGCGACGAACCCGCCGGGACCTTCTCGACATCGTCAGAGAGGTGGACGCCCGGATCGAGCAGGTCTTCGCGGACACCTTCGCCGACGTGGCGCGCGAGTTCGAGGAGATCTTCGGCCGGCTGTTCCCCGGCGGCGAGGGCAGCCTCGTGCTGACCCAGCCCGGTGACCTGCTCGTGAGCGGGGTCGACGTCGAGGCGCGGCCGGCGGGCAAGAAGGTCAAGCGGCTCTCCCTACTCTCCGGCGGGGAGCGCTCCTTGGTGGCGGTGGCCTTTCTCGTGGCGCTGTTCAAGGCGCGCCCGTCGCCGTTCTACATCCTCGACGAGGTGGAGGCGGCTCTCGACGACACCAACCTCGGCAGGCTTCTGCAGATCTACGAGGAGCTCCGCGAACACTCCCAGCTCGTCGTGGTCACGCACCAGAAGCGCACGATGGAGTGCGCGGACGCGTTGTACGGCATCACGATGCGCGGCGACGGGGTATCGACGGTTATCAGCCAGCGGCTCCGCGAAGCCGTCGCCTGAGGCGGGGCGGTCGCCGGCGCGGCCCTCTACTTGCGCCGGCGCCGATGTTGGAGCAGCAACAATGCCAGCGCACCCAGGAGCCCCGCGATGAGCAGCGCCAGCGCTAGCGACGTCCGCACCTCCGGCACGATCAGCCGCACGGTCACCCGCCCGGTGTTCTCGAGGAGGAACACGACGAACGCGACCAGCAGGACGGCGCCGATGATCTGGCTGACGCTGATCCTTCGACCCGCAGACGACGATGACCTCGACTCAGATTCCTGTGGGTCGCTTGACACCGGGACCGCGCTCCTTCGCACTCGAGGCACCCGCAACGCCGGGCACCTGCGGCTGACAAAACCTGACGCCTGAGCCTAGCGACGCCTCGGTCCCCGCGTTTGCCTGTGAGCGGCGCGTCGCGTTGCTCACATCTCGGTCACCGATCCGCCGTACATGGGGACGTTCTCAGACTCTCGTGGCACGATGGAGAAGCTGGAGCCCTCCAGTACCGACATCACAACGGAAAGGGCGCATCCGATCATGCTCCTCATCGTCGTCGCCCTGCTCGTCGTCATGGCGCTCGCCGGCTTTGTCGCCGTTGTCGCCGCCTCCCCGGAGCGCGGTGCGTCGATCCCGCGCCCCGTCCGGGTGTCCGACCGAATGACCAAGCTGCGCGACCGCATCGAGCCGTAGTCTCGACGTCGGCTTCGTGCCGCGTCTTCGAGGATCTTGCCTGTGCTGACCTACCTGTACATCGCCGCTGCCGTCGTGGGCGCCTTGGTCCTCGCCATCGGTCTCGTCACGGTCGTTCGACGCCATAGCGCGCCTCAGCTACCTCCGGGCGGCCGCCCACCCGTCACCACCGGCGGGACGGGATCCGACGACCCGGCTGGGGGCACCGCCACCCTCACCGACACCGCCGCCCCCGAGGATGCGCTGGCAGGCGAGCCTCCCGGCTCGACCGTTGTCCTCGAGCGGCCGGAGTCGGCCGCGGGACGTCTTCGCCTCCTGCGCGAACGCCTTTCCCGTTCACAGACGACGCTCGGCAGGGCGCTGCTGGCGCTGCTGTCACGAGACAAGCTCGACGAGCAGACGTGGGAGGAGATCGAGGACGCGCTGCTCGCAGCGGACGTCGGCGTCGCTCCGACGCAGCAGCTCGTCGAGCGGCTGCGGACCCGCGTCCGGGTCGAGGGAGCGAGCGGTCACGAGACCCGGCAGCTGCTGAGGGACGAGCTCGTCACGCTGGTCGACCCAACCCTGGACCGGAGCCTGCGGACCGCGCGGCGGGAGGGAAAGCCCGGCGTGGTCATGGTCGTCGGTGTCAACGGCGTCGGCAAGACGACGACGGTGGGCAAGATCGCCCGGGTGCTGGTGGCTGACGACAAGGACGTGCTCCTCGGGGCGGCCGACACGTTCCGTGCCGCGGCGGCCGACCAGCTGCAGACCTGGGGCGAGCGGGTCGGCGTGCCCACGGTCCGCGGCGCTGAGGGCGCCGACCCGGCAAGCGTCGCCTTCGAGGCGGTGCGGGCGGGCATCGAGCAGGAGGTCGACACTGTCGTGATCGACACCGCGGGCCGACTGCACACGAAGACCGGGCTGATGGACGAGCTCGGGAAGCTCAAGCGAGTCGTCGAGAAGCAGGCACCCGTTGACGAGGTGCTGCTGGTCATCGACGCCACCACCGGCCAGAACGGGCTCACCCAGGCGCGCATCTTCTCCGAGGTGGTTGCCGTCACCGGCATCGTGCTGACGAAGCTCGACGGGACCGCGAAGGGCGGCATCGTGATCGCCGTCCAGCGTGCGCTCGGCGTCCCCGTCAAGCTGGTTGGGCTCGGTGAGGGTCCCGATGACCTGGCACCGTTCGAGGCGGTTGCCTTCGTCGACGCGCTGCTCGGCAACGAGGCCGAGTCACCGGCGCGCTGAGCCTGGGCCTCGCCCCTTCTCGACCTACGCCACGTACGGCGTTCCGTCCGCCAGGTCCTGGATGGAGGTTCCGTCTGGGGCCGAACCTCGCACATGCATCAGATAGCCCTCGCGCCCAGCGGTGCTGAGCAGGGCGTCATGGACAGGCACCACCGTTCGAGGAGCGATGCGAGCCATGAAGTCCAGTGTGTCCCGGACCGCTGTCCAGGGGGCGCTGAGCGGGAGCGCCAGGATGTCGACCCGGTGCTCGGGGGTGGCGTCGTAGGCGTCACCAGGGTGGAACAACATCGGCTCGTCGGGCGCAGAGACCACGAACCCGGTGTTGCCGCACCGTCGTACGCCGTCATGGTTGAAAGCGTGCAGGCTGCCGAGTCCGGTCACCGTGACCTCACCAACGCGTTCCACGTCCCCGCCGGAGATGCGGATGGCACGAATCTCCCGGCTGCTCACGTCGTGGAGGATGTCGGCGGTCTCGGGCTCCGCAAGAATCGACGCGGTCGGATTCGCCGTAAGCAGCGCGCCGAAGCGGTCCGGGTCGACGTGGTCGGCGTGCTGGTGTGTCAACAGGATCGCGTCGAGACCGCTGAGTGTCGTGAAGTCGGCTGAGAGGTTGCCCGGATCGACGAGCAGCCGAGTGCCCGCCACCTCGACGAGCAGGCACGCGTGTCCGAGATGGGTGAGCCGCATGGCAGCACCGTACGCCGCACCGGACGCTCCAGGGCAGCTGATGTCGCGGGTAGGCTGAACCGGCATCACAAGCCGACCACACCCGAGGACTTTCGTTGTTCAGCACCCTTCAGGACAGGCTCACCGCGACCTTCAAGAACCTTCGCGGGAAGGGCAGGCTGTCCGAGGCCGACATCGACGCCACCTGCCGCGAGATCCGGATCGCCCTTCTCGAGGCAGACGTGGCGCTGCCGGCCGTGCGCGAGTTCATAGCCAGGGTGCGTGAGCGCGCCAAGGGCGCCGAGGTGAGCGAGGCGCTCAACCCTGCGCAGCAGGTCGTCAAGATCGTCAACGAGGAGCTGGTGACGATCCTCGGTGGTGAGACCCGCCGACTCCGCTTCGCAAAGACCCCGCCCACGGTCATCATGCTGGCCGGCCTGCAGGGATCCGGAAAGACGACGCTGGCCGGAAAGCTCGGGCGCTGGCTCAAGGACCAGGGCCGCTCGCCGCTGCTGGTCGCGGCCGACCTGCAGCGGCCCAACGCGGTGACGCAGCTCCAGGTGGTGGGGAGCCAGGCCGGCGTGGCGGTCTTCGCCCCCGAACCCGGCAACGGCGTCGGAGACCCCGTGAAGGTCGCCCGCAGCTCCGTTGCCGAGGCCCGGCGGTCGCTGTACGACGTCGTGGTCGTGGACACCGCAGGCCGCCTCGGGATCGATGCCGAGCTCATGCAGCAGGCCATCGACATCCGCGACGCCGTCGATCCGGACGAGATCCTCTTCGTCGTGGACGCGATGATCGGCCAGGACGCCGTCAACACGGCGCAGGCGTTCCTCGACGGCGTCGGGTTCACCGGCGTGGTGCTGTCCAAGCTCGACGGCGACGCTCGCGGAGGCGCGGCGCTCTCGGTCGCGCAGGTGACCGGGCGCCAGGTGATGTTCGCCTCCAACGGGGAGAAGCTCACCGACTTCGACGTCTTCCACCCCGACCGGATGGCCTCCCGGATCCTCGACATGGGCGACATGCTCACGCTGATCGAGCAGGCCGAGAAAGTCTTCGACGCCGACCAGGCGGCCAAGGCGGCCGCCAAGCTGTCGGGCAAGGGTGGCGACTTCACCCTCGCCGACTTCATGGAGCAGATGCAGTCCGTCCGCAAGATGGGGTCGCTGTCCAAGATCATGGGGATGCTCCCGGGCATGGGCCAGTTCAAGGACCAGCTCGAGAACTTCGACGACCGCGAGATCGACCGGGTTCAGGCCCTCATCCAGTCCATGACCCCTGCCGAGCGCGACAATCCCAAGATCATCGACGGCTCCCGGCGGGCGCGCATCGCCCGCGGCGCCGGACGCTCTGTCAGCGACGTCAACCAGCTGGTCGACAGGTTCTTCGAAGCTCGCAAGATGATGCTGGCCATGGCCGGCGGTGGCGGCATGCCGGGTCTGCCTGGCATGCCTGGTATGCCCGGCGCGGGTGGCCGGCGTGCCAAGGCTCGTCAGCCGGTGCCGCAGAAGCGCGCCAAACGCGGCTCGGGCAACCCAGCCAAGCGGGCGGCCGAGCAACGGGCCGTGACGGCTGCCGGGCAGACGCGAGAGTCCGACGGGGCGGCGGCTTTCGGCTTTGGTGGTAGTGGGAAGGACGCCGCCGACCTACCGGCCGGCTTCGAGCTCCCCAAGGAGCTGCGCGACCTCATCTGAGAGGCCCGCATCTGCCGACGAGGCCGACGTCATCCCGACCAGCCGCCGGCGTGACTCCTGCGGCAGCTGCTTCGGATGGGGTCGCATAACCCCTCGAAGTCCGCTGGGCCCCCTGCCGCCGGTCAGGTTGGCAGCGTCTGGGTCTGGTCGGGTCGCAAGTGTCGCGCATAGCCTCGGTTCTGGTGCGCCGTGCCGTGGTCGGGTCGCAAGTTTCGCGCACAGGCTCGGTTCCGGTGCCCAGTACTTGGATGGGCGACGCCGCGAACCGGGTTGCGTCACGCGAAGGCGACGCCGCCCTCGGCCGCCAGGGCACGGGCGACCGTCGACATGTTCGCCGCCATCTCCTCGTCGGGGACCCGTGGCAGCATGTCGTCCCAGGCGGCGATCATCGCTCCGCGCAGCTGCATCATGCCTAGCGGCCGGGCGAGGAACCACACGTGGAAGTGCTCGCTTCCGTCCCCCCACCTGTTGATGTGCGTCCTCGCCACACCCGGGATCTCGCCGATGGCCACCGCCAGGCGCTGGATGACCAGACCTAGCGTCGCGGTGACATCCCCCGGCATCGAGTGCAGGGTGTGGTGCTCGTTCGGCTCGAGGATCGCGACCATCGGCAGCCCGAACGGTTCGAAGCCGGCGCGCACGCTCCATGTGCTGTCTCGCCAGACGAGGTTGCCGTCCGGGTCGGCACAACGAAAGCACGGTTCGCCGCCAGGCTCACCGACCCGCGGCGGTTCCGGCACGATGGGCAGGTCCAGGGGTACGACGGTCAGCGGTCCCTCGAAGGGAAAGAACCGTGAGCCGAGAAGCGGCTCCGCGGACACGCGCTCACCGTACGGGAGCCGCGCGTGGTAGGGGGACAACCCTCGCGCGTCATCGAGGG
>JBBQKY010000033.1:0-18170 GCA_038327385.1 Propionibacteriales bacterium
GTTCCGGTGTACTGCAGCGAGATCGGGCCGAGCTTGACCTTGACCAGCCCGGCGAACTCCTCACCGTCGTACGACGTCAGAGCGGCGCCCGGGAAGCAGGGGGCGATTCGCTCGAGGTCGTTGAAGGCTGCCCACGCGTCCTCGATCGGCGCCGGCACGGTGAAGCGGTGGATCAGGTCCATGGCGTCGCTGTCAGCTCCCCACGGCCGCCATGAGCGCCCGCCGGGTCAGCACCGTCGAGAGGTGCCGCCGGAAGTCCGCGTCGGCGTTCGTGTCGGTCGGTGGGCTTGTCCCGTCCGCCGCGTGCGCCGCTGCGGACCGGACCGCATCCTCCGACACCGACTGCCCGACGAGTGCCTGCTCGACCGACGTGGCGCGGATCGGCGTCGCCCCCATGTTGGTGAGCCCGACCTTCGCCTCCATGACCCTGCCGTCGGCCATCTTCACGGCGGCCGCCACCGCCACGATCGACCACTGCTGCGCCACCCGGGTGAACTTCTCGTAGTGGCTTCCCCAGCCGTCGTGCTTCGGCACCCGGATCCCGGTCAGCAGCTCGTCATCACCGAGCACCGTCGTGAAGAGGCCGGTGAAGAACTCTGCAGCCGGCACCGACCGCCTGCCCTCGGGACCCTCGATCTCCATCTGGGCGTCCAGCGCCAGCACGGCGGCAGGCATGTCGCCGGCCGGGTCGGCATGCGCCAGCGCGCCTCCGAAGGTGCCGCGGTGCCGGACCTGCGGGTCAGCGACGGTCTCCGCAGCCCGTGCGAGCAGGGCGGCGTACTGCTCGATGACGGGATCGTGCGCGACGTCGTGGTGGGACGTGAGGGCTCCGATCACGATGGCGTCACCGTCTTCGCGAACCCCATGCAGGTCGGTGATCTGGCCGATATCGACGACCAGCGTCGGCGCGGCCAGCCTGAGCCTCAGCACCGGGATCAGGCTCTGGCCGCCGGCCATGACCTTGATCTCGTCCGAGTCGGACCTCAGCGCGGCAAGCGCGTCGGAGACCGAGGTCGGTGCCACGTAGTCGAAGGCAGCGGGGATCATGCCTGGCCTCCCTCTGTGTCGCCTTCCGTGTCGCCGTCGCCCAGCTGGGCGTTGTGGGACGGAATCGCGTTGTCATCGGTCGTCGAGACGTCGCGTGGCGTCGAGTCTCCGGCGGACGCCCGCTGGATGGCGGTCCAGACCCGCAGCGGCGAGCACGGCATCTGGATGTCGTTGACCCCGAAGTGCCGGACGGCGTCGACCACGGCGTTGACGACCGCCGGGGTGGAGGCGATCGTGCCCGCTTCCCCGACGCCCTTCACGCCGAGGACGTTCGACGTCGCCGGAGTCTCGGTGCGGTCGGTCGTGAAGGCCGGTACGTCGGCAGCACTCGGCACCAGGTAGTCGACGAACGAGCCGGTGACCAACGTGCCCGACTCGTCGTACACCGCCTCCTCCCACAGCGCCTGCGCGATGCCCTGGGCCAGACCACCGTGCACCTGTCCCTCGACGATAAGCGGGTTGATGACCTTGCCGATGTCGTCGACGCAGACGTAGCTGCGGATGCTCACCTCGCCGGTCTCCGTGTCGACCTCGGCCGCGCAGAGGTGCGTCCCGTGCGGGAATGAGAAGTTGGTCGGGTCGTACGTCGCATCGGAGTCGAGAGAGGGCTCAACACCGTCAGGCAGGTTGTGTGCAGCGAACACTGCGAGGGCGATCTCGCCGATCCCCATACTGGCGTCCGTGCCGCGCACGCTGAACTTGCCGTCCCCGAACTCGAGGTCGTCGGCGCTCGCCTCCAGCAGGTGAGCCGCGATCACCCTAGCCTTCTCGATCACTTTGTCGGACGCCGCGACAACCGCCATCCCACCGACCGTGAGTGAGCGCGACCCGTAGCTGTCCATGCCCTTGTGCGATACCGCGGTGTCACCGTGCAAGACCTCGATGTCGTCGAAGGGGACGCCGAGCCGGTCGGCCACGATCTGGCTCCACGCCGTCTCGTGACCCTGCCCGTGCGGGCTCGAACCGGTTACCACCTCGACCTTCCCGCTCGGCAACATCCGCACGGAGGCGTGCTCCCAGCCACCGGCGCCGTAGGACAGCGAACCGAGAACTCGCGAAGGTGCCAGCCCGCACATCTCCGTGAACGTGGAGATACCGATGCCGAGCTGAACGGGGTCGTTGGCGGTACGTCGGCGCTGCTGCTCGACCCGCAGGTCGTCGTACCCGAACAGCTCCTTGGCCTTGGCCGTGGCCGCCTCGTAGTTGCCGGAGTCGTACTCGAGCCCGCAGACAGTCGTGAACGGGAACTCTTCGTGCTTGATCCAGTTCCGCTCGCGGATCTCCATGGGGTCGACACCGACCTCGACCGCCAGCTCGTCCATCAGGCGCTCGATCGCGTACGTCGCCTCCGGCCGCCCGGCGCCACGGTAGGCGTCGGTCCACACCTTGTTGGTGAAGACGTTCGTGCAGGTGAAGCGGTAGGCGGGGAACTTGTAGATCGAGTTGTACATGAAGGCACCGAGGATCGGCACCCCTGGCGTGACCAGCCCCAGATAGGCGCCCATGTCCGCCAGTAGATCGACCTTCAGCCCGGTCACCGTGCCGTTCTTGGTCGCCGACAACGTCAGCCGCTGGAGCTGGTCGCGCCCGTGGTGCGCCGCCATCAGCGACTCGCTTCGGGTCTCGGTGTACTTGCACGGCTTACCGAGTCGGCGGCCGACCACCAGCGTGATGACCTCCTCCGGCGTCACCTGCAGCTTGCCGCCGAAACCCCCACCGACGTCCGGGGCCACCACACGGAGCTTGGATTCGGAGATCCCGCATGTCAAGGCGAGCATGAGTCGCAGGATGTGCGGGATCTGGGTCGCGGACCAAAGGGTGGTCTGCTCACCGGTCGGGTCCACGACCACCGAGCGAGGCTCCATGAACGCTGGGATGAGCCGCTGCTGCCGGTAGGTCCGCTCGATCACGATCTCCGCGCCGCCGATCGCCGCGTCCACGTCGGTCCCGGTGCCCTCCTCGGCGGAGTCGAAGACCCAGGTGGCGGAGACGTTCGTGCCGAGGTCGGGGTATACCACCTGCTCGTCGGCAGCAGCTTTCGCAAGGTCCAGCACCACGTCGAGATCGTCGTACTCGACATCGACGAGCTCAACCGCATCCTTGGCTTCGACGGCGGAGCGGGCGACGACGCATGCGACGATCTCACCGGCGAAGTTGACCGACGTGACCGCCATTGCTGGGTGGGGCGGAGCTTTCTGATCCGGTGTGATCGGCCAAGCGCATGGCAGGCTGGCGCCCTGCTCGTCGGCGAGGTCGGCACCCGTGAACACTGCGACCACTCCTGGCGACTGCTTGGCCGCCGACGTGTCGACCGACCGGATCGTGGCATGCGCGCTCGGGCTGCGGACCATCGCCAGGTGCAGCATCCCGGGCAGCGTGATGTTGTCGGTCCACCGAGTGCGCCCGGTGATGAGCCGGCGGTCCTCCTTGCGCCGGCGCGGTGCGCCGACCTCGGTGGTGGGGCGGTCCTCGGTGACGGTCATGACGTGGCTCCCTCTGCGACGCTCAGCACTGCCTTGACGATGTTCTGGTACCCGGTGCAGCGACAGAGGTTGCCCTCGAGGCCCTCGCGGACCTCCTCCTCCGTCGGGTGCGGGTTGTGCTGCAGGAGGTCGATGCTCTGCATGATCATGCCGGGGGTGCAGTAGCCGCACTGCAACGCATGGTTGTCGTGGAAGGCCTGCTGCATCGGGTGCAGCTGCTCGCCCTGAGCGAGGCCCTCGATCGTGGTGACGTCATGCCCGTCCGCCTGCACAGCAAGCACCGTGCACGACTTCACGCTGGTGCCGTCGAGGTGCACCGTGCAGGCGCCGCAGTTGCTGGTGTCGCACCCGACGACGGTGCCGATCTTGCCCAGCCGCTCTCGCAGATAGTGCACCAGCAGCGTCCGAGGCTCCACCTCGTCCGTGTAGTTCGCGCCGTCGACACTCATGCTGATCCGCGTCATCTGCTCACCTTTCGCCGCTGCCAACCCTGACCACCGGCATGGTCGCCCACTCGGGATGGTGGTCAGGTCTCTACCCAACCTCGCCGCGCGTTATTGCACAACCGAAGGCAGCCAGGTTCAGTCGTGCAGGTGGTGGACGGGTCCGGCGAGCTCGGTCAACCGCTCGCCCCGTCCGCCCCACCGCAGGGCGATGATCTCGGCGGCGATGCTGACGGCGGTCTCCTCAGGGGTCCGCGCCCCGAGGTCGAGACCGATCGGGCTGGACAGCCTCGCGAGCTCGTCGTCGGAGAGACCGGACTCGCGCAGCTGCTTCTCGCGCTCGTCGTGGGTACGACGTGAGCCCATCGCCCCGACGTAGGCGACCTCGGGCAGCCGCAGCGCCACCTGGAGCAGCGGCACGTCGAACTTCGGGTCGTGGGTAAGCACGCAGATGACCGTCCGCTGGTCGATGCGCCCGGCCTGCTGCTCCTCCGCAAGGTACTTGTGCGGCCACTTGACCACCACCTCGTCGGCTTCCGGGAACCGCGAGACGGTCGCGAAGACCGGCCTGGCGTCACACACCGTCACCTGGTAGCCGAGGAAGGAGCCCACTCGGGCGACCGCCGCCGCGAAGTCGATGGCGCCGAAGACCACCATCCGCGGCTTCGGTGCGTACGACGTGACAAAGACCGCCATCCCCTCGCCACGCCGCTGACCATCCGGACCGTAGTGCAGCACCTCGTTGCGACCGGCAGCCAGCAGGCCACGCGTGTCGGCAGCGACGGCGCCGTCGGCGCGCGACGAGCCGAGGGAGCCCTGGACCGCGCGCGCGTGGCCCTCCGGCCGCACCACGAGGCGTCGCCCGAGGTGAGCTGGGTCGGGGTGGCTCACCACCGTCGCAACCGCTACCGGCAGGCCGGCCGCCACGTCGGCGGCGACCTCTCCCAGCTCCGGGAAGGTGTGCTGGTCGACCACCTCGACGAAGACATCGATGATCCCCCCACAGGTCAACCCCACCGCGAAGGCGTCGGCGTCGCTCACGCCGTACCTCTCGAGAACCGGACTTCCGCCCCCGAGGACGCGCTCGGACAGCTCGTAGACCGCGCCCTCGACGCACCCTCCCGAGACCGAGCCCACCGCCTCGCCACCGGGACCGACCAGCATCGCAGCACCAGGCGCGCGGGGGGCGGACTGGAAGGTCGCCACGACGGTTCCCACCGCGACGGACTCGCCGGCCTGCCACCAGGTCAACAGCTTCGCCAGCACCTCACGCATGCGCGACCACCTCCAGGACCCGGCCGAAGGACGTCATGCTGTGCCCGGCCACGAAGTCGTCAACGAAAGGAAGCGCCGCAACGATTCCCGACTGCACGGGCGCGTAGCCCGCCTTGCCCTGGTGGGGGTTGGACCAGACCACGCGGTGTGCCAGCCGGCTCAGCCGCTGCATCTGCTCGCCGAGGAGCTCGGCGTCGCCGCGCTCCCAGCCGTCACTCATGACCACCACGACGGCTCCGCGGGCGAGTCCGCGCTGACCCCACCTGTCGAGGAACGCGCGAAGCGTCTCGCCCAGCCGGGTCCCGCCGGACCAGTCGGGCACGACCTGACCCGCCGCGCGCAGAGCGTCCTCCGCGTCGCGGAGCCGCAGCGCCGGCGTCACCCGGGTCAGGCGCGTGCCCATCGTGAAGACCTCCGTGCCGGCCCGGTTGGCCGTCGTTGCGGCATGCGCGAGCCGCAGCAGGCTGTCGGCGTACGGCCCCATCGACCCCGAGACGTCGATCAGCCAGACCGTCCGCCGTGGCCGCGTGGACCTGGCGCGGTGGCGGAGCCGCGCCGGCTCACCCGCGTTGCGCAGCTGCTCGCGGAGGGTACGGCGGGCGTCGACCTCACCGCGTCGAGCGGGTCGCCGCCGTGCTGACGTGCGTCGTGGCGGCCGCGGGTCGAGACGAGCGAAGAGCCCCGCGAGGGCTACCTTTTCGGCGGCAGTCAGCTCGGCGATGTCCCGACTGCCGAGCACCTCCACGGTGCTCGCCGTCATCAGCAGCGTGGTCTCCGCGCCATCTCCGTCACCGTCGCCCCGTCCCTCCTCGTCGAGGCTCGCTCGCGATGTGCGCGGGGTGACGGCGCGGGGGCTGCCGCGCCGAGGCGCTCGCCCGTCGAACCAGGAGGCGAAGACCTTGTCGTATCTGTCTAGGTCGTCGGCACCCGAGCAGAGGGTGCTGCGTCCCGACCAGTAGACACCGACCATGTCGTCTGCGCCGACGACGGAGCAGGCACGGAGGAACTCTCGCGTGCGGTCGGTCGTGACGGGAACGCCGGCCGCGCGCACCGCAACCGTGAAAGCGGCAAGGATCTCCGTCGGGTCGTGCCCCGCTGCCGCGACCTCGCCGGTCATGGCGACAGGATCGCCGCGAGTGAGTCTCGGACCCGCTCGGCGTCCTCGCGGTACTTCAGCACGGCGCCGAGGCTCAACGCCGCTGACTCGAGGTCGAGCTCGCTGGCACCGAGTGCCTGCAGCGCCTGAGCCCAGTCGAGCGTCTCGGCGACCCCGGGCGGCTTCACCAGGTCGCCACGCGATCGCAACCGACCGGTTGCCTGCGCCACCTGCGACGCCAACTTCGCCGGCACGTCCGGGAGGCGTCTGCGGACGATCTCGATCTCGCGCGCCAGGCCCGGGTGCTCGACCCAGTGGTAGAGGCATCGCCGCTTCAGCGCGTCGTGCACCTCACGGGTGCGGTTGCTCGTGAGGACGACAATCGGTGGCGTCGCGGCAGTGACCACTCCCAGCTCGGGGATCGACACCGAGTTCGTGGACAGCACCTCGAGGAGGAACGCCTCGAACTCGTCGTCCGCTCGGTCGATCTCGTCGATGAGGAGGACGACGGGAGCCTCCCGGAGCGCGCGCAGGATGGGTCGAGCCAGCAGGAACCGCTCGTCGAACAGCGACTTCTCGGTCTCCTGCACGTCGATGCCCTCCGCGCTGCGGGTGGCTTCCACGGTTCGCAGGTGCAGGATCTGACGGGCGAAGTCCCAGTCGTACAGGGCCTGGCTGGCGTCGATCCCCTCGTGGCACTGCAGGCGGATCAGCCCGACGCCGAGCGCCTCGGCCAGCGCCTCGGCAAGCGCGGTCTTGCCGGTGCCCGGCTCGCCCTCGAGCATCAGCGGCCGCTGCATCCGGACGGCGAGGAACCCCACGGTGGCGAGGCCGACGTCGGTCAGGTAGCCGGTGGCGGCCAGCTTGTCGGCGAGGTCAGCCGCCGAGCCCACGTCGTACACGGCACCAGCATCGCCGATTCCCTGCCGTTCCCCAAAGGTGCCTGCCCAGCCGGAACGCGGTGGGGCACCGATCCTGGGAGCAAGTGGAGATCTACTCGATCCCGCCCCGGTGTCTACGCCACTGTGCGAGCGCTCGGGCCGTGTCGATGTCGTCGCCGGTACCGATGTCGCCGGACTCCACCAGCTGCACGGAACGAGCAGCCAGGTAGTCGCGCGCTCCGCTGTCTCCGTGCGCCGTCTCGGCGACGCCTTTCCAGTGGTCCCGGCCGATCAGCACCGGGTGTCCGGGTACGCCGCCGAACGCCGAACGCGCGAGCGCGGACCGCACTGGGGTCGATGGCCGGCCGCGTGGTGAACCGGGAGGGGCGGCGCATGCGCTCACCAGCCGGCTCACCACCTCGGAGGTGACGCCCGGCGTGTCGACCAGCATCACCACCAGCGCCTCGAGCCCGGAGTCGTCCTCGGCGACGGCGGCAAGGCCGGTCCGCAAGGAGTGGCCCATCCCCTCCCGCCAGTCATCCGCGACGACGACCCGGACGCCATTGGGCACTTGGTCACGGACCTCGTCGGCCGCCGCTCCGAGGACCGCATAGACCGGGTCGCAGCCGCCGTCAGCCAGGACCTGCAGTGCACGCCCCATGAAGGTCACGCCTGCCTGATCCGCAAGAAGCGCCTTCGGGCGACCGAGGCGGCTCCCCGAGCCGGCCGCCAGCAGCAGTCCCGCCACCTTGGCAGGCGTCATCGCGTGGCGGCGTCTTCCATGCCGCGCATCGCTCGCAACACGTTTGCGTGGGTCAGCCGGCTGAGCTCTGCCCCCGACCAGCCCCGGGAGCGAAGCACGTCGAGCAGAACCGGGTACGTCGAGACGTCCGCCATTCCCTCCGGGCCGAAGGTGACCCCGTCGTAGTCGCTACCCAGGCCCACGTGGTCGATGCCGGCGACGTCGCGCACGTGCTCGATGTGGTCGGCGACGTCTGCCGGCGTGCAGCTCGGTGCCTCGTCCAGCCGCTCGCGGATCACCGGGTCGACGTCCTCGAACTTGCGGCGGTCGCCGCCGCGCGCCTCGGTGATGCGCAGGCACTCGTCGTACCAGTCCGCAACCGGCTGCGACGTGAACATCGGCACGAACGTCACCATGCAGACCCCGCCGTTGTCACCGAGCCTCGCCAGCACGTCGTCCGGCACGTTCCGCGGCACGTCGCACAAGGCGCGGGCCGAGCTGTGGCTGAAGATCACCGGCGCCGACGTGGTGTCGAGGGCGTCGCGCATGACGTCAGCGGAGACATGGCTGAGGTCCACGAACATCCCGATCCGGTTCATCTCGCGCACGACTTCGCGGCCGAACTCGCTCAGCCCGCCCAGCACGGCGGCGTCGGTTGCGGAGTCCGCCCACGCGACGTTCTCGTTGTGCGTCAGCGTCATGTACCGCACACCCAGCTCATGCATCATCCGCAGCGTTCCGAGCGAGCCGTCGATCGAGTGCCCGCCCTCCATCCCCATCAGACAGGCAACGCGCCCGCCAAGCACCGCGAGGCCCACCTCCGACGCCGTCGTGGCGAACGAGAAGTCGTTGGGGTAGCGCTGCACGATGGCCCTGACGAAGTCGATCTGCTCCAGTGTTGCGGTGACCGCGGCCTGGCCCGCGAGCGAACAGGGGACGAAGACCGACCAGAACTGTGCTCCGACGCCTCCGCGGCGCAGCCGGGGGATGTCGGTCTGCAGCTCGGTAACGCCAGCCGAGAGGTCAGCGGCGTCCAGGTCGTAGCCGTTCAGCTCGCGCATCGCCCACGGCAGGTCGTTGTGCCCGTCGAAGATGTACGTCGTCCGGTCCATGCCTGCATCCTTGCCGATGCGCTGACCGCAGGTGCGCCACTCCCCGTCAGAAAACCGACAACCGGGTTGTCCTGGCGACCTCGTTGTCGGATCCTTTGCGGGGGGTTCTCAGGAGGGGTTGAACACTCCCAGCAAGGCCGTGCCGTCGGGCACGCCGAGACCTGTGCAGGCGTCCCAACCCGGCGCAGCGGCGTAGGCGCCGTTGCTGCCTTCGGTGATGTCGCGGAAGCCTGGGGCGACGGCACCCGGCGAGGCACCGCCGTACAGCACAGGCTGCAGAAGTCCCAACCGCTTGCCGGTCCGCTGAGCCAGCCGCGCCACCAGGCCCGCCCACAGCGGCGCAACCGCGCTGGTGCCGCCGATGACCAGATCGGTGCCGTCGACCCTGACCCGGTAGCCGGTCCGCGGGTCAGCGACAGCGGCCACGTCTGGTACGCCGCGGCCTCCCCCAGCACCGGGCACCGGGACCCCCGCGTTCTGCTGCCAGGAGGGGACGCCGAAGACGTCGCTCACTCCCCCGCCGGTGGCGCCGTTGCCCGTGCCGTTGTTCCAGACGGTCTCGTCACGGACGTCCCCCGTGGAGCCGTCGGCTTCTAGCGTGGTGCCGCCGCAGGCAAGGGCATGGGGGCTTGAGGCGGGGAAGTCGACATGCACCTTGCCGTCGGTCGTCCGGTCGGCTGAGCCGTCGTCGCCGGATGCCGATGTCACGGTGACACCGAGCGCCACCGCGTCCGCGATGGCCTGGTCGAGTGCCGTCCGGGCCTGTGCTGTCCAGCCGTCCTCGCTCAGCCCCCAGCTGATGCTGATGACAGTAGGCGTCGGATCGGCGTGCGCGGCCTCGCTCACGGCGTCGAGGAAGCCCGCGTCGGTGTTGGGTGCAAAGTAGACGAGCTGGCGGGCTCCCGGAGCCAGCGCGCCGGCAACCTCGATGTCGAGGAGCACCTCGCCGTCGGCGCCGTTCGGGTCCTGCCCTGGTTGGTTGACGGCGCCGTCGACGCCCACGGCGGTCACCGACGGACCGGTTATCCCGAGGGCGGCGAAGTAGGTGTCCAAGTCGGGCTGGTCGAAGCCTCCACCCAGCTCGATGATCGCGATCGTCTGACCCGTGCCGTCGGCGTCCGCAGGGAAGCGATAGACCTTGGCGAGCTCCAGCGGCGTATAGCTCGTCGTGACCTGGCCGGGCGTCGCCACCCGCAGCATGGTCCGGGCCTGCGGCCGATCGTCCAACCCGAGAACAGCCGTCACGATCCCCGCCAGTGCGACCGGGACGCTCAGTCCGCCGGCTCGTCCGCGATGTACCACCGGCTGCCCGGCGCCGTTCGGACGGCTCACGGCGGTGAGCGACGTGCCGAAGACGCTGCTCAGCTGGCCCACCGACCCCGCCACCCGGACTCGCCGCGATGCCGGGTCGGTGCTGACGATCTCGAGGCCGAGACCAGCGAGAGCGCCTGTCACCGCCTCCACGTCGTCCGGGGAAGCCCCGTGGGAGTCGGCCAGCTCCGCAGGAGACAGCAGGGTCGTCACCGGGTCGGGGAGCTCTGCCTTGCGACGCAGCACGAGCGTGACTTCCACCCGGGTCGCCGCGTCCAGGACAACCGACGACAGCTCGTCGCCGGACGGTGCGGGCCGCTCACTGCCGGGCAACGGAGCAAGCGGGAGACTTTCCGATTCGGAGCTGTCGTTCATCCCTCAGGTCTACCTGTGCGCTCCGAGAACCGCCACCGGACCCGTGCCGTCAGTGCTTGCGGCGCTCGATCGCGCGCTGCACGCGAGACTCCGACTGACCGAGCACCTTGGCCAGAATCGGCACGCGGAACTTGTAAGCGACCACGGCCACGACGATGACCACCAGCAGGATCCATAGCATCTGCCCACCCTACGTCGCTTTCGCGATGGCGATGCGTTACCTGAGTCAAGCCGCCTGAGCGCGGCACGCAGATCGCCCGGATGTCGCGGGTCTTTCCAATTCGGCGCGCCTTCGCGATACTGACTCGCGAGTCAGGAAACTGGTTCGGGAGTGGCAACTGATCGGACAAGAGGGCCGAGTGCCCGCCAGGGGAGACGTCAATGAATCAGATCCGTCAACGCATGACGAAGGCAGCCACAGGGTCGGCCGTCGCGGCTCTGCTCTTGGGCACCGCACTCTGGGGGGCTACCAGCACCGCGCAGGCGGGCTCAGCGAAGTCCGCCGACAACGCCACCTTCACGATCGGCTTGACGAACGAGGTCGACTCGTTCAACCCGTTCAACGGCATCGAGGCGGAGTCCTACGAGGCCTGGGCGCTGATGTACGACTACATGATCAGCTGGTCGCCGAAGGACATGAGCCCCCAGCCCGACGGCGGGTTGGCCACCTCATGGGACACCAGTACGGACGGGCTCACGTGGACGTTCCACATCCGCACCGGGGTGAAGTGGAACGACGGGGTGCCGCTCACGGCTGGGGACATCGCCTACACCTACAACCGGATCCTCGACGGCGGACCCGAGTCGGCATCGTGGGGCTCCTACCTGACGTCCGTCACCAGCATCACGGCGCCCGACGACACGACCGTCGTCCTGAAGCTCAGCAAGCCGAACGCCGTGCTGCCGCTGCTGCCGATGCCGATCATCCCCGCGCACATCTGGAAGAACGTCAGCGAGAGTGACGTCAAGACGTACTCCAACGAGCCGTCGAGCGCGAGCCAGCCGGTCGTCGGCTCCGGGCCGTTCAAGCTGGTCGAGGGAAAGGCGGGCGGCTCGACGTACCGCTTCGTCCGCAACGACAGCTACTGGGGCGGCAAGCCCAAGGTGGCCGAGGTGGACATGCAGGTCTACAGGTCCGAGGACACCTTGGTGCAGTCGCTCAAGGCCGGCGACATCGACTTCGCCGAAGGCGTCAGCGCCCTGCAGATCAAGGCGCTGCAGGGCGTCAGCGGGATCACCGCGCAAGAGGGTGACTCCCCCGGTTTCGACGAGATCGCCTTCAACACGGGCTCGGTCGATCTCAAGACGGGACAACCGCTGGGCGACCCCAACCTCGCCATCATGGACAAGAACTTCCGGTTCGCTCTCAACTTCGCGATCGACCGCAACGTGATTGCCCAGAAGGCCTACCAGGGTGCGGCCATCCCGGCCGAGAACATCATCCCCCCTGCCTACAAGGGCTACGTATGGAGGCCGCCCAGCAGCGACGCCTACGCGTACAACCCGGCAAAGGCGAAGCAGCTGCTCGACGCCGCGGGCTACCAGGTCGGCAGCGACGGTTTCCGGACGATGCCGGACGGCTCTCCGATCGGCCAGCTTCGCCTCTACTCCAGGTCGGAGTCGCCGGAGTCGGTGTCGACGATGGCGTTCTTCCAGGAATGGCTGAAGAACGTCCAGATCGACTCCAAGGTGACGTCCTACGAGAGCAGCAAGCTGACCAACATCATCCTCGACGGTGAGTACGACATCTTCCAGTGGGGCTGGTACGTCGAGCCCGACCCGGACTCCATCCTCAGCTACTTCACCTGCGGGCAGCGCGGGAACTGGTCGGACTCGTGGTACTGCAACTCGCAGTACGACAAGCTCTACAAGGAGCAGAACGCCGCTATCGACGAGAGCAAGCGCGAGGCCATCGTCAGGCAGATGCAGCAGATGCTGTACGACGACGCGCCGTACCTCAACACGGTCTACAACCAGATCGGCGAGGCGTACCGGAGTGACCGGTGGGAGGGCTTCGTCCCGCAGCCGCAGACGGGTGGCATCCTGCTCTTCCAGTACGGGCACGCCAACTACCTCAACCTCGCCCCCGTGGGGACGGCTGCGGGGCATCCGCAAGCCGTCGCCGCCGCATCCAGCGGCTCGAGCGGCGGCACGACCGTGGTCGTCATCGTGGTGATAGTGGCGCTGGGCGCCGCCGTCGTCGCAGGATGGCTCCTGATGCGCAGGCGAACCGCGGACGATCGCGAGTGACTCACCGGATCGACGTCACGGCGTTCGAACCGGAGCTGGCGTCGTCAACGGCCCCTCGGGATGTTTCGACACCGGGCCGCTCGGCCAGCTGGCGCTGGTTCGGGCGCAAGGTGGCCGGCTCGGCAGGCACCCTGTGCTTCATCGTGGTGGTGAACTTTTTCCTCTTCCGGGTGATCAACAAGCACCCGGAACGGACCCTGGCGCGTGGCCGCGCCAAGACCCCGGAGCAGGTGCAGGCCGTCATCGACAAGTACGGTCTCGCCGACCCGTTGCCCAAGCAGTTCCTGGTCTACCTGAAGAACATCGTCACCTTGGACTTCGGCGACTCCTACCAGTACAGCCAGCCTGTCCGCGGCCTGATGCTCGACCGGCTCTGGCCGACCGTCGCCCTGGTAGGCACCTCCACGGTCTTCTCGATCATCATCGGGATCTGGATCGGCACGATCGCGGCCTGGAACCGCGGTCGGACCTTCGACGGGCTGTCGACCACCAGCACCATCACGCTCTACTCGATGCCGGAGTGGTGGCTCGGGCTGATCCTGTTCCTCTTCCTCGCTACCGGCTTCGGTCCGATCCCCCGGCTCTTCCCGATCGGCCAGCTGAAGACCGCCGGGGTCGACGCATGGTCGTTACACGGGATGGTGGACCAGACATGGCATCTCGTCCTACCGGTCGTGACGCTGACGCTGGCTTACCTGGCGGAGTACTCCCTCATCATGCGGTCGGCCCTGCTCGACGAGATGGGCGAGGACTACCTCCAGACGGCGCGTGCCAAGGGCCTCAGTGACCTCCTCGTCCGCCGTCGGCACGCCACCCGCAACGCGCTCCTGCCGGTCGTCACCCTCGTCTCGCTCAACCTCGGCTTCATCGTCTCGGGAGCCATCACGGTCGAGACCGTGTTCTCGATACCCGGGCTGGGCCTGCTGACCACCGACGCACTGCGTATCCCGGACATCCCTGTGCTGCAAGGGACCTTTTTCGTGTTCTCGGCCTCCGTGGTGGTCGCGAACCTCGTCTCCAACCTGCTCTACGGCTGGCTCGACCCGCGGGTGCGCGTTTGAGTACGGCTGCCGAGGGCAGAGCCGCGGGGCCGGCACCGATGTCGGCACGCCAGGTCGCCTGGCGACGCCGCAAGGACTCGGCAGGCCGCACCTGGAAGGAGTTCCGTCGGCATCGCACTGGCGTGCTCGGGATGGTCGTCCTGGTGGTCTTCGCGCTGGTGGCGATCCTCGCGCCGCTGCTCGTCGACTCCGAGGGTCTGTCCCGCACGAAGGCTACCGGCCTGCCGTTGGAAAGCCCCTCCTCGTCGTACTGGCTAGGCACCGACGAGTACGGGAGGTCGGTGTTGACCCTGTTGATCTACGGTGCCCGCGTCTCGCTTCTCGTCGGCCTCTTCGCCACCCTCATCTCCATGGTGCTCGGCACGCTGATCGGGATCGCCTCCGGCTTCTGGCGGGGGTGGGTCGGGGCCGCGCTGTTCCGGTTGACCGAGTGGTTCCTGGTCATCCCCTTCCTCCCGCTGGCTCTCGTACTGGCGACGCTGCTGGGTGGCTCGCTGTTCACGATCGGCTTCGTGATCGGCGTGACGAGCTGGCCGGGGACTGCGCTGCTGATCAGGTCGCAGACCTTGTCGATCATCGGGCGTCCCTACATGGAGCGCGCCCGGGTGCTCGGCGCGGGTGATTGGCATCAGATGACGCGACACATCCTGCCCAACGTGATGCCGATGGTGTTCGCAAACACCACCCTCACCGTGGCCGGCGCGATCTTGTCGGAGACGACGCTGTCGTTCCTCGGCTTCGGCGACCCGACCCGCGTCTCCTGGGGCACCATGCTCGACTCGGCCTTCACCAACGGCGCTCTGACGCTGGGAGCCTGGTGGTTCCTCTTCCCGCCCGGCATCTGCGTGGTGGCGGTCGTGCTGTCGTTCACCCTGGTTGGGCAGTCACTGGAGGAGATCTTCAACCCTCGGCTGAGGCAGCGCCGATGAACGCGTCAGCTGAGGACGCACCTCTGCCGCTGCTGCAGATCATCGATCTGAACGTCAGCTACCCGACCGCGTCCGGTCCGCTGCCGGCCGTGCGGGGGGTCTCCCTCACCGTCCGGTCCGGGGAGAGCGTCGGCATCGCCGGTGAGTCCGGTTGCGGCAAGTCCACCATCGCGTCGACCGTGCTCCGCCTGCAGCCGAAGGGCGCCAAGGTCACGGGCTCGGTGCTCGTCAACGGTCAGGACACCCAGACGATGCCGTGGGGGCAGCTGCGCGCCGTGCGCTGGGGCGATGCCGCGATGGTTTTCCAGGGTGCCCTCCACTCCCTCAACCCGGTTCAGCGGATCGGTGACCAGATCGCGGAGCCGATCCGGCTGCACGACGAGTCCGTCGGCCGCAACGCCGCAGCGAGGCGTGTTGCCCAGCTGCTCGAGCAGGTCGGACTCCCGCCCAGCCGCGCGACGGCGTACCCGCACCAGCTGTCGGGTGGTCAGAAGCAGCGGGTGATGATCGCGATGGCGCTCGCCTGCCGGCCGCAGCTGATCATCGCCGACGAGCCGACGACGGCTTTGGACGTGATGGTTCAGGCGCAGGTGTTGGGCGTGCTCACCGACCTCGTGCACGACCTCGGCCTCGGACTGCTCCTGATCAGCCACGACCTGTCGGTGCTCGGAACTACCTGCGACCGGGTGCTCGTGATGTACGCCGGCAAGGTCGTCGAGCAGGGACCGGCGGTGAGCCTGTTCGACCATCCGCTCCACCCGTACGGCGGAGCCCTGGCGGCTGCCTTCCCTCGCGTCGGTGACCCGAGGGCGCGCTTCGCGCCGGTCGGCCTGCCCGGAGACCCTCCAGATCCCCAGGCGCTGCCGTCCGGATGTCCGTTCCACCCGCGCTGCGCGCTGGCCACCGAGGAGTGCCGCGCGACGGACCCGCCGCTGGAGCCGATCGGAACAGATCGCGAGGTGGCCTGCCTGCACGCCGACGAGCAGCGGGACATGAAGCTGCTGCTCGCGCGGAGCCGCCTGGAGGCGGCGCAGTCGGCCGGCGGGGCGGCGATGGCGCCATGAGCCAGCTGCTCTCAGCGCGGCAGCTACAGGTGACGTTCCAGGGCCGGCACGGGCGGCCCGACGCCAAGGGAGTCGACGGCGTCGACCTCGACGTCGCCCCCGCAGAGATCCTGGCCCTGGTCGGTGAGTCCGGGTGTGGAAAGACGACACTGGCGCGGACCCTGCTCGGGCTGGAGCGGCCGAGTGGGGGCGCGGTCGCCTACGACGGGGCCGAGCTCACCCACAACCGGCGCTTCCTGCGGTCGTACCGCAGGAAGGTGCAGCTGATCCTGCAGGACCCGACGGGCGCCCTGAACCCTCGGCAGAGCGTGTACGAGTCGGTCGCCGAAGGTATCCGGATTCACAAGATGGTAGGGGTGCACCGCAGGGCCGGGGACCGGGTCACCGAGGCCGACCTGGTCGCGAGGGCGCTGTCCCAGGCAGGGATGCGGCCGCCTCAGCGCTTCTTCCTCAACTACCCTCACGAGCTCTCGGGGGGGCAGCGTCAGCGCGTCGTGATAGCCGGAGCGCTGGCCGTGGAGCCCTCGATCCTGATCGCTGACGAGCCGGTCTCGTCCCTCGACGCGTCGATCCGGGGGGAGATCTTGGCGCTGCTGCTCAAGCTACGTGAGGATCTGGGTCTCTCGGTGCTCGTGGTCACGCACGACCTCGGTCTGGCCTGGAACATCGCGGACCGGATAGCTGTGATGTACCTCGGCCGCGTCGTGGAGGTCGGCACCACGGAAGAGGTGCTGGCCGCACCGAAGCATCCCTACACCCGCGCCCTGCTCTCCGTCGTTCCCGAGATAGCGCAGACTGAGCCGATTGTGCTGGTGGGCGAGACGCCCGACCCGTCCCGGGTCCCCCGCGGCTGCCGCTTCCACCCCCGCTGCCCGGCCCTGCTGAGCGGGGAAGCCGCCGCAGCCGGGATCGAGGGTGACTGCCGCACCAAACCCCTTCCGGTGCTCGCCGCAACCGGCGACCATCGTGCCGCCTGCCGGCTTCCCGGCCGCCTCACCCCGAGCTGAGGTTTTGACATGCTCCCTTCGGCCCGATCCCTTCAGCCGGCGCTCCCCAAGGCGATGTACGTCGATGCCGAGCACTTCGCGCGCGAGCGCGACTTGGTGCTCTTCGACAGCTGGTTCTGTGTCGGACGGCTGGACGACCTCGGCCTCGACCGGCCGGGCCGGCTCGCCACCCTCGACGTCGTCGGGGAGTCGATCCTGGTGACCAGCGACCGTGCGGCCAGGCTTCACGCGGCGTACAACGTCTGCCGTCACCGGGGGTCCCAGGTCGTCCCTGTCGAGCCGGGGGCCAACCCCCCTCCCTGCGACGTCGGAGCGCTACGGTGCCCGTACCACTCCTGGACGTACGACCTCGATGGTCGCCTGCTCAAGGCGCCGCACACTGAAGGGATCGACGACTTCCGCCCGGCGGACTTCGGCCTGCACGAGGTCGGGGTGCGGACGTGGGGCGGCTTCGTCTTCGTCCACCTGACGCCCGAGCGAGTGACTGACTTCGACGCCGACATGACTGGGTTCGGCGAGCGGCTGGCGCGCTACCCGCTGGCACGCCTGGCAACCGGGCTGAGCTTCACCTACGACGTCGCAGCGAACTACAAGGTGCTCGCCGAGAACTACAACGAGTGCTATCACTGCGGAGCAGTGCATCCCGAGCTGACGCGGCTGGTCCCGTCATTCGGCGGTGGCGGCGCCGGCCTGGGGTGGGAGGACGGCATCGCGCACCGCGAAGGTGCCTGGACCTTCACGATGACCGGCACCACCAACCGGCGACCCTTCCCGGCGCTCGACGATGCCGAACGCACGCGCCATAAGGGTGAGCTGGTCTACCCGAACCTCTGGCTGTCCTGCGCGGCCGACCATGTCGCGGCCTTCGTCTGCTGGCCGCTCGACACCGCCAACACCCGGGTTCGATGCGACCTGCTCTTCGAGCCCGAGGCGATTGCTGCCGCGGACTTCAACCCGCACGACGCCGGTGAGCTGTGGGACCTGGTCAACCGGCAGGACTGGGTGGTCTGCGAGTCGGTGCAACGCGGGATGTCGTCGCGCGCCTACCGGCAGGGCTGGTTCGCGCCGATGGAGGACCTCTCCGCCGACATCCG
>JBBQKY010000034.1:0-17480 GCA_038327385.1 Propionibacteriales bacterium
GGACCCGGGCGTGCTGGCCACCACGCAGGCCATCGAGCAGATCACCGGTCTGAAGATCAACTACTACGTGCTGGTGGACCTGGGCGGCTTCCAGGACCTGGTGAACGCCGTGGGCGGGGTCGTGATGAACGTCCACCAGACCGTGCCGATCGGCGGCATCGGTCACCAGGTCACCGGACACATCTACCCCGGAAAGCAGCGGCTGAACGGCTTCCAGGCCCTGTGGTACTCGCGGAGCAGGGTGTGGTCGAGCGACTACTCACGGATGGCCCGGCAGAAGTGCGTGATGAACGCGATGCTGCACCAGCTCGACCCGGCAACCGTGCTGACCAGGTTCAGCGCCATCGCCTCTGCCGGCAAGGCGATCTTGTCGACCTCGATCCCGGCAAGCGAGATCCACACCTTCGTGGGTCTCGCCATGAAAGCCCGCAACCTGCCGGTGACCACGGTGTCCTTCGTACCTCCGAAGATCGAGACGTGGGACCCGAAATGGGCGCTCATCAAGAACATGGTGAAGACGGCGCTCGCCAAGTCCCAGGCGGCCGGCACCAAGACGGCCGCCGGCCACCCGACGAAGACACCAACGTCGCTCGGGAAGAAGGACAGCTTCCAGCAGAGCTACGCGCCCAACGACACGTCGAACCTCTCCGACAGCTGCTGACGGTAGGCTGCCTCTTCGGGCGCGGCGTCGTGGCCCGGGTCATGTCCGGCTGCCGCCGCGACGCGCCCACAGGGGCTCGGCGGGTCAGAGGAGCGCGGTGTCGGAGCAAGCACGGGTCGTCGCCGTGGTGGTGACCTGGAACCGCCGCGACCTGCTGACCGAGGCCCTGCAGGCGGTCCTCGCTCAGACCCGACCCCCAGACGCCGTCGTTGTCGTGGACAATGCCTCGACCGACGGTACGGCGCAGCTGCTGGCCGCCGACTTCGAACATGTCGAGGTCCTCACGTCGCCCCGCAACCTCGGCGGCGCTGGCGGCTTCGCCCTCGGCATTCGGCACGCCCTGGGGCGTGACGCCTGTGACCTCCTCTGGCTGATGGACGACGACACGGTCCCCCGCGCCACGGCGCTCGAGACGCTGATCGCTGCCAGGTCGGCGTACGCCGGGCGGCCGCCGGCGCTCGTCGGCAGCCGCGTGGTGTGGACCGACGGGCGCGACCACCCGATGAACACTCCGCGCAGGCGGCTGGGGGCCAGCCGGGCGGACATCCGGCGCGCTGCCGCCTGCGGATGCCTGCCGGTCCGCTCGGCGTCGTTCGTCTCCGTGCTGGTGGACGCGGCGGTCGTCCGGAGCCGGGGGCTGCCGCTGGCCGACTACTTCCTGTGGAACGACGACTTCGAGTTCACGACGCGCCTAATCCGCGGCCAGGTCGGTCTGCTGTGCCCCGCGTCCGTCGTCGTCCATCACACCGCTACCTACGGGTCGACCGACATCGACCCGGGAGCGCGGTTCTTCTACGAGGTCCGGAACAAGGTCTGGGTCTTCACCCGCTCCTGCGGGCTGAGCCCGCTGGAGAAGCTCGGGTACGGCGCGGCGACCTTGCTCCGCTGGGTAAGGACGGTGGCTGGCTCACCCGACCGCGCAACGCTGCTGTCCTGCCTGGCTCGTGGGCTGGCACAGGGCATCCGCACCGGTCCGCGCCCCACGCCCGAGGTGCTGGCGACGTTCGACAGCGCGTCCGACCGGCAGCCATGAGCGAGCGGTTCAGCCTGCTGATGAGCGTGTACGGCGGTGACGACCCAAGCTTCCTCGAGGCGGCGTACCGCTCGGTCGTCCACCAGCAGACCAGACGACCCGACGACGTGGTCCTCGTCCAGGACGGACCGGTGCCGGACAACCTCGCCGCCGCGATCGCGGCGCTGGTGGCGGGCTCGCCGGTGCCGGCACGGCTGCTGCCGATCGACATCAACGTGGGACTCGGTCCGGCCCTGGACCAGGGCATGGCCGCGTGCGCGCACGACATCGTGGCGAGGATGGACGCCGACGACATCGCCGTACCGCACCGTTTCGAAGTGCAGGTCCCCGTGGTCGAGGAGGGCGCCGACCTTGTCGGTTCGTCGTTGCTGGAGTTCGGCACGTCGGCCGACGACATCGTGGGCAGGCGGGTGCCGCCGCTCGATCCCGAGCACATCATCCGGTACTCGCGCTTCCACCAGCCTTTCAACCACCCCACGATCGTGTACCGCCGGTCGATGGTGCAGGCGGTCGGCGGATACAGCAGCCTGCCGCTGATGGAGGACTATCTGCTGTTCGCCAAGATGATCCAGCACGGGGCACGCGTGGCGAACATCGAGGAGCCGCTCGTGCTCTACCGGGTCGGCGCGGGAGCCTACGCCCGGCGCGGCGGTGTGACCTTGCTCAAGTCCGAATGGTCGCTCCAGCGCAGGCTGCGGGCTCTCGGGTTCATCTCCGGGGCCGAGTTCACGCGTAACGTCGCCCTTCGCGGGTCCTACCGGCTGGTGCCGGTGGGCCTGCGCAAGGTGGCCTACCGGCACTGGATCGCCCGCCGGGGCGAGCGCTGACACGTCGGTCCGCCAACCACGTCTAGACTTGCGCGGGACATTTCACCAGGAGAGCTTCTTGAACTCAGCACAGCACAACGCCGGTCTGGCCGACGCCGATCTGGTCATCGTGGGCGCCGGACTCTTCGGTCTCACGATCGCCGAGCGGTGCGCCAACGACCTCGGGTTGAAGGTGCTGATCCTCGACCGACGCGACCACGTCGGCGGGAACGCCTACAGCGCCCCCGAGCCGGAGACCGGCATCGAGGTGCACAAGTACGGCGCGCACCTGTTCCACACCTCGAACGAGCGCGTGTGGGAGTACGTCAACCGCTTCACGGCCTTCACCGGCTACCAGCACCGGGTCTTCACGAGGTACCAAGGGCAGGTCTACACGTTCCCGATGAACCTCGCGCTGATCAACCAGTTCTTCGGGAGGTCCTACACACCCGACGAGGCGCACAAGCTGGTCGCCGAGCAGGCCAGCGAGATCGACACCGCGGCCGCGACGAACCTCGAGGAGAAGGCAATCTCCCTCATCGGTAGGCCGCTTTACGAGGCCTTCGTCCGTGGCTACACGGCGAAGCAGTGGCAGACCGACCCCAAGGATCTGGCCGCCGAGATCATCACTCGGCTGCCGGTGCGCTACACCTTCGACAACAGGTACTTCAACGACAAGTACGAGGGCCTGCCGGTACACGGGTACACCGCCTGGATGGAGCGGATGGCGGACTCGCCGAACATCGAGGTACGGCTCGAGACCGACTTCTTCGACGTACGCGACGCCATCGTCGGCCGGGTTCCGGTCGTCTACACGGGTCCGCTGGACGCCTACTTCTCCAACTCCGCCGGAGAGCTGTCCTGGCGCACCGTCGACCTGGAGGTCTCCGTCGAGGACGTCGGTGACTTCCAAGGCACCCCGGTGATGAACTACGCCGACGAGGAGGTGCCCTACACCCGGATCCACGAGTTCCGGCACTTCCATCCCGAGCGGGACTGGTATCCCAAGGACAAGACCGTCATCGTCCACGAGTTCTCACGCTTCGCCAAGCCGGACGACGAGCCGTACTACCCGATCAACACCGCAGAGGACCGGGAGAAGCTGCTGGCCTATCGCAAGCTGGCGCAGGCCGAGACGGACGTGCTCTTCGGTGGCCGGCTCGGCACCTACAAGTACCTCGACATGCACATGGCGATCGGGTCGGCGCTGTCGATGTACGACAACAGGCTGCGCCCGCACTTCGCGGACGGCGCCAAGATCGAGAGCGGCGGTGTCGAGGCGTGACAGCCACGACGACGGACCGCGAGATTCGCGCGATGGGGCCGCTGCAGAACCCTCGGACGGCGCGCGGCCTGCGCTTCGTGTTCAAGCGCCGCTACCTGCTGTGGCTGCTCGTGCGCAAGGAAGTCAAGGTCCGCTACCAGGGCTCGCTCATCGGCCTCGGGTGGTCGTACATCCAGCCGCTGGTGCGGTTCTGCGTCTACTACTTCATCGCGAACCTGATCATCAACCACCAGACACCCAACCGTGCGCTGCACATCTTCAGCGGCATGGTGATCATGCAGTTCTTCTCGACGTGCCTGTCGGCCGGGTCCAAAGCCGTCATCAAGAACAAGTCGCTGGTGCGCAAGATCAACATGCCTCGGGAGATGTTCCCGGTGGCCTCGGTCGCGGTCTCGCTCTACAACATGTTCCCGATGTACGTCGTCTTGATCATCGGCGAGTTCGTCGTCGGGTGGCACCCTGATGCCAGAGCGGGACTGGCTGCCTTGCTCGCCTTCGCCATCGTTGTCGTCTACGGCCTCTCCATGGCGATCATCCTCAGCGCGGCGAACGTCTATGTCCGTGACACCGCCAACGCCGTCGAGGTCATCAACACCGTCCTGAGATGGACGGCACCGGTCATTTACACCTACTCCACCATTGCGCCCAAGCTGGCCTACCACCCGTGGATCAACCAGCTGTACATCTCCAACCCGTTCAACGCCGCGGTGATGCTCAACAACCGGGCGTTCTGGATCACGTCGTTCCCGAGGACCGCCGCCGACCCGGACCCCATCGCGACGGGCACGGTCAAGGAGCTGCCCCCGCACCTGTTCGAGCGGAGCCTGATCATCTTGGTTGCCGGGTTCGTCCTGCTCGGCCTCGCCCAGCTGATCTTCAGCCGCCTCGAGGGCAGATTCGCGGACAAGCTCTGATGGCCACTGCGATGATCGTCGAGGGCGTCACCAAGAGCTTCAAGATGTCCAACAGCAACGGCCTGAAGCGGCTCACCGTCAACGCGGTGAAGGGCCGCCACCACTCGAGCACGTTCACCGCAGTGGACAACGTGTCCTTCAAGCTCGACGTCGGCGGATCGATCGGGCTGATGGGACTGAACGGCTCCGGCAAGAGCACCCTCCTCAAGCTCATCAGCGGCGTGATGGACCCGGACTCCGGCACCGTGCTGGCCCGCGGCAAGATCGCCGGCCTCATCGAGGTCGGTGCCGGCTTCCACCCGGACCTGACCGGGCGCGAGAACATCTACCTCAACGGCGCCATCCTCGGGATGAGCCAGCAGGAGATCCAGGGCAAGTACGACGAGATCCTCGACTTCTCCGAGATGGAGAAGTACGTCGAGGGAACCGTCCGCAACTACTCGTCCGGCATGTTCATGCGGCTGGCCTTCGCGGTCGCGGTGCACACGCACTGCGACATCTTCTTGATGGACGAGATGCTCGCGGTGGGCGACCAGCCCTTCCGGCGCAAGTGCATGAAGAAGATCCTGGAACTGAAGGCCGACGGCAAGACGATGGTCTACGTGAGCCACAACGCGAAGCAGGTCGTGAAGCTGTGCGACCTCGGGCTGGTGCTCTCATCGGGCAAGGTCTCGTTCTTCGGCGAGGCTTCCGAGGCCGTCAAGGCACTCGACTACGACTACGACGACGAGGACGACGACTGAGTCGAGGGGCCGGGCGGGACGGCCGGGGCGCCGTGGACCGGCTGCCACGCCTGCCACGCTGAGTCCACCATGTCGCGGAGCGACCTCGTCGCCCGCCAGCCGAGCACGTCCGCGATCCGCCGTACCTCGGCCACCAGCATCGCCGGGTCCCCGGGGCGTCGCCCGATGACGGGCGCGTCGACCTGGTAGCCGGTCGTGGCGGCGATGCTGCGCAGCACCTCGCTGACGGACGCGCCCTGGCCGGTTCCGACGTTGAAGATCTCGTGCGGACGCTGAGCGTCCTCGCGGTCGAGGTAGTCGAGCGTCCTGATGTGCGCATCGGCCAGGTCCAGAATGTGCACGTAGTCGCGGATGCACGTGCCGTCCGGGGTGTCGTAGTCGTCACCGAACACCTTCGGCTGCCCGCCGCCGGTGAGGGCACGGAGCGCGATCGGGATCAGGTTCAGGACCGCGGGGTCGCCGAGCTCCGGCCAGCCCGCTCCGGCCACGTTGAAGTAGCGAAGTCCTGCCCATCGCAGTCCCCAGGCGGCGGCCGCGTCCTTGCACAGCCACTCGCAGACCAGCTTCGTCTTGCCGTACGGGCTGATGGGGTTGCAGCCGACGTCCTCGCTCATCAGTGCGTCCGCGGCGACATCGGGGAGGCCGTACGCGGCGGCCGAGGAGGAGAACATCAGCTTGTCGACGCCGGCTGCCTCCATCGCCATCAGCAGGTTCGCCATGCCACCGACGTTCTGGGCGTAGTACCAGGCGGGGCGCTCGGCCGACTCACCCACCTGCTTCTTCGCCGCGATGTGCACGACGGCCTCGACGGCGTACTCGTGCATCATGGCCGTCATCTTCTCGGCGGCGTCGTCCAGCGCGATGTCGATCTGCACCAGGGGCGTGTCACCGACGCGGGCAGCGGCTCCGGTGCTGAGGTCGTCGACCACGACGACATCTCCGCGGGCACGCAGCAACCGGACGACGTGGGCGCCGATGTAGCCGGCTCCACCGGTAACCAGGACAGTCATGGCGCCAGCCTATCCGTCGGACCAGCGGCTACAGGTGGCCTGCTCCTGCGCCGCGAGCAGCCTGCGCCGCGCGATGGTGACGTTGACGAGCAGCACGACGGAGCTGCCGGTGGCCAGCGGCGCGAGCAGGGCGGCGTCCAAGCCGACCTGTTCAGCGGGGTTGAGGTCCGTGATCAGCCTTCCGCCGGGGGCAAGGCCGAGGTCGTCGGCCATGGCCCGGCCGCGTGCCGCCAGCTCGGCATGTGTGAGGAGCCCACCCGGCGCGACCAAGGCGGCGGCGTCAGAGGCTGCCGCGGCAGGCATGATGAGCGCGTCCGGCTGAGGCGACACCTCGTTGGCGAAGTCGAGCCAGCCGGGAGGCAGCGGTGCCGGCTCGGCCTGCGCGAAGGGCCGCAGCGAGCAGGCCAGCACATGGCGCTCGGCTCGCGGACCGGTCCGGGACGGGGGCCCGACCACGCTGGCGGAGACGCCGACGTCGGGATCGAGGGCGACGACGAGGCCGGCCGTCCAGGCGGCGACGATGCTCACCATGGACTGCCAGTGGGTGGGCATCAGCACCGCGAGGCGCTCGCCCGGCTCCAGCTCCCAGTCGTCCGCGAAGAGGTTCGCCAGCTTGCACACCCAGTTGTCGAAGGTGGCGGCGCTGAGCTCCACCCGCTCGCCGGTGGCGTCGTCGTACAGCGTGACCAGCGGTCGGCCCGGGTCCGCGCGGAGCCGCTCGGCGAGCGCGGAGAGGATGCCGGGTGGTCGGAGCATCGCGTCACTGTACGACCGGGCCGTGCGTGGTTGGATGCTGGCGTGGAAGCCGTCATCGTCGCCGGGGGGATCGGCAGCCGGCTGCGGCCCCTCACCCAGTTCCTTCCCAAGCACCTGCTCCCGGTGGCCGGCGTGCCGTTCGTTGCGCACCAGATAGCCCGGCTGGCGGCGGCGGGGGTCGACCGGGTCGTGATGGCGACGAGCTACCACGCCGACATGTTCCGGCCGGTGCTCGGTGACGGCGAGCGCTGGGGGATCGAGCTCGTCTACGTACGCGAGGAGATACCTCTCGGCACCGGCGGTGCCATCCGCCATGTCACGCAGGAGCTGCGGTCGGCGCCCGGCGAGCCCGTGCTCGTCCTCAACGGCGACATCCTGAGCGACCACGACCTCCGTGCCCAGCTGGAGCGGCACGCCGAGACGTCGGCGGACGTCACCCTTCACCTCGTCCAGGTGGACGACCCGCGGGCGTTCGGGTGCGTGCCGACGGACTCGGCTGGCCGGGTGACCGCCTTCCTGGAGAAGACGGAAGACCCACCGAGCCGGCAGGTCAACGGCGGCTGCTACGTCTTCACGAGGAGCGTCATCGACACCATCCCGGCCGAGGCGGTCGTCTCCGTGGAGCGGGAGACCTTCCCGGCTCTGCTGGCCGCCGGCAGGCTGCTCGTCGGTCAGCTGGACCGCGCCTACTGGCTCGACCTCGGCAACCCGCCCGCCGTGGTGAAGGCCTCGGCCGACATGGTGCTGGGTGTCGTCACAAGCCCGGCCTACCCGTATCCCGGCGCGCCCCGCTGGGTGGCCGAGGACGCAGCGGTGGCAAGGTCGGCTGTCGTGAACGGCGGCGCGTCGGTGGGCTGCGGAGCGGTCATCGAGCCTGGCGCCATCGTGACCGGGAGCGTCGTGTGCCGAGGAGCCGTCGTGGCCCGCGATGCTGTCGTGGAGGCCTCGATTGTCGGCCCCCATGCCGAGGTCGGCAGCTCCGCGGTGGTCCGACAGTCGTTCCTCGGCGACCGCTCAGCGGTCGGCGCCGGCTGTGAGCTCGCAGGCGGAGCCCGCGTCTGGGGCGACCAGGTGATCCCGGCCGGCGCCATCCGCTTCTCGCCGGACCGCTGACCGCCTCAACGCTCGTGCCAGCAGCGGTCGAACACCCTGGCCCAGGGGGAGGCGGCAGCTGCTGGGGCGAGGTCGTGACCGAAGAGCCGGTAGGCGGCGGCCAGCACGTTTCCCCGCTCGAGAAGGCCGCCGACTGCTACCAGCACGCCGGCGCCGGCGTTGTCGTGCACGGCGGTGCGAAGCGTCCAGGCCGCGGCACCGGTGGCGGCGTGCGGACACGGCGTCGCGGCGAGCGACGTACGAACATGGTCTCGCTGGCTGGGTAGGAGCGAGCCGAGCCACCCGTCGACCAGGCCGTCTAGCGGTTGGGGGTCGCCGTCCGCACGACGCGGGAAGCGGTCGAGCGCGGCTGGGTCGTCGCGCATGGCTGCGGCTACGGCCGCCTCCCGCACTCCCAGCCCGAAGAAGTCAGCTGCCGCCGCGCGCACCAGAGCTCGCGCGCCAGGACCGTCCGTACCCGCCGGCAGCACGGCTCGAGCCAGGCCCCGGACGAGTGCCGCCGGCCGCTGCGACGTCTTCGCCTTGACGAGATCGGCGGCGGCGGCAAGCTCGTCGGCGACCGCTGCGGCGGTGACCAGCAGCTCGTTGCCGTGCGTGTCGTGCGTCCCCTGCAGGTCGAGCAGCGGGTCGAGGCCGGCGCACCCCACCGCCAGGTCGGTCTGACCGAGCCGCCAGGCGCGACCGGCTGTGTCGCTGACGATCACCGCTATGTTGCGCCCCGCGCGGGCGTACACGCCCTGCCGCAGCTGCCGGGCTGACGCATCCGGGTCGACGGGGAGCAGCAGCACAGTGCCGGCGGGCGTGTTGGACCCGTCCACCCCGGCGGCAGCCATCACCAGGCCGTGCCGGGTCTCGGCGATGACCGTCGGCCCGCGTCGGGCAACCACTCGGCGGGTCTCGGAGACGACAGCGGCGGCGCGGTCACCGCGCACCAGCCGCCCCTCCGACTTGCTGACGACCTTGCTGGTCACGACCACGACGTCGCCGTCCCGCAGGTCCTCCGCGCACAGCAGAGCGACGAGGTCGGAGCCCTCGGCGATCTCCGGCCAGCGCAGCCCGTGCAGCTCCAGACGCTCCGGGAATGAGGCTGCTTCGGCGGCCGTCACCGGCTTGGCGCCCGAACCCGCTGCGCCAGGTCGAGCGCAGCCTGCGCGATGGCTGCCGTGGCGGCTTGGTCGCTCATCAGGAGTGGTAGCGCCACGGTTGCGATGGAGCGGCCCGCCAGCCGCTCGACGGCATCGCCGTCGGCGGTGTCGACGAGCCAGCCGTCGAGAAGGCCACCCTCGGTCCGGGCGCCGTAGTGCTCGCCGACGGCCGCGGCGCCGACCTCGACTCCAATCACGGGCAGCAGGCGGTCGGCCATCCCCCGCACCGGGGCGCCGGAGATGATCGGGGAGACGCCGACGACGGCGGCGGGCGTCGTCCGCACGGCGTCGGCGATCCCCGGCACCGCGAAGATGGTGCCGATCGACACCACCGGGTTCGACGGCGGCAGGATGACCACGTCGGCCGCCAGCACCGCCTCGACCACGCCGGGAGCCGGCTTGGACTCCTCGGCGCCGACCGGCAGCACGTCGTACGCCGCCGGAGCGTGCAGACGTACCCAGTACTCCTGGAAGTGGACGGCGCGGCGCCCGTCCTCGTCATCGATGACGACGTGTGTCTCCACCCGGTCGTCGGTCATCGGCACCAGGTCGACGCCAGGCTTCCACCGCGCACACAATGCCCGCGTCACCTCGCTCAGTGGGAACCCCGCGTTGAGCATCTGGGTCCGGACCAGGTGGGTGGCGAGATCACGGTCGCCCAGGCCGAACCAGGTGGGCTGAACGCCGTACGCGGCAAGCTCCGCCTTGGCCAGCCAGGTCTCCTCGCGCCTGCCCCATCCGCGTTCGGTGTCGATTCCGTCGCCGAGCGTGTACATCACCGTGTCGAGGTCCGGGCACACCCGCAGCCCGAACAGCCAGATGTCGTCGGCCGTGTTGGCGATGACCGTTATGGCGTCGGTCCGGTGGTCGACGACGTCGCGCAGACCGGTGAGGAAGCGCGCCCCACCCACTCCACCGGACAGGACCGTGATGCGCATGGGTGCCAGTGTGCAAGCCGGGTCGTGTCCGGCCGGGTGCGGGGGTCGCAGTCGCAGTCGCGGTCGCGGCATGCTGGCCCAGATGCGGTGTGGCAGGCTGGACGCCATCCGCACCCGATCTGACCGCATCTCGTTCGAGGGAGAGCACCGTGGTGAACGACGCGACCCGCAAGTATCGCGATCTCATCGCCTTCGGGCTGCTCGCGGTGGCGGCGCTGTACTTCATCGGCGCGCTCAGCGTGCTGTTCAACACCGACACCGGCTTCGACTTCGCCGACAAGGCGAGCGTAAGCGTCTTCCTCTTCGCCTCCCTGATGCCGATCCTGTCGCTCGTCGTGGCCGCGCTGCTCGTCACCCAGTACGGCGAGCCCAGCTCCAGCAGCCGGATCGTGGTGCTGATCGCACTCGCGATCGCGGCCCTCGAGCTGCTGTTCACCGCCATCACGTTCTTCGCGCAGCTCGGCTCCAACCTCCCGGACGGCCCCCTGGGCGGGCCGAGCGGAGGCAAGGCCATCGCCATCGTCTTCGGGCTGGCCCACCTGCTCCTGCTCGCCCTTGCCGGGCTGTACCTGTACACCGCCTTGCGCAGCCTGCCGTCTCCGGCAAGGGCCCGCCAACCCGCCTGGGGATACGGGCAGCCCGGCTACGGACCGGGGCAGCCCGGTTACGGCCCGGGGCAGCCTGGCTACGGCCCGGGCCAGCCGGCCTGGGGATCGCCGGCCCCGTCGGCACCCGCTGGCCAACAGTCCTGGTGGCAGCCACCCGGGTCGTCGTACGGCTGGGGGGCCGGCAGTCCCGGACAGCCAGGTGGCTGGTCGCAGCAGGGTGCGGCGCCGCAGGCTTCCCCACCCCCCCATCAAGGCGGCTGGAGCGACCCGGCCGTCGGCTGGCACGATCCGGCTGCCGCACAGCAGGGCCAGCCCGCATCGTCGTGGACCCAGTCCGGACAGGGGTGGTCGCCGCCGGAGGCTCCCTCGACGAACGAGTGGGACCAGAGCGGCGAGAACTCATGGGCACAGCCCTCCGGAGCCAGCGAATGGACGCCGGAGCCCGCGGACCCGCCGGCGCCAGCGGCCGAACCCGCCGCTGGAGCTGGGGGCGCCCAGCCGGGCGTGGTGGTCGATGCGGGCGACGGCGAGCAGCAACCAGGCACCTCGGAGGATGGGTCGGCCGACGACGCCGTCGCTGCGTCCGAACCGCCCGCGGACGAGCCGCCAACGGAGTCCGGCGGCTGGTGGAGCCGGCGCGAGAAATAGCCGAAACAGCGGCGTGTCGCTACCGGACTAGCAGACAGGACTTGACGTAGGGCTACTTACAGGCATGTAATTTACGTCAAGTCGTGAGGCCCTCACGACAACCCGGGTCGAGGAGGCGAACGCCGTGCGAGACCTCGAGGTCCTCGACGGAACCGCTGCAGAGCTCTTGTGGCAGGAGCGTGCCCTCTGTGCGCAGACAGATCCCGAGGCATTCTTCCCTGAGAAGGGGGGCTCGACCCGGGAGGCAAAACGGGTATGCCTGTCGTGCGACGTCCGAGGTGACTGCCTCGACTATGCCCTTCACAACGACGAGCGCTTCGGCATCTGGGGAGGACTCTCCGAGCGGGAGCGCCGAAAGCTCAAGAAGCGGGTCAGCTGAGCCCGGAGGCGGTTGAGGCATCAACCGCGCGCATCACGGTCACCGCCGTGATCGTGTCCCACGACGGTGCTGTCTGGCTGCCTCGCCTGCTCGCCGAGCTTCCGGGCCTGACGCGCCATCCGGACGTCGTAGTCGGCGTCGACACCGGCTCGACGGACGGCTCGGCAAGCCTGCTCTCCGCGTCGAACGCGGTCGACGCGGTGCACCAGATGGGCCGGGACACCGGCTTCGGCGCCGCCGTCCAGGCCGGTCTGCAGGCCGCGGCGAAGCCGCCGTCCAGCCCGGTCACCGGCCGGGCTCGCGGCGATGGCATCGGTCGGGGCGACTGGATCTGGCTCCTGCACGACGACTGCCTCCCGGCCCCGGACACGCTGGAGCGACTCCTCGAGGTCGCCCGCACCGCTCCAGACATCGCCGCGGTGGGATGCCGCGTCCGCGCCTGGCCCTCCGGTCGCCGCCTGCTCGAGGTCGGCGTGACCATCACCAGCACCGGTCATCGCGAGACGGGCGTCGAGCCAGGCGAGCAGGACCAAGGTCAGCACGACGAGGACAGGGATGTGCTGGCGGTCAGCAGCGCCGGGATGCTGGTACGTCGCGACGTCTGGGAGGGCCTCGGCGGCTTCGATCCCGCCCTTCCACTGTTCCGTGACGACGTGGACTTCGGCTGGCGAGCCGCGAGTGCCGGCTATCGGGTCGTCGTCGCCGGCCGGGCCACGCTCTTCCACGTCGAGGCGGCGAGCCGGGGCGTCCGCGAGACGACCTGCACGTCGCGGCGACCGCACCGGGCGGACCGGTGCGCCGCCTTGTTCACAGTGCTGGCGAACAGCCGCGGTGCAGCGGTGCCGGTCGTCTACGTGCGGCTGCTTCTCGGCTCGCTGCTGCGTGCCGTCGGCTATCTGCTGGGCAAGCTGCCCGCGACGGCGTGGGACGAGATGTGTGCCGCCGCGTCGGTGCTCGGCCGCCCATGGCGGGTGTACGCGGCACGTGCGCGGCGCCGCCGGCGTCGCACGACCGGTGGCGTAGCGGGGGTACGGCGGTTGCTGCCCCCGTGGTGGACGCCGTACGCGAACGGCATCGACGCGGTCCGCGGCAGGTTCGGCGAGCCGGCACGGGAGACGGCCACAGCTGTCGCCTCGTCGGCGCGGCGGCTCCGTCCGTCGGGAGCAGGCGCCACCCGGCACAGCTCCGGCGGCAACTCTGCGCTGGCCATTCTCGCCCGGCATCCGCTCCTCGTTGTCGTCACCGTGCTGACGGCTGCTTCCGTGGTGGCCTCCCGCGGGCTGTGGGGGGGCGGCTTCCTGCAAGGCGGGGCGCTGCTCCCGGCTCCTGACGGGGCAGCTGCCTGGTGGCGTCTGTACGCGGAGTCGTCGCACGCCGTCGGAGGAGGATCGACGGTCGACACCGCTCCCTATGTCGCCATGCTCGCACTCGGGGCGACGGTGGTGCTCGGCAAAGCCTGGCTGCTGGTCGACGTGCTCATGCTGCTGGCCGCCCCGCTCGCCGGGGCAAGCGCCTGGCTGGCCGCTGGCTCCCTCGTGCGCGGCACCGGCACGCGGATGTGGGTCGCGCTGACCTACGGGCTCATACCCATCCTCATCGGCGCTGTGGCGTCGGGACACCTCGGCACGGTCGTCGCGGCGATCGTGCTCCCGTGGGTCGCCCGAAGCGGCTGCCGGCTGCTCGCGACCGGCCCGGACGGTGCGTGGCGCAGCGTCTTCGGCACCGGTCTCTGGCTGAGCGTTGCCGTCGCGTTTGCGCCGGTCGGCTGGGCGATCGCCGCCGCCCTGGGCACTGCCGCGGCGTGCTGGCTGCTTGCCAACGACCGCCCCCTGCGGGCAGCGCAGTGGGCGGTGGCGCTGGCCATGCCGGTGGCGCTCCTGCTGCCCTGGTCGTGGCGGGTGGTCACCCATCCGGATCTGGCGCTCACCGAGGCGGGGCTGACCGCTGTACCCGGGGCTTCGACCGACGCCTGGCAGCTCGCGTTCGCACGAGTCGGCGCTCCAGGTGCTGCGCCGTGGTGGGTCACCGGATGCCTCACGCTCGTCGCTGTTCTGGCGCTCCTGCGACGTGACACCAGGACCGCTGTCACCGCCGCCTGGATGCTCGTCGTCTGTGGTCTGGCCGCAGCCGCCTTGCTGCGGCGCCAGACGATAAGCCTGCCGCTCGGAGGCGCTGAGGCATATCCCTGGCTCGGGGTCCCTGTCGTCGTCGCCAGTGCGGGCGCGATCGCCGCCGCCGGCATAGCGGCCGACGGCCTCCGCTCGTTCATCGGGTCAGGCTCGTTCGGCTGGCGGCAGCCCGCTGCTGCCCTCGGCGTCGCTGCCGGCACGGCGGCTGTCGTGCTGGGCCTCGGCTGGGATGCCGGCGCCGCCTCGCACGGGGTACTGCACCGAGCGGTCGCCGTACCGGTGCCCGCCTACATGGTCGAGGCCATGGCCACTTCGGACGAGCGGGTTCTCGTCCTGCGGACGGGCGGCGACTCGGTCAGGTACCAGCTGCTCGCCGGTGACGGGATGCGCCTCGGCGACGACAGCGTGCTCAGCGGGGGCGCCGACCGCCAGCTTCGCGCCGTCATCTCCGACGTCTTGTCGCAGAGCCGTCCAGCTGACGTACGGCGGCTGGGTGCGCTGGGGATCGGGTACGTCGTCCTGCCGTCGCCGCAGGCGGCCACTGCGGTGTCACGGCTGGACGCGGTGGCCGGGCTCACCCGGACCTCGTCGGACCGCGCGGTCCTCTCCGGGTGGCAGGTCGACGCGCCCCTGGTGAGTCCTGCGGTGCTGCCCGTCGGGCCGCGACGAGATGGTTGGCTGCTGCTTCAGTCGCTGCTCTGGCTGGGCGCGGGTGTGCTCGCCGCGCCCGCCAGCAGGCGCCCGCTCCCGGCTCAGGACGTGCCGGCGTGACCTGGCGGAGCTCGGCGGCCGCAGCCGCCGTGCTGCTGGCCGCCGCAGGTGCGGTGGTCGCTGCCGACGGTCAGGAGCCGCTGCCGGCGCAGCCGTCGGTGCGCCCACGGCAGGTGCCAGTCACCGCAGCCACGTTGAGCTGCCCCCCGGCGCCCGGTGCTGCCGGGTCGACGACCACGCTGTTTGCCGTGGGTCGCGGTGCGACGGCCACCTCGGCGGGCACGCCGAAGCTCCGGCTCATGCGCGGGACGGGTGCCGGCGGCAGGCTGGTGGCCGCCACGTCGGTGCCCGGCGTGCCGCTGCGGGTGGCGTTGCCGCCCGCGGGCGGACAGCAGGGCGGCCAGCCACCGGTCCGGTCGGCGCAGCCGGGGGCGCTCGTCACCGCCACCGGCGCGCTCGCACCCGGCCTGATGGCGGCCGAGCTGTCGACGTACCGCGGCAACCGAGTGTCCGGGACAGCGGCTACGTCGTGCGCTGTGCCGCGCGGTCAGTGGTGGTTCAACGGGGTCGCCACCACCGTGGGCACCACAACGACCCTGGACATCACGAACGCCAGCCCCGGCATAGCCGTCATCGACGTACAGATCTTCGGCCCCGGTGGTCTCGTCTCCACGGACGGCGCCCATGACGTAGCGATCGCCCCCAGGTCCCAGCAGCGGCTCGACCTGGCCGGCCTCGCGCCCGGGCGACCCGCGCTCACCCTGCACGTCACTGCGACGCGCGGCACGGTGTCCGCAGCAGTCTCCACGACTCGTCTCGACGCGCTGACCCCCACTGGCTCTGACTGGGTTCCGCCGTCCACCGGGCCGGCCCGGACGGTCGTCGTCGACGCGGGAGTAGCGCGCGCGACCTCCCAACGCCTGGTCATCACGAACCCGGGGTCGAGGCAGCAGCTGGTGTCGGTCAGGTTCCTCGACCCGACAGGCGCCTTTGTGTCCACGGGGCTGGCGGACGTGCAGGTGCCGCCCGGCTCCGTCGTCGTCAAGGACATCACGTCGATCACGCGACACCGGCCCTCGGCAGTCGAGCTGAGCTCCGCCACGCCGGTGACGGGAGCCGTCCTCAGCCGCTTGTCCGGGCCCAGGGCGGACTTCGCCGTCTCCGGTGTCAGCGAACGGCTGACCGATCCCGCTGTCGTGCCAAGGACGGACGGCGCGACTCTGACGATCTCGGTCACGGCGAGCACCCCCGGGGTGCGGACCGTTCACGTCCGTACCATCGGCCGCTCCGGCTCACCGCTCGGGGACCACCGCTTGATCGTTCACGGCGCCACCACCACCTCGTGGACTCTCCCCACCGGCTCGGCAGCGTCGTACCTTGTGATCAGGTCCGATGACGGCGCAGCCCTGCAGGCAGTGGCGACCTACGCCGGGCCGGGCGGCATCGCGCAGCTCCCCGTGCTGCCCGGACGCTGGACGGTGATCCAGCCAGTGGTCGTCCCGAGTCCCTGACTCGCTGGGAGGGGCGACTCGCTCAGCCGTCGGTGGAGCGCAGGACGCGCAGATGCCCCCGCCGACCCACCTCGACACCGTGGCCGTGCGGTTCGACCAAAACGGCGGGCTGCGCCGCCTCGCGAACGGCTTCGGCCAACGCGACAAGGTCGTCGCCGCTCGGCCCTTGGTCCGCGGAGCCGAGCGCCAGTCTGATGACCTCCCAGCCGAGCGGGGCGCTGAGCCGTTGCGCGTGGCTCTCGCACAGGTCGTAGCAGTGCGGCTCCGAGTACGTCGCGAGGGGTCCCAGCACCGCCGTCTGGTCCGAGTAGACGTAGGTCAGCGTGGCGACTGCCGACCTGGAGCAGGCGCTGCGCGAACACGTGCGACGTCGGCTCACGGGTCGACGCTACCGTTCCCGCCGATGCCGCCCGGGCATTGCCAGCCAACACCCGCGTCGTGTCCCCGGCGACAATAGACTCGAGCAGTGCACGAGACTCCGCCGCCAGTCATGGGACCACGCCGTGGGCCGCCTCGCGACCGCCACGGTAGAGGGTCCCGCGGGCCGTTCGTGCTGGCGGGCCCGCTCAGCGCCACGGTCCCGTACGAGGTGTCGCGCCGGGTCCAGTTCGACGACATCGTGCTCGGTCTCGTCGACCGCTACCTGGAGCGGTGGGGCGCCGAGCTCACCGACGTGGAGTTCGGGATCGAGGACGTGCCGGACATCCCGGTCGCCTGGGGTGAAGAGCCGGTGCCCTTCGGGGCACTGATCCGCTCGAAGACGGCCGGCCCGGCCCGGATAGTCGTCTTCCGCCGCCCCGTCGAGATGCGCGCGAAGACCAGGGTCGAGCAGATCGCTCTGGTCAATGAGGTGCTGATCGAGCATATTGCGGACCTCCTAGGCAAGGACCCGGGCGACGTCGGAGCCTGAGGTCACCACCTGCGGCCTCTGAGAAGATGACCACCGTGGCCAACCTCGCGTCGATCTTCAAGGCGTACGACGTTCGAGGCCGGGTCCCCGACGAGCTGGACGAACCCACCGTGCGCCAGATCGGCGCCGCCTTCGCGCATCTGCTCGACCGTCGAGAGCCCGACCAGCCCGGCCGCCGCC
>JBBQKY010000035.1:0-17449 GCA_038327385.1 Propionibacteriales bacterium
GAGGCGTCGTTAGGATGAGCCGGTGACCCCCGAGGAGCTCTCCGCAGCCATCGCTGACGCGCTGGCGAGGCTGGCTGCGCGCGGAGCCGTCACCTTCGACGGCGAGCTCCCCAACCGGGTCGTGGTCGAGCGGCCGAAGAACAAGGAGCACGGCGACTACGCGACGAACGTGGCGCTGCAGCTGGGCAGGCGGGCCGGGGTCCCCGCACGTGAGCTCGCTGAGCTCCTTGCGACCGAGCTGAAGGCGTGCGACGGTCTTGCCGAGGCCTCGGTCGCGGGGCCCGGGTTCATCAACATCCGCGTCGCGGCCGCGGCCCAGGGTGAGGTCGCCCGGGCGATCGTCACGGCAGCTTCGTCGTACGGCACGAGCGACTCCCTGGCAGGAGCGCGGGTGAATCTCGAGTTCGTCTCCTCCAACCCGACCGGACCGGTCACGCTGGCGTCCGGGCGGTGGGCGGCGATGGGCGACTCGCTGGCGAGGATCCTGCAGGGCTGTGGCGCCGACGTGGCCCGCGAGTACTACTTCAACGACACCGGCGCACAAATCGACAGGTTCAGTGCCTCGCTGCTCGCCGCCGTCCGGGGCCGGCCGACTCCCGCGGACGGCTACGCCGGCGCCTACATCCCTGAGCTGGCCGACCGCCTGGTGGCGGCCCATCCGGAGCTGAGGGAGCTGCCGGACGAGGATGCGCAGGAGGCCCTGCGCGTCGCGGGCGTCGAGGCCATGTTCGACGAGATCAAGTCCAGCTTACGGGACTTCGGCGTCGTCTTCGACGTCTACTTCAGTGAGCGCGGCCTGCACGAGAGCGGCGCTGTCGACGCGGCCATCGCCAGGCTGCGCGCTAGCGGCCTGACGTACGAGGCCGACGGCGCCGTCTGGCTGCGGTCGACCGACTACGGCGATGACAAGGACCGGGTGCTCATCCGGTCGAACGGCCGACCCACCTATATCTGTGCCGATGCCGCCTACTACCTCGACAAGCGCTCACGGGGTTTCGACCGCGTGATGATCGTCCTGGGTGCCGACCACCACGGCTATATCGGGCGCTACCGGGCGCTCGCGGCTGCCTTCGGCGACAACCCCGACGAGACGCTCGAGCTCGTCATCGGACAGATGGTCAACCTGCTTCGCAACGGCGAGCCGTTGCGGATGAGCAAGCGCGCCGGAACGGTCCTGACCATCGAGGACCTCGTCGACGCCGTGGGGACCGACGCTGCACGCTACGCACTGGTGCGCTACTCCAACGACTCGACGATCGACATCGACCTCGACCTGTGGGCGCTCCAGAGCAGCGACAACCCGGTGTACTACGTGCAATACGCGCACGCCAGGCTCGCCTCGATCCAGCGCAACGCGGAGCAGCTCGGCTTCAGCCCGGCGGCCGACAGGTTCGACCCGGCGCTGTTGCGGCACGAGCGGGAGGGAGACCTGCTCCGGGCGCTTGCGGCATTCCCGTCGGTCGTCGCCACCGCCGCCGAGCTGCGCGAGCCGCACCGGGTGGCGCGTTACCTGGAGGCCGCCGCCGCCACGTTCCACAAGTTCTACGACGAGAGCCGGGTGCTCCCGCGCGGAGACGAGGACGTCGCGGAGATCCATCGGACGCGGCTGGTGCTGGTGAGTGCGACGCGCATCGTCTTCGAGCGCGGGCTCGGCCTGCTCGGGGTCTCCGCGCCCGAGCGGATGTAGTGCAGCCGCGCGAGCCGGCACCGGCGGCGATCGTCAGCACCGGGGTTCCGGCGTGGCTGTTCTCACCAGCCGATCCCAACGCGCTGGTCCCTCAGCTGTGGTCGTCCGGCGTCACCAAGGGTCCGAGTGGTGAGCTAACGGTGGCCGGGGTCCCGGTCTCCCAGCTCGCCCGGCAGTTCGGCACTCCGTCGTACGTCGTCGACGAGGCGGACTTCCGCGCGAGGGCCCGTGCCTTCAGGGATGCCTTCGCCGGGTGTGACGTGTTCTACGCGGCGAAGGCGTTCCTCTCGGTCGAGGTCGCCCGCTGGATGGACGCCGAGGGCCTCGGGCTGGACGTCTGCTCCGAAGGCGAGCTGGAGTGCGCCCTGCGCGCGGGCTTCGACCCGGCCCGGATCGGGTTTCACGGCAACAACAAGAGCGTTGCCGAGCTGACCCGCGCAGTGGAGTCCGGCGTCGGACGGGTGATCGTGGACTCCCGATGGGAGATCGACCGGCTCATGGGCATCGCCGCCCGCCACGGCGTCCGCCAGGATGTCCTCGTTCGAGTCAAGCCCGGCATCGAGGCGCACACGCATACCTACATCTCGACCGCCCATGAGGACCAGAAGTTCGGCTTCTCCCTGGACGGCGAGGCCTGGGATGCCATCGTTGCCATTGAACAGTCCGCATCCCTGCGGCTTCGCGGGCTACACAGCCACATCGGGTCGCAGATCTTCGACAGCGACGGCTTCGAGGTCGCCGTACGACGTGTCCTCGCCCTGTACGCCGAGGGGCTGGCCGCCGGCATGGCCCTGGGGGAGCTCGACATCGGTGGCGGATTTGGCATCGCGTACACGACGCGCGACAGCCCGCGCAGCCCCCACCTGCTGGCGGCGTCGATAGAGGAGGTCGTCGAGGACTGCTGCCGCATGTTGTCCATCCCCCGCCCGCGCCTCGCGATCGAGCCTGGTCGGGCGATCGCCGGCCCTTCGACGTTCACGCTCTACGAGGTGGGCACCGTGAAGACCGTCCGCCTCGACGGTGGCGGTAGCCGGCTCTATGTGGCGGTCGACGGGGGGATGAGCGACAACATCCGGGCGGCGCTCTACGGCGCGGATTTTTCCTGCACGCTCGCGTCACGGGGCTCGTTGGCTCCGCCCACACTGGCCCGCGTGGTGGGCAAGCACTGCGAGTCCGGCGACATCCTCGTCAGGGACGAGTTCCTCCCCGCTGACACGAGTCCGGGCGATCTGTTGGCGATCCCCGGCACCGGTGCCTACTGCCGCTCGCTCGCCAGCAACTACAACCACGTCGCACGGCCGGCTGTCGTGGCAGTCTCGGCTGGTTACGCCCGAGTGATGCTGCGCCGTGAGACCCTCGACGACCTGCTGCGCCTGGATGAGTCGTGACCCGGTCGGTGCGGGTAGCGCTGCTCGGCTGCGGGGTTGTCGGTAGCCAGGTCGCGCGGCTGCTGACAAGTCAGTCCGCTGACCTCTCCCAGCGTGTCGGCGCCTCGGTCGAGCTCGCTGGAGTCGCCGTACGTCGTATCGACAAGCCCCGGCATGTGGACCTGCCGCCCGAGCTCCTCACGACCGACGCCGAAGGGTTGGCCACCCGGGCCGACATCGACGTGGTGGTGGAGGTCATCGGCGGCATCGAACCCGCCAGGTCACTGATCCTGGCCGCCCTCGAGTCAGGCGCCTCGGTGGTCACCGCCAACAAGGCGCTGCTGGCCGAGGACGGGGGGACGCTCTTTGCCGTGGCCGAGAAGGCCCAACGTGACATCTACTTCGAGGCTGCCGTCGCAGGAGCCATCCCGATCATCCGTCCCCTCAGAGAGTCGCTCGCCGGCGACACCGTCAACCGGGTGGTAGGAATCGTCAACGGCACGACCAACTTCATCCTCGACCTGATGGACCGGGCTGGCGTGAGCTTCGACTCGGCGCTACAGAAGGCACAGGAGCTGGGGTACGCCGAGGCAGATCCGACCGCCGACGTCGAGGGCTTCGACGCCGCGGCCAAGGCCGCCATTTTGGCCAGTCTCGCCTTCCATACAAGGGTTTCCTCTTCAGACGTCTATCGCGAAGGCATCACGGACATCGGTCAGCCAGACCTGGAGTCGGCCCGCCGTCTCGGGTCTGTCGTCAAGCTGCTGGCCATCTGCGAACGCACCGTCGACGCACGTGGAGACGCCACTGTCTCTGTCCGGGTGCATCCCGCGATGATCCCCTCGACGCATCCGCTGGCGAACGTCCGGGGCGCTTTCAACGCCGTCGTCGTCGACTGCGAGTCGGCCGGCCAGCTGATGTTCTACGGGCCCGGCGCGGGTGGGCCACCGACCGCCAGCGCTGTTCTCGGCGACCTCGTGACCGTGTCCCGGCAGCGGTTGTCGGGTGTCACCGGTGCTGGCGAGTCGACGTACGCCGCCTGCTCGGTGTCCGCCATGGCAACGGTGGCGACGCGTTACCACGTGGTCCTCGACGTAGCTGACCGGCCCGGCGTGCTGGCGAGCATTGCGCAGCTGTTCGCCACCGAGGGCGTCTCGATCGAGAAGGTCCAGCAGGACGGTCGCGGGGACGAGGCCAGGCTGGTCGTCGTCACACATGCGGCACCAGACGCCGTGCTCAGTCGCACCGTGGCTGCCCTCGCGGCCCTGGATGCGGTTCATGCGGTGACGTCGGTGGTCCGAGTCGAGGGGCTCGCATGACGCCTGCGCCGACGCGACCTTGGCGGGGAGTGATCGCGGAGTACGCCGACTGGCTGCCCATCTCCGACCCGGGCCGCGCCGTCACGCTCGGCGAAGGCGGTACGCCGCTCGTGCGCAGCCGGTGGCTCTCCGGGCTCACCGGCTGCGAGGTGTGGCTCAAGGTCGAGGCCAACAACCCGACGGGATCGTTCAAGGACCGTGGCATGACCGTCGCGGTGTCGTCTGCGGTCGAACAGGGGGCCACCGCCCTCGTGTGCGCCTCGACGGGGAACACGTCGGCGTCCATGGCGGCGTACGGCGCTCGGGCCGGACTGACGCCGTTGGTGCTCGTCCCGCATGGGCGCATCTCCCGCGCAAAGCTGGCGCAGGCCGTCATGCACGGAGCACGCATCATCTCGGTGCGCACCGGGTTCGACGGCTGCCTCCAGCTGGCCCGCGCACTGGCCAAGGACTATCCGGTGGCGCTTGTCAACAGCGTCAACCCATTCCGCCTCGAAGGCCAGAAGACCGCCGCCTTCGAGATCATCGACGTGCTCGGCACTGCCCCCGACATCCACGTCCTGCCGGTCGGCAACGCCGGGAACATCGCGGCGTACTGGAAGGGCTTCCGGGAGTACGCCGGCGCGGGTCGATGTGACTCGAAGCCGGCGCTGTGGGGCTTCCAGGCCGAAGGGGCTGCACCTCTCGTCCGCGGCCATGCCATCGAGGACCCGCAAACCGTGGCAAGCGCCATCCGTATCGGTGACCCGGCGTCGTGGCTGCTGGCAGAAGCAGCGCGCGATGAGTCGCACGGTCTGATCGAGGCGGTGAGTGACCAGCAGATCATGAGTGCGCAGCAACAGCTGGCGGCTGTCGACGGCGTGTTCGTCGAGCCGGCTTCGGCGGCCGGTGCCGCGGGTCTGGTGGCTCGCCAGGCAGCGGAACCGCTGGACGAGGGGCTCACCATCACCGTCACGGTGACGGGGCACGGCTTGAAGGACATCGAGACGGCGTTGGAGTTTCGCGGCGAGGTGGTCGATCTGGTCGTCCCTCCCCACCTGCCTGACGTAGCCGAGGCGGCGGGGCTCGACGGTGACTGACTTCACCGCATCCAGCGTCACCGTCCGAGCGCCCGCCACCAGCGCCAATCTCGGGCCCGGCTTCGACAGTCTGGCCCTGGCCCTGGACCTGGCCGACCTCGTCTCGGCAAAGGTGACGGCAGGCGGCACCGAGATTGTCGTCACCGGGGAGGGCGCAGCCGATCTGCGCCGCGACGACTCAAACCTGGTTGCATCGACCATGCGGACGCTGTTCGCCAGGTGGGGTCTGGCGCAGCCGGGTCTGCGGCTCAGCTGCCGCAACTCCATTCCGCAGGGGATGGGCCTCGGCTCGTCGGCCGCCGCCATCACCGCGGGGCTCCGCCTCGCGCAGGCACTCGTCCCCGAGGCTCCCCTGAGCGCGGGCGAGTCGCTGGCACTTGCCTGCGAGCTCGAGGGACATCCGGACAACGTGGCTGCCTGCCTCCTCGGCGGCCTGACGATCTCCTGGCAGGACGACGGCGTGGCGTCGGCGATCACGCTCGAGGTAGCCGGCTCCGTGACGCCGGTCGTCCTTCTCGCGGCGACAGCGCTCCCCACCAGTCTCGCCCGCGGGCTGCTTCCGCCTACCGTGACCCATCGCGACGCCAGCACGAACTCCGGTCGGGCCGCTCTGCTGATAGCAGCGCTCACGGCGCGACCGGAGCTGCTTCTCGCTGCGACGGTGGATCATCTCCACCAAGACGCCAGACGAGCCGCGATGAAGGAGTCCATGGCGCTGGTGGACAAGATGAGAGCCGCCGGGCTCGCGGCCGTCATCTCCGGGGCCGGCCCATCGGTGCTCGCGTTGTGTACAACGCCGCAAGTGCGCCACGCCCGCGGGCTCGCGCCGGCAGGGTGGCGGGTTCTGCCCCTTTCGGTGGAGCGCCTCGGCGCCCGGATCCTGCCAGCTTGAGCGCCGGGAATGCCGGGAGGTCGCGGGACGTTCCAACAGATGTCCGACGCAACGCAGAGCGGGCCGGTAGCACAACTCGAGCCAACAGGTGCTAAGGTCGTCGACATCGGCCCGACTCGTCGGCCGGACTTCTCGCGGATCGCAGAGATCGCTCAGCACTCATCGCACCAATACACCGCCTCACAACCGCGGCAAACCCAGCGCTGACCGCTCCTCCACTGCATCGGCACGAGCAATTACCTCTATCAAGGGGCGCACGTTCGAGTGCGCACCCAGACGTGAAAAGGACCTCACGTGACTCAAACCACCGACACCGCCGCTTCTGCCGGCTCGGCCACTGACAATGCTGTGGCGTCAACAGGCCCAGCGGGCCGCGGAAAGCAGGGCGGCCTCGACAAGATGTTGATGCCGGATCTCAAGAACCTCGCCGGGGCTCTCGGCATCAAGGGCACCGCCGGGCTGCGCAAGAGTGCGCTCGTGGAAGCCATCACCGCAGCGCAGTCGAGCCGACAGCGCCCTGCTGACGGCTCACCGGCTGCTGCAGCGTCGTCGGATGACAGTCGACAAAGCCCGCAGCAACAGGAAAGAAACAAGCCGTTCCAGAGCCGCAGTGGAGAGTCCCACGGCCGGCCGGAGAACGGTCAGCCACAGAACGGCCAGCCCCAGAACGGCCAGCCACAGATCGGCCAGCCGCAGAACCCCCCGGCCGTCAACGGGCAGTCGCAGAGCAGGGACCGCCAACCGCAGAGCCGCGACGAGCAGTCCCAGAGCAACCAGTCCCAGGGCGGCCAGTCCCAGAGCACCCAGTCGCAGGACCGCGACCAGCCGGGTAGCGGGCGCAACAGCAGGCGGCGCAGCCGCAGCCGGGACCGCTACCGTGACCGCGACCGCCGACCCCAAGGCGCCGAGAACGAGCCGCAGGTCAACGACGACGATGTCCTGACACCAGCAGCCGGCATCTTGGACCTGCTGGACAACTACGCGTTCGTCCGTACGACCGGCTACCTACCGGGCCCGACGGACGTCTATGTCTCCCTGTCGATGGTGCGCAAGTTCGGGCTCCGCAAGGGTGACGCGATCACCGGCATGGTGAAGCAGAGCAACGACAGCGAGCGCCGGGAGAAGTTCAACCCGATGGTGCGCATCGACACGGTCAACGGCGCAGAGCCTGAGGCGTCGCGGAACCGGCTCGAGTTCTCCAAGCTGACCCCGCTGTACGCCGCCGACCGGCTGCGGCTCGAGACCGAGTCCAACCAGCTGATCGGCCGGCTCATCGACATCGTCGCCCCCGTGGGCAAGGGCCAGCGCGGACTCATCGTCAGCCCGTCCAAGGCAGGCAAGACGATCATCCTCCAGTCGATCGCGAACGCGATCACTACCAACAACCCCGAGTGCCACCTGATGGTCGTGCTTGTCGACGAGCGTCCTGAAGAGGTCACCGACATGCAGCGGGCGGTCAAGGGCGAGGTGATCGCCTCGACGTTCGACCGGCCGGCCGACGACCACACGACTGTCGCGGAGCTCGCCATCGAGCGCGCCAAGCGCCTCGTCGAGCTGGGGCACGACGTCGTCGTGTTGTTGGACTCGATCACCAGGCTCGGGCGTGCCTACAACCTGGCGGCTCCGGCAAGCGGCCGCATCCTCTCCGGTGGTGTCGACTCGTCGGCGCTCTACCCGCCGAAGCGCTTCTTCGGCGCCGCACGCAACATCGAGGACGGCGGCTCTCTCACGATCCTGGCCACCGCACTCATCGAGACCGGCTCGAAGATGGACGAGGTCATCTTCGAGGAGTTCAAGGGCACCGGCAACATGGAGCTCCGGCTGCGCCGGGAGTACGCCGACAAGCGCATCTTCCCGGCGATCGACGTCGACGCCTCCGGCACGCGACGCGAGGAGCTGCTGATGAGCAAGGACGAGCTGCAGATCGTCTGGAAGCTGCGTCGGGTGCTTTCGGGCCTCGACGGGCAGCAGGCGCTCGAGCTGCTGCTGCAGAAGCTCCGGCAGACTCGCAGCAACGTGGAGTTCCTCATGGAGGTCAACAAGACGACGCCGACCACGTCGGGTCTGCGCGGCTCCGACGACGGCTGAGCCGACCGCCTGTGGCGACACCGTCCTGACGGAATAGGGACGAGCGCGTTCGCCTTGACGTAGGCAGCAGTGGCACAATCTGCGATGGCTCTGGTTCACGCCCCGCTCCTCTGGAGGCGACCCAGCGGCCGACACCCGAGAGGAAACCATGAAGAAGAACATTCACCCCGAGTACGTCGAGACCCAGGTCACCTGCACCTGCGGGAACTCGTTCGTGACTCGCAGCACCGCCACGAGCGGGACGATGCACGCCGACGTGTGCTCGAACTGCCACCCGTTCTATACCGGCAAGCAGAAGATCCTCGACACCGGTGGCCGCGTGGCCCGCTTCCAGGCCAGGTATGCGAAGTCCGATGCGGCCAAGAAGGCCGCAGCGAAGTAGCTGTCGAACGGCGCTGACCCCTCGCTCGTCTGCGGGGAGGTCAGCGCCTTTCGCGTTCTCAGTCATTCTGCAACGGGCTCTCCTGAGGAGGTGTGATGTTCGAGGCAGTTCAGTCGCTGGTCGAGGAACACGCCGCGCTCGAGGGCAAGCTCGCCGACCCCGACCTCTTCTCCGACCAGGCTCGGTCGCGCCGGCTCAACCAGCGCTATGTGGCTCTGACGGCCGTCGTGCGCGCCTACCAGGACTGGCAGAGCACCCTCGAGAACCTTGCCTTTGCTTCAGAGCTGGTGGCCGAGGATCCGGCGTACGCCGACGAGGCGGACCACCTCGACCTCCACCGCCAGGAGCTCGAGGAGCGGCTCCGCCGGTTGCTGGTGCCTCGGGACCCGGTCGACGCCAAGGACGCGATCCTCGAGATCAAGGCAGGCGAGGGCGGTGAGGAGTCGGCGCTGTTCGCCGGCGACCTGCTGCGGATGTACTCGCGGTACGCCGAGAGCCGCGGGTGGCGGATCGAGCTGCTGGATGAGGCGCCGAGCGACCTCGGCGGCGTCAAGAGCGCAACGCTCGCTGTCAAGGCCAAGGGCACTCCAGAGCCGGGCGAGGCGCCGTACGCACAGCTGAAGTTCGAGGGCGGTGTGCACCGCGTTCAGCGGGTGCCGGTGACAGAGTCGCAGGGCCGCATCCACACCTCCGCCGCCGGCGTGCTCGTCATGCCCGAGGCGGAGCCCGTCGACGTCTCCATCGACGAGAACGACCTTCGGATCGACGTCTTCCGATCGTCCGGGCCGGGCGGGCAGAGCGTCAACACCACCGACTCGGCGGTCCGCATCACGCACCTGCCGACTGGGACGGTCGTGTCGTGCCAGAACGAGAAGAGCCAGCTGCAGAACCGGGAGCAGGCGATGCGGGTGCTGCGGTCCCGCCTGCTGCACCTGGCCGAGGAGCAGGCGGCGAGCGCCGCCTCGTCCGCTCGACGTTCGCAGATCCGGACCGTCGACAGGTCCGAGCGCATCCGTACCTACAACTACCCGGAGAACCGGATCACCGACCACCGCGTCGGCTACAAGGCGCACAACCTCGACCAGGTGCTGGGTGGAGATCTGCAGAGCATCATCGACGCCTGCGTCGAGGCGGATCTCGCCGACCGCCTCGCCGGTGTGGAGTCGTCGGCCTCGTGACTGAGGAGACCCGCAGCTTCGTCCAGCAGGCGGCGGGCAGCCTCAGCGATGCGGGGGTGGAGTCTCCCCTTCACGACGCCGAGACGATCCTGGCCCTCGTCCTGCGTACGACGCGCACGGGTCTGCACCGTCACTCGTCACAGCTGAGCACCGAGGCTCGCGCGCGTGCCTGGGACCTCGTGCGTCGCCGCGCCGCCCGCGAGCCGCTCCAGCACCTCACCGGGACGATGGGCTTCCGGTACCTGGAGATCGCGGTGGGTGCCGGTGTCTTCGTGCCCCGTCCGGAGACGGAGGTCCTCGCCGGAGCAGCGGTGGAGGAGCTGGCTCGGTTGGTCTCGGCCGGGGTCGAGCATCCGGTTGCGGTCGACCTCTGCACCGGTTCCGGTGCCGTGGCGGCATCGCTCGCGACCGAGGTGCCGGGCAGCCGGGTCACCGCTGTCGAGGTGTCCGAGCAGGCAGTCGCCTACGCGATCCAAAACGCCGGACCCTTCGGTGTCGACGTCCGCCTCGGCGACATGGTGGACGCCGTCGATGACCTGGCGGCATTCGTCCACGTCGTCACGGCCAACCCGCCGTACATCCCGCTGGAAGCTTTCGAGTCGGTCTCGGTCGAGGCGCGCGACTACGACCCGCCCCAGGCGTTGTTGTCGGGCGCGGACGGGCTGGACGCCATCCGCGTCGTCGCTCAGGTGGCGGCCCGGCTTCTCGTGCCGGGCGGTCTTGTTGTCTGCGAGCACGCGGACGTGCAGGGTCGCTCGGCGCCACAGGTCTTCGTCGGCATGGGCTGCTGGTCCGAGGTCCGCGACAACACAGACCTCGGGGGCCGACCGCGGTTCGTGACAGCGCGCCGACTTCGCCGATAACGCGGCGGGGCTGGCACCATAGGCTCATGAGCGACGTGTTCTCGTGCGACGACCCTGCCCAGCGGAGCAGCGGTATCGCGCGCGCAAAGGATTGCCTGGCCCGCAGTGGCTTGGTGGTCATTCCCACGGACACCGTGTACGGCATCGCAGCCGATGCCTTCGACGCGACGGCGGTGCGACGACTGTTGCGCGCGAAGGGACGGGGGCGCGACATGCCGCCGCCGGTGTTCATCGCCGACGTGGACGTGGTGCCGGCGTTGGCCATCGGCATGAATGCCGAGGCTCGCGAGCTGGCTGACAGATTCTGGCCGGGAGGGCTGACGCTCATCTGCCGCCAGCAGCCGAGCCTGCGCTGGGACCTCGGCGACAGCCGGGGGACCGTGGCGATCCGGGTGCCCGACCAGGTGGACACCCTTGCGCTGCTCGAGGCGACCGGCCCGCTGGCGGTGAGCAGTGCCAACACGACGGGGATGCCGCCCGCTACCACCGTCGAGGAGGCCCGCGAGATGCTGGGTGAAGCCGTCGAGGTCTATCTCGATGCCGGGACGAGCCCGGGGGAACTACCGTCGACCATCGTCGACGTGACGAGTGACATTCTCGTCGTGCGCCGCGTGGGCGCGATCGACGTCGACGCCCTGCGCGCCGTGGTGAGCAGCCTCGAGGTCGCCGGACCCGACTGATGCGCGAGTACCTCCTCGTCTTCATCACTGCCTTCGCCGTGACCTACCTGCTCGCGGTGCTCGCCCGAGAGCTCGCCATGCGCTTCGGTGCCTTCGCGAAGATTCGCGACCGTGACGTCCACGAGGTTCCCATCCCGTACTTCGGCGGCGTCGCCATGCTGGCCGGGCTCGGTGCCGCCACGCTTGTCGCCTCCAAGCTGCCCTTCCTGGGCCACTCAGGCGATGGCGGCCACATCTTCCACGATGCGCGCGCGATCCTGCTCGGGGGCGCCGTCATCTGTCTCGTCGGCGTCATCGACGACATCTACGAGCTGGATGCGATCACCAAGCTCGCGGGGCAGGTGCTGGCGGCCGGCGTCGTGGTGATCCAGGGTGTCCAGCTGTTGTGGCTGCCACTGCCCGGGGGCGGATCGGTCTCCATGTTCACGATCGGCGGGTCGCAGTCCGCACTGCTGACCGTGATCATCATCGTCGCCACGACGAACGCGGTGAACTTCGTCGACGGGCTCGACGGTCTCGCGGCCGGCGTCGTGGGCATCGGCGCCGTTGCGTTCTTCTCCTTCTCCGTGCTGCTGATCTTCGTCAACGGCCAGCAGATCTTCGCGACTGCCGCCATGCTGACCGCTGCGCTAGCCGGGGCCTGTCTCGGTTTCCTGCCGCACAACTTCTGGCCGGCCCGGATGTTCATGGGAGACTCCGGCGCACTCCTGATCGGCCTGATGCTGTCGTGCTCGGCGATCAGCCTCACCGGGCAGTTCTCCGCCAACAACATCCACGAGGGCATCGCCGGCGCGAAGGCGAGCCTGCTGCCGGAGGTGCTGCCGCTGATCCTGCCGTTCGCGGTGCTCGTGGTCCCGTTCGCGGACCTCGTGCTGGCCGTCGTGCGGCGGACCCGGGCCGGCCGGTCGCCGTTCTCGCCGGACAAGAAGCACCTACATCACCGGCTCCTGGAGATCGGACACTCGCAGCGCCGAGCGGTGCTCGTCATGTATCTGTGGACGGGGCTGGTTGCCTTCGGCGTCGTGCTGGTCAGTCTCTTCTCCGGCTGGTGGTCGATGCTTGGCCTTGCGGCGATGGCTGTCTCGGCCCTGCTGCTCACCTTCGGGCTACCTGGACACTCCGGGATCCTCAACCCCGAGTCATCCGTCCCGGAGGAGGTCGGCTAGCGGTGCAGACCGCCTCACCGGCTGCTCGCTTGGCGTTTTCTCAGGTGATTGTGCTATATTTCACAAGCTTCCACCTCCCCCCGATCACCCCGACCTGTCGAGGATGGCCGCCGCCATGACGACCAGCTCCGTGGACGCCGTATCCACTGTGGCGAGGCGATTTGTAGGCTGGGACCGCATCTCGCCGATCCTCTCCGGAAGACCGGCAGGCGCAGAGTCCGGTAACGACGGGAGCCGTACAGGTGGTGGGCGATGATCCTGGTGACGCGACGATCAGCGGCTGGACGCTGGCCGGTCTCGGCGGGTACCTCGTCGGGTGCGTCGTTCTCGGCCTCCTGCTCGGCTATCTCGTCGATGACGTCGCCGACTCGTCACCGGTCGGCATCCTGGTCGGTCTCGCCGTTGGCGTTATCGCCGCAGTCGTGGGATCGTGGCTGCGGATCGCCCGCTACCTCCGCCGCTGACCTCCCCCGAGTCGGCGGTTCCTGCGTATCTCGGAAGGCAGACACGTGACCCTGACGACGGTGCTCGTACGTCAGCGCCGACCTCTGCTCGTGGCCCTTATGATATCCGCCGCGGGGCTGTGGATCTCCGTTCCGACCGGCCGTGCCCCGGTCGGTCTCTTCTTCGCGGTGGGCGTGTTCCTCAGCCTGCTCAACCATGTGCTCACCGAGGTAGGCCTCGCTCGCTCGCTCGCGAGCGGGGGCGAGATCAGCCGCAAGCAGTTCGCGGTGGGTTCGCTCGGGCGGCTCGCGATCGTCACCCTCATCGCCTTCGTGATCGTTGCGGTCTTCTGGCCCTATGGCGCTGCTGTCTTCGTGGGCCTCGCGCTGATGCACCTCGTGATGCTCATCTTCACCGGCCTGCCCCTTCTCGAGGAGATGCGGAAAGCATGAGCGCGACGATGGTCACGACGCCGCTCGCCGACACCAACATCGTGGTTGGCAAGCACATCACGGCAGAGTTCTTCGGTCTCACCCTCAACGTCGACACGATCTGGGGTACGGCGCTGGCAGGAGCCATCGTCGTCGGGCTCGGGCTCTTGGTCGCACGCAAGGCCAGTGCGACCAATCCGAGCAAGCTGCAGCTAGCCTGGGAGCTGATCGTCAGCTACGTCACCAACGAGGTCGAGGGCTCGCTCGGCAAGGTGAACCGCTACGTCGTCCAGCTCGCGCTTGCGATCTTCACCTTCATCCTTATCGCCAACTGGTTCGAGCTGATCCCGACCGGTGACGACCCGCACTACCTGCCGTCACCGACTGCCGACGTGAACCTGACCTACGCGCTCGGCCTGTTCGTGATCGTCGGTGTGCACATCCACAGCGTCAGGCAGCGGGGTGTGCGCGGCTACTTCGCGCACTACGCCCAGCCCTACAAGGCCTTGCTGCCGCTGACGGTCATCGAGGAGCTCGTCAAGCCCTTCACGCTGGCGCTGCGGCTCTTCGGCAATATCTTCGCCGGCGGCATCATGTTGGCGATCATCGGGCTCATCCCGATCTGGGGCTTCTGGGGACCCAACATCTTGTGGAAAGCGTTCGACATGTTCATCGGCCTGATCCAGGCCTTCATCTTCGGCCTGCTGACCATCATCTACTTCGGGATGGCCGGTGAGACGCACGACGACCACGACGACACTCACGGCGCGGCCGAGGAGGCCCACGACCGAGACGACGATGCTACCGGCTTCTCGGAGTCGGAGACCGCCCAGCCCGAGCTGAGCGGAGCGCACTGAGCCGCCGTGATGGCACAGGCGCTGAGCAAGGACAACTAGGCCCACTGGCCCGGAGGCCCTCCGGGACCACCCAGAAACGACAAGGAGCCACGGACGTTATGGCAACAGATTCAGCAAACCTCGACTCGGCGATCAAGACCGCCGGCGCCCTGGTGGGTGGCGGACTCGCCCTCGGCGGCGGCGCCGTTGGCGCGGCCATCGGCGACGGCCTGGCCGGTAGCTCGTTGATCCAGGGTGTGGCCCGGCAGCCGGAGGCTCAGGGCCGCCTCCAGACGCTCTTCTTCCTGACCGTCGGTCTGGTGGAGGCTGCGTACTTCATCAACCTGGCGTTCATGGCGCTGTTCGTCTTCGTGCTCGGCAAGTAGCCGACAGCCTTCCGAGTGCACGTTTCTGAGCAGAGAGGCAGATGCTGATGGCAAGGCCAATGGCAGCGAGCAACTTCCTCGTGCCGAACGCGACGTTCGTCGTCGAGCTGCTGGCGTTCGTCGTGATCTTGGTGCTGCTCGGGAAGTACGTCGTCCCGCCGCTCAACCGGGCACTGACCGAGCGGCAGCAGTCGATCCGCCGGCAGTTCGCCGAGGCTGAGGAGGCCAAGGCCAAGGCGGAGGCCGCCGAGAGCCAGTACAAGAACCAGCTGGTAGAGGCTCGTCACGAGGCGGCGCGCATCCGGGAGGGGGCGCGCGAGGAGGGGGCGGCGATCATCTCCGAGATGCGCGAGCAGGCCCAGGCGGAATCCGCGCGCATCGTCAAGCACGCTCAGCTGCAGATCGATGCCGAGCGCCAACAGGTCATCCAGCAGCTCCGGACGCAGGTCGGCACGATGGCCACCACCCTCGCCGGGCGGATCGTCGGCGAGTCATTGGAGGACGACGACCGCCGCAACCGCACGGTCGAGCGCTTCATCGCGACGCTGGAGAGCCAGGACCCGTCGGGCTCGACCGGGGGATCGTTCCACGGGGCCACCTCGGCAGGAGCGAGCTGATGCAGGCCGGCTCCACCCACTCCGAGACGACGCTGCTGGCGAAGCTCGAGGAGATCCTGGGCGGTGACGCCGACGTGGCGAGTCTCGGCAGTGAGCTGTTCGCCGTTGTGGGGATGCTCGACGCCCAGCCGATGCTGCGCCGGGTGCTGTCGGAGCCGTCCGTCGAGGCGCGCGCACGCACCGGCATGGCTGACTCACTGCTCAGCGGGAAGGTGTCGGAAACCGCCGTACAGGTCGTGACGGCTGCCGTCTCCGAGAGGTGGTCCCGCAGCCGTGACCTCGTTGACACGCTGGAGCGGTGTGCCGTGATCGCCGAGGCGACCAAGGCCGAGCGCTCGGGAGACCTCGACGCCCTCGAGGACGCCCTGTTCCGCTTCGGTCGCATCCTGGTGGCCAACCCGGAGCTGCGCGACGTGCTGTCCAACCGGGCTACGCCGCTCGCGGTCAGGCGCAACGTACTGGACCAGCTCATCGAGCACAAGGTCTCGCCGGCGACGCTTGACCTGCTCGGCCAGCTCCTCGTGGGCCGACAGCGGTCGCTGGCGACCGGGCTCGAGCACTACCAGAAGATCATCGCGGCCCGTCGCCGGCGGGTGGTGGCGACCGTGTGGGTGGCAGCCCCGCTGCATGACGATCAGCTGGACCGGCTCGCTCACGCGTTGGCGAGGCAGTACTCGCACGAGGTGCACCTCAACATGGTCGTCGATCCGACCGTCCTCGGCGGCGTCCGGGTCGCCATCGGTGACGACGTCATCGACTCGACGGTCCAGAACCGGATCGCCCAGGCGCAACGGCGGATCGCCCGCTGAGCCGACGCCGGCGGCCCGCCGCCCCCAAGACAGCCGCCACTAAGACAGCACAGACGCAAAGACAGCACAGACGCAAAGACGACGACAGGCTAGAGAGGCAACGGACATGACGGAGCTGACGATCCGGCCCGAGGAGATCCAGGAAGCGCTGGAGCGCTTCGTCAACGACTACCAGCCGGAGGACGCCACCCGCGAGGAGGTCGGGACCGTCGCGGAGGCCAGTGACGGCATCGCTCGGGTGGAGGGTCTCCCGTCGGCGATGGCCAACGAGCTGCTGGAGTTCGAGGACGGCACGCTCGGCATCGCGCTGAACCTCGACGTCCGCGAGATCGGTGTCGTGGTGCTCGGCGACTTCTCGGGTATCGAGGAGGGCCAGCCGGTCCGTCGTACCGGCGAGGTCCTGTCGGTGCCTGTGGGCGACGCCTACCTCGGCCGCGTCGTGAATCCGCTCGGTCAGCCGTTGGACGGTCTTGGGGACATCGAGACCAGTGAGCGGCGCCCGCTGGAGGTGCAGGCCCCCTCGGTGGTGCAGCGCCAGAGCGTGCGAGAGCCACTGCAGACCGGTCTGAAGGCCATCGACTCGCTGACCCCGATTGGCCGGGGACAGCGCCAGCTCATCATCGGCGACCGGCAGACCGGCAAGACGACGCTCGCCACCGACACGATCATCAACCAGAAGCAGGCCTGGGAGAGCGGCGACCCCGACCAGCAGGTGCGCTGCATCTACGTGGCGATCGGCCAGAAGGGCTCGACGATCGCGGCGGTTCGCGGAACGCTGGAGGAGGCCGGTGCTCTCGAGTACACGACGATCGTCGCGGCACCTGCCTCCGAGGCCGCGGGGTTCAAGTACCTCGCGCCGTACACCGGCTCAACCATCGGCCAGCACTGGATGTACGCCGGCAAGCACGTGCTGATCGTCTTCGACGACCTGACCAAGCAGGCCGAGGCCTATCGCGCGGTGTCGTTGCTGCTGCGTCGCCCGCCGGGCCGTGAGGCCTACCCCGGTGACGTCTTCTATCTGCACAGCCGGCTGCTGGAGCGCTGCGCCAAGCTGTCCGACGACATGGGCGCCGGTTCGATGACCGGCCTGCCGATCATCGAGACGCAGGCCAACGACATCTCCGCCTTCATCCCGACGAACGTCATCTCGATCACCGACGGCCAGATCTTCCTGCAGTCCGACCTCTTCAACGCCAACCAGCGCCCGGCCATCGACGTCGGCCAG
>JBBQKY010000036.1:0-16538 GCA_038327385.1 Propionibacteriales bacterium
ACGGAGAACGACTCGATGTACGGCATCACCTTCAGGGGCAACGTGCGCTGGCGTCGCCACGTCGGAAGCCCGGTGCCGCTGTCCCAGCTGGGTTGCGGCAACATCGACCCGCTGGGCATGACCGGCACCCCGATCTACGACGCCGCAAAGAACCAGGTCCTCGTCGCTGCAGAGCTCAACAGCCCGGTCCGCCACCGCCTGTACGCCATCGACGCGACGACCGGGCACGTCAAGTGGTCCCGGAGTCTCGATCCCGCCAACATGGTGGTGGCGAACCAGCAGCAGCGGGCGGCGCTGGCAATCTCCCATGGCCGGGTGTGGGTGGCGTTCGGTGGTCTCGCCGGCGACTGCGGGTCCTATCACGGATGGGTCATCGGCATGCGCCTCGACGGCACGGGTGCGCGCAGCGTGTACCAGCAGCCCAGCCCCCGCGAGGGGGGCATCTGGGCGCCGTCCGGTCCGGCCGTCGACGAAGCGGGCAACCTGTACGTCGCCGTTGGCAACGGCGCCGCACTGCGACCGCCGTACGACGACAGCGACAGCGTCACGAGGCTCGACGGAAACCAGAAGCTGGGCCTCTTCGCGCCGAGGAACTGGGCAGAGGAGAACGCCCAGGACCTGGACCTCGGCTCGACCGGGCCCACCCTGTTCAGCGCGATCGGGAAGCCATGGGCCTTCGACGCCGGTAAGGCCGGCGATGGATATCTGCTGCACCAGAACAACCTCGGCGGCATCGGCGGCTCGGCCGCTCGCTTCCACAACTGCAAGTCGTGGGGCGGGACGGCCTTCCGGCAGGGAATCATCTATGTCCCGTGCCTCGGCGGTCTCAGCGCCTACCGGGTAGTCGCGGGTCCGGCGATGCGGCGGCTCTGGCAGAACACGGCAGTCCAGTACGGCGCGTCGCCGGTGCTCGGTGGCGGCGCCGTGTGGGCAATCTACAACGGCACGCTGTTCCAGCTGAACCCGGCGACCGGCAGCACGGTCAAGACCATCTCGGTCGGCACGACGCCACACTTCGCCACCCCGACGCTGCACGGTTCGCTCGTGCTCGTCGGAACCGTGAACGGTCTGACCGCCATCAGCACAGGCTGACGTCACGGGTCACGGCACACCGGGCGGCGGACTGCCGCCGTCACGGTGCCCCCGCGACGGCACCCTCGAGCCTGAGCAGGGCCCGCTTAGCGTCCGTGCCGCCGACGTACTCTCCTACGCGTCCATCGGAGCGAAGCACCCGGTGACAGGGCACGACAAGAGGCAGCGGGTTCGTCCGGCAGGCCGAGCCAACGGCGCGGGCGGCCCTCGGGTGGCCGGCCGCTGAGGCGACTGACGCATAGCTGGCGGTCGTGCCGTACGCGATGTCGCTCAGGTGTCTCAGCACGTCCCGCCGGAAGCCGCGCGCCAGCCGGAGATCCAGGGGTACGTCGAAGGCGGCTCGCCGTCCCTCGAAGTACTCCCCCAGCTCCCGGGCAACCGGATCGAGCCGCCCAGGAGCCTCGAGAACGCGAGGGCTGATCATTGCAGCCAAGGTCTGCAGCACCTCGTCGTGGCCCTGGCGGGCAAACGCGACCCGCACGAGGCCCGCGTCCGTGCTCGCCAGGAGCAGCGGGCCCAGGGGACTGTCGAGCAGGCGGTAGGCGACGTCCAGCACACCTTCGCGCGCGGCGGCCTCGACGAGCTTCTCGTGCAGCCGGCTCCGTGTCTCGTCACTCACCGGGGTGAGGCAGCCGAAGAGGTCCTCGGCTGGTGGAGAGGCGGTCGAACCTGTCGTACTCATAGCACTCCTCGGTAGGTCGCGCGAAGCTTCTTGACGCCGTCGGCAGCGGCGCGGCGCGCCGCCGGCTCGCTGTTGCCGAGGAGCCTCGCGACGTCGGCGTAGGGCAGACCGCCCAGGTAGTGGTAGGCGATGGCCTCCCGCTGCCGGAGCGGAAGCCGTCGCAGCGCCTCCCATAACCCGTCGGCAGCGGCTTCGCTCTCCTCCTCGAGCGGCGGATTCCTCATCTGTGGAAGGGTCTCCATGGGAACCGGCGCCCGCTGTCGCTGGCGATGCTGGTCAATGGCTTTGTGCTTGGCGATCGTGACCAGCCATGCCTCGACGTTGCTTCCCGGCCGGAGGCCGGGGTAGGCGCGCAAGGCCGAGAGGAACGTCTCCGACCAGGCATCCTCGGCGTCCGCAGGTCCGAGGACAACACGGCAGACCCTGAGCACGGTCGCCCCGTGCTCGGTCACGATCTTCTCGAACGGAATCGATGCCACAGCTGGTAGACGCTCCCGCTTCGCGTTTCGTGAGTCCGTCGGGGGCTGAAGCTCAGCTCTGGGCCATGTCGACGAAGCGGGAGTAGTGGCCTTGGAAGGCCAGCACCAAGTCAGCAGTGGGGCCGTTCCGGTGTTTCGCGACGATCAGGTCTGCCTCACCCGGCCGAGTTGACTCCTTTTCATACATATCTTCCCTGTGCAGGAGAATGACCATATCCGAATCTTGCTCCAGGCTCCCGCTCTCGCGGAGATCCGACAATAACGGGCGCTTTGACGTCCGCTGCTCGGATCCGCGGTTGAGCTGCGATATCGCCACCACAGGAACCTCGAGCTCCTTGGCGAGCAGCTTGATCTGCCGGGAGAACTCCGACACCTCCACCTGGCGTGACTCGACCTTCTTGCCGGAGGTCATCAGCTGCAGGTAGTCGACGACGATGAGGCGGAGGTCGTGCCGCTGCTTGAGCCGCCGGGCCTTGGCCCTGATCTCCATCATCGTGAGGTTGGGCGAGTCGTCGATGAAGAGCGGAGCCTCCGAGACCTCTCCCATCTTGCGGACCAGCTTGTTCCAGTCGTCGTCGCTCATCTTGCCGTTTCGCATGTGGTTGAGCGGAATGCGAGCCTCCGCCGACAGCAGCCGCATGGTGATCTCGGTACGGCTCATCTCCAGCGAGAAGATGCAACTGGCAAGCCCGTGCCGAATGGATGCCGACCTCGCAATATCCAATCCCAGGGTTGACTTGCCGACCGCGGGTCTAGCGGCAACTATCACCATCTGACCCGGATGCAAGCCGTTGGTGAGGTCGTCGAGCTCCGCGAAGCCGGTCGGCACCCCGGCCATAGCGCCGTCGCGGTTGCCGATCGCCTCGAGCTCGTCGATCGTGAGCTCCATGATGTCGGACAGCGGCGCGTAGTCCTCCGACGCCCGCCGGTCAGTCACGGAGTAGACCTCGGCCTGGGCCCTGTCGACGACGTCGTCGACCTGGCCCTGCGCTGCATAGCCCAGCTGGACGATCTTCGTGCCGGCGGTCACCAGCCGGCGCAGGATCGCCTTCTCCCGCACGATCGCGGCGTAGTAGCCGGCGTTGGCTGTCACCGGGACACCAGCGACCAGCGTGTGGATGTAGACACCCCCACCGACACGGGCGAGGTCGCCGGCCCGGGTCAGCTCCGCCGAGACCGTGATGGCGTCCACCGGCTCACCGCGGCCATAGAGGTCCAGCACCGCGTCGTAGATCAGCTCGTGCGCCGGACGGTAGAAGTCCGACCCACGAATGACTTCGACGACATCGGCGATGGCGTCCTTGCTCAGCAGCATCGCGCCCAGAACGGACTGCTCGGCGTCCTCGTCCTGCGGAGGCACCAGCCCCGGAGCGCTCGCGGGCCCGAAGTCGTCGTCACGGAGCGCGGACGGGCCGGGGAACTCGGCGATGCTCAACAAGGCTCCTGACGTGGGCGCACCATGGGCAGTCAACTGCGATGGTAGGTGTGGCCACCGACAAGGACCGCGATCCTTGTCCGGCGAAGCTGGGCATTCGTCTTGGCCCGACAAGGTGACGTTACGGCTTCTTGCCGAGTGGCAACAGGGGCCGGTCAACAGCCCCTGTGCAGCACTCGCCCGTGCCTGTGGGCAACCCCCGTAAAGATGTGCACAGCCTGGGTGTACACCTGTGGATATCCGGAGGGCGGATGGCGGCACATAGCCGCTGAACAGGCACGATAGCCTGACTCAGATGTGGAGGAAAAATAGTTGTCGGCGTGTTGGTGCGCTCCGTTGACAACGGGCCCACCCGTCCCGCTGGACATATCCCCTACCGCCGAGACTCGACGAGCCGCCCGTCGTACGCTCGATGTCGAGATCGCCAGGCTTGCCGTCCCCGCCTTCGCAGCACTCGTCTGCGAGCCGCTCTTCCTCCTGGCGGACTCCGCCATCGTCGGGCATCTCGGGACGGCTCAGCTGGCCGCGCTGGGCATCTCGGGGGCGGTGGTCCAGACTGCAGTCGGCCTCTTCATCTTCCTCGCGTACGGCACGACGTCGGTGGTAGCCCGTAGCGTCGGAGCTGGTGCTCGCGACTCGGCGCTGGCATCCGGAATCGACGGGATGTGGCTCGCTGCGGTCATCGGCGCGCTCGCCGGCATCGGCTGCTGGCTTCTCAGCTCGACGCTCGTTGGCGCACTGACCTCGGATCCCTCGGTGCGCTGGTTCGCAGTCAGCTACCTGCACATCGCGTCCGCAGGCATCCCGGCGCTGCTGCTGATGTTGGCTGCGACCGGCGTACTCCGCGGGTTACAGGACACCCGGACTCCGCTCGTCGTCGCGGTCATCGCCAACCTCGCGAACATCGCGCTGAACCTCGCCCTGGTCTACGGCCTCCAATGGGGGATCGTCGGCTCGGCTGCGGGCAGCCTGATCGCGCAGGCTGGAGCCGCCGCCGTCCTGATGATCGTGGTGGCTCGGACCGCGCGTCGCTACGACGCAAGGCTGGCACCTCATGTGGACGGCATCCTGAAGGCCTTCGCGGCAGGGATGCCGCTACTCGTTCGGACCCTGACGCTGCGAGTCGCACTGCTCATTGCCATCTACGTCGCGGCTGCCATCTCCACGACGGCGATCGCCGCTCACCAGGTGGCCTTCACGCTCTGGACATTCCTGGCGTTCGCCCTTGACGCGATCGCCATCGCCGGACAAGCGATCACCGGACGTCTTCTCGGCGCCAGCAACGCCCGGTCGGCCCGTGCCGCCACTCGCCGGATGATGCAGTGGGGACTGGTCAGCGGCATCATCTCAGGAGCGCTCGTCGCGCTGGCTCGGCCGCTCGTCGTACCCCTCTTCACCTCTGACTCCGACGTCCAGCACCTTCTTTCGAGCGTGCTGCTGATCGTCGCCGTCCAACAGCCGGTCGCCGGCCTGGTGTTCGTCCTCGATGGCGTGCTCATCGGCGCCGGGGACGGACGCTACCTCGCAACGGCCGGGGTCGTCACGGTCGTGGTCTTCGCGCCCCTCGCCCTCGCTGTGATGTGGCTGGGGCTCGGTCTGGCCTGGCTGTGGTGGGCGTTCACCGCGTTCATGCTCGTCCGGTTGACGACCCTGCTGTGGCGCGAGCGCAGGGACAGCTGGCTCGTGCTCGGGGCCGGTCATCGGTCGGCCTGAGGAGCCGCCGGCGGCCACCAGTGTCATGATGCTAGGAGGCGACAACCTCGAGACTCAGCGTGGCGGTCACATCGTCGTGGACCTTGACTGACACCTGGTGCGGGCCCAGGGACTTGATCGGGTTGCCGACCTCGATGCGGCGCTTGTCGATGTCGGGTCCGCCGGCGCGCTTCACGGCGGCCACGATCTCCGCAACCGTCAGGGCACCGAAGAGACGACCCGAAGAACCGGCCTGCGATTCGACCCTGACGTTCAGCGCCTCGAGCTGCGCCTTGATCTCGTCAGCGTGGCTCTGATCACGGACGGTGCGTACCGACCGGGCCTTCTTGATCGAGTCGATCTGCTTCTGCGCTCCACGCGTCCAGCCGATGGCGAACCCGCGTGGCATGAGGTAGTTGCGGCCGTAGCCGTCCTTGACGTCCACGACGTCACCCGGCGCCCCGAGGTTCGAGACTTCCTGAGTCAAGATGAGCTTCATGGCAGGCGGCCTCTCAGCGGGCGGTGGACGTGTAGGGAAGCAGCGCCATCTCGCGGGCGTTCTTGATGGCCATGGCTACGTCGCGCTGATGCTGTGTGCAGTTGCCCGTCACTCGACGAGCGCGGATCTTGCCCCGGTCCGAGATGAACTTGCGTAACAGCGGCGTGTCCTTGTAGTCCACGTACGTCGCCTTGTCCTTGCAGAACGCGCACACCTTTTTCTTCGGTTTGCGCACAATCGGTTTGGCCATTGTGGTGCTCTCCTTCATCGAGCCCGGCGGAGCCGGAATGGTCTGGTCATCTGGACGTGACGGCGGGTCTCAGAACGGTGGCTCATCGGAACCACCGACCGGAGTAGCCCACGGGTCGTTGGAGCTGGCCTGCTGCCCACCCTGGTTCCCCGAGCCGGTGGCCCACGGGTCCGCCGCATTGTTGCTGGCACCCTCGTTGGAAGCGGAAGGACCGCCGGAGCGACTGGTCTTCGTGGTCTTCGCCGTCGCGTACTTGAGCGACGGACCGACCTCGTCCACGTCGAGCTCGACGACGGTCCGCTTCTCACCTTCACGGGTCTCGTACGACCGTTGTCGCAGCCGCCCCGACACGATCACGCGCGTGCCACGGTGCAGTGACTCAGCAACGTTCTCCGCCGCCTGGCGCCAGATCGAGCAGCGCAGGAACAGCGCATCGCCGTCCTTCCACTCGTTGGTCTGCTTGTCGAAGAACCGCGGCGTCGAAGCAACCGTGAAGTTGGCAACGGCAGCCCCGGACGGGGTGAATCGAAGGTCGGGGTCGTCGGTAAGGTTTCCGACGACAGTGATCATGGTCTCGCCCGCCATGGGCAGCCTCCCGGTTCAGGTCAGTGCGGTGAGCGCCGATCAGTGCACTTCGGGCCGAAGCACCTTGGTGCGCATGACCGACTCGTTGAGTCCCAGCTGTCGGTCGAGCTCCTTGACGGTCGCAGGCTCCGCCGACAGTGTCACAACGGCATAGATGCCTTCGGTCTTCTTGTTCACCTCGTATGCCAGCCGGCGGCGGCCCCACACCTCGACGGACTCGACGCTGCCGCCGTCCTGGCGGACGACGTTGAGGTAGGTCTCCAGGGACGGCTCGACCGTCCGCTCCTCGAGGTCGGGATCGAGGATCACCATGAGCTCGTAGTTCCGCATAGCGGGCATCCACCTCCTGTGGACTTGGCGGTCACGGTCTCTCCGTGACAGGAGGCCACACCCGCACCTTCCGGGTGGCGCATGGCCGGCGTCCGGCCGGCTCTGCAGATGCCTAGGCTAGCAGCGGTCGCCAGCCGCCTGAAATCGTCATCCACAGGCTGCGCACGTCGACCGGCCACGCCTCCGGCGAGCCGCTCCGCATTGGCTGACCGGTGCAGGGCTCACTCGGTGGAGATGGCGTCGAGCACGTTCAGCTTGGCGGCTCGCCGTGCCGGCAGCCAGGCAGCCAGTACGCCGATCAGCGCAGCGAGCAGCACGAACACCACGATCTGCAGCCACGGCACCGCGAGGACGTCCAGTCCCTGGTCGCTCAGAGCCTCCACCAAGGAGACACCGAAGGCGATGCCGATCAGCACCCCCAGCACCGCTCCGAGCACCGCGATCGCGATGGACTCCAGACGCACCATCCGGCGCAGCTGGCGACGGCTGAGCCCGATCGCACGCAGCAGGCCCACCTCCCGCGTCCGCTCGATGACCGACAGCGCCAGCGTGTTCACGATGCCAAGGGCAGCGATGAGAATCGAGAACGCCAGTAGGGCGTAGATCATGTAGAGGAACTGGTTGATCTGCTGGCTTTGCGCGCTCGCGAACCCTTGCGGGTCCTGGAGCGTGACTGTCGGCAGGTTCTTGGTGATCGGGTCGACCTGGTCGTGCAGGGTGCTGGCCGAGACCCCCCGCTTCGGCGTGATGAACAGCAGCGAGTCCTGGGGCGCGAGGGCACCCTTGGCGAGCGCGTTCAGCGTCACGAGGTAGTTCGCCGGCACCGCCGCCGACGCGGAGAAGACACCGGCCACCTTCAACCGCTGAGTGCCGCCCTGCAGCTTCAACGGGACGACATCACCGAGGTGATAGCCATGCTGGCTGGCGGCGGACTTGTCCACGAGTATCGTGTCGTCGGCGAGCGCTCCGACGCCTCCCGACTGCATCGGGATGACGAGAGCCTGTTGCAGCTGCGCCGGGTCGGCGGCGCCGAGATACACCTGGTCCCCGTTGATCTCACCGTTGGCGGACCTGAACTCCGCGACCGTCTGGACGCCGGGCTGCTGCCTGATCTCCTTCGCGATCGTTGGGGAGAACGGCGTACCCACGATGTTGGACACCACGAAGTCGGCCGTCAAGGTGTCACTGATCGCCTTGTCGGTGCTGGCCTTGGCCGACTGACCGAGGATCGACATCGTGGCCACCAGTGCCAGCCCGATCATCAGTGCGCTCGCGGTTGCTGCGGTACGACGAGGGTTCCGCAACGAGTTCTGGGTGGCGAGCTGGCCGACCGAGCCGAACAACCGGCGGTAGAGCATCCCGAGCAGCAGGATGACCGGCCGCCCGAGCACCGCGCTCATGAGCGCGATACCGACGAGGATGGCGAGCGCTCCGAGGCCGATCCCCAGCAGCCCGGTTCCACCGGAGCCGAGGAAGCCGGCCACTGCAGCGGCTGCACCGACCACGACCAGCCCGACACCGACGACCATCCGCCGGCGCATCGACGACTCCGGAAGGGCCACCTCGTCGCGCATCGCCGCGACCGGTGAGATGCGACCCGCTCGACGCGCGGGAAGGTAGGCCGCGATCAGTGTGGTGACCATCCCCGCGAGGTAGGCGGCGATCACGGTCCGAGGGGAGACGGGCATCGGTACGCCGGTGAGGTCGAGCCCGATCTTCCCGAAGATCCATCTCAGCGCCATCGCCAGCAGGTAGCCGACGCCCACCCCGGCGGTCGTCCCGACCAACCCCACGACGAAGGCCTCCGCCAGCACGGACCTGTTCACCTGTCTCTTGGAGGCGCCCATGGCCCGGAGCAGCGCCAGCTCGCGGCTGCGTTGCGCCACCAGGATCGAGAAGGTGTTGACGATCAAGAAGATGCCGACGACGAGCGAGATGGCAGCAAACGTGAGCAGGAAGTAGTTCAGGAAGCTGAGGACCTGGTTGATCGCCTTCTCCCCCTCGGAGGCGACCTCGTCGCCGGTGCGGGCCAGGATGCCAGCGGGGAGAAGCTTCTGGGCGGCGTCGGCCAGCTGCTGCTGGGACACACCGGGTTTGGCGGTCAGCGAAATGTCGGTGAAGACGTTCCTGCCACCGAAGAACAGCTGCTGGATCGCCCGCTGCCCGAAGATCGTGAGGGTCGCGCCGCCGGCGTTCCCGGTCTGCCCGAACCTGACGATGCCGCTCAGCCGCACGGTCATCTGCGGCTTCGGGCCGGGCGTCACCAGCGCTACCGTGTCGCCGACGGAGTAGCCTGCCTTGTCGGCGGTCTGCTGGTCGAGTGCTACCTCGCCGATCCCCACAGGTGCGGAGCCGTCGACGATCGTCACGATGGGGTTTCCTGTGATGGCGCGCGTCCGGCCGAAGTCGAAGGCGAGCCCCGGCGCACCCCCGCCGCTGACCACTTTGTGGTCCTTGTCCAAGACGTAGACGCCCTGCACCGAGCTGCCGCCGTCAACGGCCGCAGCCTGCGGCAGCCGCTCGAGGTCGGTGACGACCGAAGCCGGGATGGTCCGGGAGTCGGACCCGGACGTGAAGTCCCCGGCCCCCTTGGGCGCCACCTGCACGTCCGGTGTCGAGCCTCTGATGATGCCGGTGAAGGCGTCCTTGATGGTGTCGGTGAGGATGAACGACCCGGCGACGAAGGCGACCCCGAGAACGATCGCGAAGCCGCTCAGCAGCAGCCGCACCTTGCGCGCGAACAGGTTGCGCCAGGTCACCCGCCACATGGCGTCAGCCCTCCACAGCGGCAGGGGCGCTCAGCCGGGGCGACAGCTGCTTCATCTTCTCGAGCACGCGGTCCGCCGTTGGCGAACGGAGCTCGTCCACGACGCGTCCGTCCGCGAGGAACACCACCCGGTCGGTGTACGACGCCGCGAGCGGGTCGTGGGTGACCATCACGATCGTCTGGCCGTACTGGTCGACGCTCGTGCGGAGGAACTCGAGGATCTCCGCACTGGCAGCCGAGTCCAGGTTGCCCGTCGGCTCGTCAGCGAAGACGATCTCCGGCTGTGACACCAGCGCCCGAGCACACGCCACCCGCTGCTGCTGGCCGCCGGACAGCTGGCTGGGCCGGTGCTTCAGCCGCGACTCCAGGTCGACGGTCCTGATGATGGTGTCGAACCACTTCTGGTCCGGCTTGCGACCGGCGATCGACAGCGGCAGCAGGATGTTCTCCTCGGCCGACAACGTCGGAACGAGGTTGTACGACTGGAAGACGAACCCGATCTTGTCCCGGCGCAACGTGGTCAGGTCCTTGTCGTCGAGCTGCGCAAGGTCCTGCTCGCCGACGTACACCTCCCCCGACGTGGCCGTGTCCAGTGCCGCCAGGCAGTGCATCAACGTCGACTTGCCGGACCCCGACGGCCCCATCACGGCGGTGTACTCAGCGGTCATGAAGTTTACGCTCACGCCGTCGAGGGCCGCGATGGTGGCCGCGCCCTCGCCGTACAGCTTGCGAAGATCGACGGCTCTGGCGGCGGGCGGCGTCTCGGCACCGCCCAGCGCCGTGGCGGTGGAGTCAGACATACTCGTTCAGGTCTCCTCGGATGCATTCACAGTCAAGCTCATGGATGTTGTCGGCTTCGCGTTCCCACGCTATTGGACGCCCGCAGCCGACCGCGATGGGGTTTACCCCTGACGGGTCCCTGAGGTTTGCCGGGCAGCTCCGGCAGGCCGGGACACGAGATGGTGCGAGAAAGCAGGAACCATGCGGCTCACCTCTCGTCCTTCCGGCTCGGCGAGCATCCTGAGCGGCTCGTCGAGCTGGTACGGCGCGACGGTCGCCCGCCAGCGGTGGCCGTCGTCGCGAACGCCATCGACGGTGGCGACGACCCCGTGCGGCGCAGCGACGGCGTGCGGGCGGAGCTGGCGGCCCTGGCCGGGCTCGGCCTCGAGCCGCACGAGCTGGACCTTCGCGACTACCGGGCCGAGGGCGACGAGCTGGAAGACGACCTGCGCGCCTACGCGGCGCTGTGGGTGCGTGGTGGCAACGCCTTCACGCTGCGCTACACGATGCGCCGAAGCGGGGCCGAGAGGGTGATCCCGCGCCTCGTGACCGAGGACGCGCTCGTGTACGCGGGATACAGCGCCGGACCCTGTGTGCTCGCGCCGAGCCTCTCCGGTCTCGAGCTCTGCGACGACCCCGACGAGGTCCGCCGCATCTACGACGTGGCGCCGATCTACGAAGGGCTCGCTGTGCTGGACAGGCCGTTCGTCCCGCATCTCGACAGCCCAGGTCACCCGGAGACGGAGCTGGTAGCGGCGGTGGCGGAGCGCTACCGACGCGAGCAGGTGACGTTCTGGGCCTTGCGCGACGGTCAAGCACTCGTCATCGACGGCGGATTGACCGATGCCACCCTGGTGTGAAGCCCGATATCCCGGTCAGCATGTGGAGCCGGCTGTCCGAGCGCAGTCATAGGCTGAGGCCATGGCTGAGCTCATCATCGGCGGACACGTCGACCAGACGGATCCCATCGCCGAGGCGGAGGCGCGCAAGGCGACGTTGTCGCAGTTCTTCCTCGGGGACCCGCAGGGCTGGAAAGGCCCCGTGGTTCGCTACGCGGGCGGACCCGCCGCACTCGAGGCGGCGGCTGAGGCTGCCGGCATCGACCTGTACGTGCACGCGCCGTACGTGCTCAATGTCGCCACGACCAACAACCGCATCCGCATCCCGTCCCGCAAGCTGCTGCAGCAGACCGTCCACGCCGCCGCGGAGATCGGCGCCAAGGGCGTCATCGTGCACGGCGGCCATGTGTCCAAGGACGACGATCCCGCGATCGGTTTCGACAACTGGCGCAAGTGCATCGACCGGCTGGACATGCCGGTGCCGCTGCTGATCGAGAACACCGCCGGCGGCGACAACGCGATGGCGCGTCGGCTCGAACGCATCGCGCGGATGTGGGACGCGATCGAGGGAGCTGAAGGGTCCGACACCGTCGGGTTCTGTCTCGACACCTGCCATGCCCACGCTGGCGGCGAGGAGCTCACCGCTCTCGTCGAGCGGGTGCTGGCGATTACCGGGCGCATCGACCTGGTGCACGCCAACGACTCTCGCGACGCCTTCGACTCCGGAGCCGACCGGCACGCGAACTTCGGCTCCGGCACCATCGCCCCTGCAGACCTGGTCGCCGTCGTGCAGGCCGCCGGCGCCCCGGTCGTCTGTGAGACGCCGGGTGGTGCACAGGGACAGGGCGACGACATCGCCTGGCTGCGCGCTCACCTCGACTGACCGCCCCGAGACCCCGCAATCGCCGATTTTCGGGGATTGGGGGATCACGCCCACAACACGCCGACGCCACGCCGACGCCGTGCCGCAATCGCGGATCAATCGGGGATTGTCGGGTGGGATGCGCACCAGCCGTCATGGAGTTCGCGCCGTGCAGGCGTCGGGCGGGGCGACCTCGAGAGGCGCGGGTAGGATCGCAGGCGCTATGGGCTCCGGAGCGCTGTTTCTCGCCGTGTTCCTGGCGTGCGCCGTGGAGGCCGTGGAGGCCGCCACCATCGTCCTGGCCATGGGCACGGCACGGGACTGGCGCTCAGCCGGTCTCGGAGTGCTAGGCGGGGTCGGCGTGCTTGCCGTGACGGTTGCCGCCTTGGGTCCCGCCCTCACGCTGATCCCGCTGCGCAGCCTGCGGCTCGTGGTCGGCGGCCTGCTGCTCATCTTCGGTCTGCAGTGGCTTCGCAAGTCCATCCTGCGCGCCAGCGGGTACAAGGCCCTGCACGACGAGGATGCGATCTACTCCAAGGAAGTCGCCGCTGCCAGCGCCGTCGTCGTCGAGAAGCGGCCCGGCGTGCCCGACTGGTACGCCTTCACGGTGTCCTTCAAGGGCGTCGTCCTGGAAGGGCTCGAGGTCGCCTTCATCGTGCTGACGTTCGGCACCAACCAGCACGACGTGCCCCTGGCGTCCGTGGCGGCGCTCGCAGCCGTCGGCGTCGTGGTCGCAGCGGCCGTCGCCGTCCGGGCGCCGCTGGCGCGCGTGCCCGAGAACACGCTGAAGCTGGTCGTCGGCGTGATGCTGACCTCCTTCGGCACTTTCTGGGGGGCCGAGGGGGCGGGGGCCGACTGGCCGGGCGGGGACGCCGCGCTGCCGGTCTTGGTCGTGGCGGTGGCTGCCTTCGCTTTCGCCTTGATCGCGCTGCTTCGCCGGCGGCGCACCCTGCAGGATGACGGCGCACGACGCCTTGCCCCAGCGGCGACATCATGACCGCGAGACTGCGGGACTTCGCCGCGTTTTGGTACGACTTCGTCGTCGGCGACGACTGGCGGGTAGCGACGGGCGTTGCGCTCGCCCTAGCAGTCACGTACGTCGTGAGCCGGTCCACGTCCGCGACCTGGTGGATCGTGCCGCTGGCGGTGGTCGTGCTGCTGCCCTACAGCCTGTGGCGAGCCACCCGCCGTACCGAGGACCGCTGACTCCCGGTCGGGCAGCCCGGGCCGGCGAGCCCGTTCCGGTAGCGTTGCCGGGCGTGAGCCCGCTCGCCGTACGCACGATCAGCACGGCCGAGCACCTGGACTACATCGAGAAGCAGGGCAGCGCCAGCTTCCTGCAGACACCTGCGTGGGGAGCGGTCAAGCGCGAGTGGCGCCCGGAGTCGATCGGCTGGCTTCGCGGCGACGAGATCGTCGGGGTCGGACTTGTCCTCTACCGCAAGCTGCCGGTGATCGACCGGTCTCTCGCCTACCTTCCCGAGGGACCGGTCCTCGACTGGTCCGACTCCACGCTGACGGAGATGCTCGCAGCGATGACCCGGCACGTGCGGGGTCGCGGTGCTTTCGGGATCCGGATGGGTCCGCCGGTTACCACGCGCACGTGGAGCGCCGAGACGCTCAAGCAGGCGATCGCGGACACGGCTCACCGCCGGCTTGGCAACGTGCCGCCCGACTCGCGCAACCAGGTAGGTCAGCGCGTCGAGGCGACGCTGCGAGCCGGTGGGTGGCGCCCCCAGGCGATCGCTGAGGGCTTCTCGGCCGGCCAGCCCCAGTACGTCTTCCAGGTTCCGCTGGCTGGACGGGACGAGGCAGACGTCCTCGCGGGCATGAACCAGCTGTGGCGTCGAAACATCAAGAAGGCCGACAAGTCCGGTGTGCAGGTCAGCCTCGGGTCCGCCGCGAGCCTCGGCGCCTTCCATCACCTGTATGTCGAGACGGCGACCCGGGACGGCTTCACCCCCCGTCCGCTGAGCTACTTCGAGCAGATGTTCGCCGCCATGCAAGCAGAGGACCCCGAACGCGTGCGGCTCTACCTCGCCCATCACGAGGGGGATCTCGTCGCTGCGACCACCATGGTCCGCGTCGGTGTCCATACCTGGTACTCCTACGGAGCGTCGTCGACCGCCAAGCGCGAGGTCCGCGGCTCAAACGCCGTGCAATGGCAGATGATGCGAGACTCGCTGGCGATGGGCGCGGAGGTCTACGACCTACGTGGGATCACCGACACCCTGCTGGCTGACGACCCCCACATCGGGCTGATCCAGTTCAAGGTGGGGACCGGCGGGTGTGCCGTCGAGTACGTCGGTGAGTGGGATTTGCCGCTGAACCGCCTGCTGTACAAGGCCTTTGACGTCTACATGAGCCGCCGGTAGGCCGGTCCGATGGGTCTGGACCTGTACGTCGACGGGCCGCGGTGGCGGGCTCACCTGCGGGCAACGGCTTCGTCGTACCCGGGGATCGTTCCGGTGGCCAAGGGCAACGGGTACGGGTTCGGTCTGGCCAGCCTGGCGCGCCGGGCCGAGTGGCTGCGATGCTCGGCGATCGCGGTCGGCACCTACCGGGAGGTGCCAGAGGTCTTCCAGCGGTTCAGCGGCGATGTCATCGTCCTGCAGCCCTGGCGACCGTTCGTCACAGACGCTCGCTACGGCGCGCGGGTCATCCACACGGTCGGCCGTGAGGCGGACCTGGCCGCGCTCGCTGTGACGGCTCAGTCGCCACGGGTCCTCCTCGAGGGGCTCACGTCGATGCGCCGCCACGGGTTCGCTCCACCCGACCTGGTCGCCGCGCGCCGGACAGCACGAGGGGTCCGGATCGAGGGGCACGCCCTCCACCTCCCGATCGGCGCCAGCTACGCAGCGGAGGTGGAGACCTGGCTGGCCGCGGCGCCCTCACCGCGCTGGTACCTCTCGCACCTCGGACGGGCCGAGATCGACGACCTCCAGCTCAGGCACCCCAGTATCGAGCTGCTTCCCCGGATCGGCACCGAGCTGTGGCTTGGCAACCCCAGCTGCCTGTCCGTCAAGGCGGCAGTGCTCGACGTCCACCGCGTACGACGTGGGGACCGCGTGGGGTACCGGCAGCGGCGCATCACCCGCGACGGCAGTCTTCTCATCGTCTCCGGCGGCACCGCCCACGGCATCGGGCTCGAAGCGCCCACCGCCGCCGTCTCACCCCGGCAGCGGGCTATGGCGGTGGCAAGGGGCGGGCTCGACGCTGCCGGGCGGACCCTGTCGCCGTACATCGTCGACGGTAGGCGACGCTGGTTCGTCGAACCTCCCCACATGCAGGTGAGCATGATCTTCCTGCCGGCGGATGCCGATCCGCCCGCGGTAGGTGACGACGTCGAAGTGCGGGTCCGGTTGACGACCACGCACTTCGACGCCGTGCACCTCAGCTGATGTCGTCGGCGCCGGCGACGTCGCCTTCGGTCTCGATGCGCTCCTTGCGGACCTGCTCTGTCACCTGCTGGTCCTCGGTGATCGTCTCCTTCGCGAGCGCGACGCGCTCCACCGGCACCGTCTCCTTGGTCACGACGACCCGCTCCTCGGTGAGGACGACCTCGTGTTCGGCCTCGCCCAGGTCGATTCCGTCGGTCGCCTCATCGACGTTGCCATCGGTGATCGGGACGCGCTCGAGGCGCACCTCCTCACGCGTCACCGGCACCGTGATGGTCTGCTCCTCCGTCACGATGTACTTGCGTAGTCGGACCCGGCCGGTGGCAACCTTCTCGGTGCCGACCCGCAGCCGCTCCTCCGACAGGGTCATCGCGTCGTCGGTGGTCTGGACGTCGGTGGTGGACGCGTCCGCAGTCTCGCCCGTACCGGTGCTCGCGCTGCTGTCCGCCGTATTGGTCGTGTAGTCGAGCTGGTAGTGCCGGTAGAGCTCGGCCTCCTCCTCGGGAGACAGCTCGCCCTGCTCAGCGTTGACCTGTGGCGCGTCCTTGACGGCGTCCTTGGCGAAGGGCAGCGTCAGCCCCTCCTCCCCGAGCACCGCATCGCCGGCGGGTACGAAGCTCTCTCGAGTCCCGAACAGACCTGTCTGCACCGTGACCCACTCGGGAGCCCCCGAGGCGTTGTCCAAGAAGACTCGCGCCACCTTCCCGAGCTTCTCCCCGTCGGACCCGTAGGCGGTCTCACCGAGGACATTCTGTAGCTGCTCCTGGCTGAGCATGTGATCCCTCTTTCGTGTTGAGTGTGCCGTCGGCGCAGGCAGCCGCCGGTAGGTTGACGTCTCGTCCGAGAAG
>JBBQKY010000037.1:0-16117 GCA_038327385.1 Propionibacteriales bacterium
AGACGCCACGCCCAGCCGTGTGAGCTAGCCGCGCGCCACGTGGACACTGACAAGCTCCGCGGAGCCGGCCCTGAGCCGGTGCCAGTCCTCGGTGACCGCCAGCACGACGACCCCGGCGGTCGGGAGGTGCGCCGCTGCTTCCGGTGCCTCCTGGTCCGGCAGCAGCTGCGCCACCTCCTCCATGGTCGGGTTGTGCCCGACCACCAGCACCGCGCGACGCGTGCTCTCGACACCGGTGACGATCTCGAGCACCTCCTCGGCCGAAGCGCTGTAGAGCTCCTCGACTACCCGGACCTCCGGCGCCTCGGCCAGCTCCGCGACCACGAGGTCGGCCGTGGCGCGCGCCCGCGCAGCGGACGAGACGAGCACGAGGTCGGGCTCGATGCCCTCCTCGCGCATCCACCGTCCCGCGGACTTCGCATCGGCTCGGCCCCGGGAGGTGAGCTCGCGCGCCCGGTCGCTGCTGGCTTCCTGCGCTGTCTTGGCATGGCGCATGACGATGAGCCGTCGGGTGCCTGTCTCGACCATGCCTGCGGAGCTACGCGTCCGAGCCGAACCGACGCCGGTCAGCGAGCTCGCTCAGCAACAGCAGGGCGTGCTCGGCGTCCACACCGTGTCGGTGCATCAAGATTCCCGTGGCGTTCTCCACCAACGTCCGGCCGGTCAGCTCGTCGCGCAGGGTCTTTCCCGGCTGCCCGGGACCGGCCGTCGCGGACCCCGCACTGAGGAAGATCTCGACGATCTTGTGGTGGTCGCCGAAGGCGGCAACGCGGTCGGAGTACATGTTGAGGGCCATGAAAGTCGCGCCTGGATGAGCCAGCCGGACGGCCAGCAACGAGCCGAGGCCCAAGATCGCGGCTCGCGGGCCGAAGCGCGGCCATCGGCCGTCATGGGCCAGATCAGGGCAGTACGCGACCAGGTCGTCGGTGACGGCGTCGTAGCACGGTCCTTCGCTCAGCTCGTACTGCAGCCCGTCCGCCACGTACATCAACGGGCTCGAAGGCGCCATCGTCTCCAGCCGCCCGCTGCGGTGCCGGATCGTGATGCTGGCGAAGTCGACGCCACCGATGCTCTGACGGGCCGTCTCGGTGATGCTGAGCAGCGTCTGGCTGAGGTCCGACGGGCCGCCAGGCGACGATGCGACGGCCTGTACTGCCGCTTCAAGGCTGTTGCGATCCGTCACAACCATCGGCTTCCTGAGAGTCCCGCTGAGCTCAACTCCGACTGGTGCCCGGGTCGGGCCGTGTCTCCTTCGCTGCTGGGTCGTCGAGACCTGACCTCACCATACGCCCTTCGACGAGGTCGCGGGCCACATCGGCAAGGCGTCTGTTCGTGCTGCGCGCCATGTGCCGGAGCTGGTTGTAGGCCTCGTCCATGTCCAGGGTGCCTACGCTTGCCAGCAACCCCTTCGCCTGCTCGATGATGACTCGGCTGTTCAGGGCGCCTTGGAGCTGCTCGACAAGCGTCTGGTTGTGCTGGAGGACGCGCTCCTGCAGGATCGCGATCGTCGACGCATCGGCGAGGGACTGCGCGAGCCCGCGCTCGTCCGCACTGAAGGTGCGGGGATCGACGCTGAAGATGTTCATCGCCCCGATGACCTCGTCGCGCAGTCGCAAGGGGACGGCCTGAACGCCCCGAAAACCCTGTGCACTGGCCGCCATCACGAACCTCGGCCAACGGTCCGCCATGTCCTCCAGATTAGGCACCCCGACCTGCTGCCCGCTGGAAAAGCAGTCCAGACACGGACCTTCGTGGCTCTGCAGCTGGAAGAGCTCGAGCAGTCGGGTGGCCTCCGACGATGAAGCCATCAGCTGCAGGGTGCCGCGCTGGTCGCTGAGCAGCAGGCCTGCGGCGTCGGCCTCCAACAGCGAGACACTGTGCTCGACGAGCCGCTGCAGCAGGTCCGTTACGTCGAAGTTCCCGACCATCATGCCGGCGAGCTCCACGAACACCCGCGCCAGCTCGCGTTCTCGCGCTGTCGTATTCAATGCTTCCTCACCTTCCAGCTCCCCCAGCGTGGATCCTACAACCGATGGGGCACGTCGTGTCGTGTACCCGCATGTCAGATCTCTTCCACGTCCAACCGGATGCGGCGTTCGACGATGTCGGCGGCCACCTGCTCGATGTCTCTGCCCGTCCCGAACGCGTGTGCCCGCAAGCGGGCGAAGGCCGCTTCGGCGGGGACGCCGAACTGCCCCATCAGCATCCCGGTGGCCTGATGCACCTGTCGGCGCTGCAGTCCGTCGACCGCGAGCCAGCGGCCCAGCAGGAACTCGCTTGCGTCGCCCCCCCGGATCTCCAGGAGGGCGAGCGTGGTGAGCTCCAGTGTGCGTAGCGCCATCGAGACCTCCGCGGCGCTCAGCCGTCCTGCGAGTCGCCGGTAGAAGGCGACGACACCGACATCGATGACGCCGAAGCTCATCGGGAAGCAGAAGACGGCACCCACCGGTAGCGCTGCTACCTCGCTCACCAGAACCGGCCATCGCGCCGCGATCGAAGAGTCGCTCATGAACGGCACCAGGACCGGGCGGCCGTCGGTGAAGGCTTGCAGGCTAGGGCCCTCGCCGAGCGCGTACTGCGCCTGTTCGAAGCCGGCGATCACCTTGTCGCTCGCGTAGATCGTCTGCCTCTGCACATCCGAGGTCATGACGGTGACCGCAGCTCCGTCCGCGGGCAGCCAGTCCGCACACGCAGCGCAGACCCCGAGGACGGCCCTCATGTCGTCGACTGACTCCAGGGCCGCCGTTATGGCAGCCTCCAGGGTCGCGTCGTCAGCCATCGCTGGGCCGGTTCTGCTGCCGTGTCACCTAATGCATTATGTCGGTCCGGGTTGATATTGCATACGCTCGCCCTTGCAGCGAGGATGCCACGGTGACCCCTACTGGTCTGGGACGAGGCGTGCTGCGTCCCTCAGCAGGGTGGCTGCTCCGGCCAGCTGGCCAACGACGTCGGCAACCGCCGGACGACGGCCGTCCAGCAACCCGACACCTTGACCGATGTAGATCGGCATCGTCGCGAAGTCCCTCAGGTCGGGCGCCCGGCGGAATGCTGTGATCGCTTCCTCGTCATAGGGAAGCTCGGCCTCGTGCCCTCGCCAGCGGTCGAAGAACGCATTGCGGATCGTGCGCCCTCCGATGTCGGTCGGCCATCCGATGGCCGATGCGATGTCGAAAACGTGCCCGTATGCCGTCGAGCCCTCGTCCGCATCAGCCAGCTGGGCCACCTGGTCGTCCGCAACGGCCGTCTCGCGGCAGCTGACGAACGCCGTACCCACCCAGGCCCCGGCCGCTCCGGCCGCCAGCACCGCGGCGAGGCCGCGGGCCGTGCCGACTCCGCCGGCGGCCAGAACGGGCACGTTGACCCGCTCGAGGACCGCCTGGAGCAGGGGAAGGGTCGCCGCCAGGTCGAACCCGTGTCCCCCGCCTTCCGAGCCTCGGCTCACCACGAAGTCGACGCCGGTCTCCTCCGCGCGGCGAGCCTGCTCGACAGATCCCACCTGGGTGACGACGGCGCAGCCCGCCTTGTGGAGCTCGTCGACGTACGGCGCGTAGTCGCCGAAGCTGACCGAGACGAGGGCGGGAGACGCAGCCAGCACGGCGTCCAGCTGGTCACGGTGGCCCGGGAGCGCCCACGCCATCAGGCCGACGCCGTAGGGCAGACCGGCCGCCGCCGCGACCGCCGTCTCCTGTCGCACCGAGTGGCCGGACTCCGTGCCGCCAACCCCGATGGTCCCGAGGACGCCGGCTCGGCTCGCGGCCGCCGCGAACCGGCCATCGGCCACGCCCGCCATGGGTGCGGCGACGACGGGGATCGTCAGCCCGAACCGTCGGGTGAGCGCGGTCTCGATGAGCGCCATGGGGCCTCACGCTCCGATGGCGTGGTAACCGCCGTCGACGTGCACGATTTCGCCGGTCGTCTTCGGGAAGAAGTCACTGAGCAGGGCCACCACGGCGCGCGCCGTCGGCTCGAGGTCCTGCTGGTCCCAGCCGATCGGCGACCGACGGGACCACTCGTCCTCGAACTGGTCGAAGCCCGGTATCGCCTTCGCGGCGAGGGTCTCGAGCGGACCCGCGCTCACCAGGTTGCAGCGGATGCCGTGGGCGCCCAGGTCGCGAGCCAGGTAGCGGTTGCACGACTCCAGGGCTCCCTTGGCGACGCCCATCCAGTCGTAGCCGGGCCAGGCCACCGACGCGTCGAAGGTCAGCCCGACGATGCTCCCGCCCTCGCTCATCAGCGGCAGGCACGACACCGCAAGAGCCTGCAGGGAGTACGCCGACACCCGGAGCGCCTGCGCGACGTCGGCCCAGGGCCCGTGGAGGAACTTCCCGCCCAGGATCGTCTGCGGGTTCCCGTAGGCGATCGCGTGCACCACCCCGTCGAGATGGTCCGCGTGCTGGCGCACCTGGTCGGCCAGACCCGCGAGGTGCTCGTCGTCGCTGACATCGATCTCCAGGACGGCGGGCTCGGTGGGCAGCCGCCTCGCGATACGACGGGTGATCGACAACGCGCGACCGAAGTTGGAGATGAGCACGGTGGCGCCCTGCTCCTGCGCCACCTTCGCGGTGGCGAAGCCGATCGACGCGTCGATGGTGACGCCGGCGACGAGGATCGTCCTGCCCTCCAGAATGCCCATGTCTCTCCTCTCAGTGGCCCATCCCGAGCCCGCCGTCTACGGGGATCACCGCGCCGGTGATGTAGCCGGCCTCGTCGGAGGCAAGCCAGCGAACCACGCGAGCCACCTCCTCGCTGGTGGTGGAGCGCCCCAACGGGATGGCCTTCAGGTACTCGGCACGCTTGGCCTCGGGCAGCTCAGCGGTCATGTCGGTCTCGACGAACCCGGGCGCAACCACGTTCGTGGTGATCGACCGGCTGCCGAGCTCGCGCGCCATCGACCGGGCCATCCCGACGAGCCCGGACTTGCTGGCCGCGTAGTTGACCTGGCCGGCGGAGCCCAGCATCCCGACGACGGACGAGACCAGGATGATCCGACCCCGTCGGAGCCGGAGCATGCCCTTCGCCGCCCGCTTCACGACCTTGAAGGACCCGGTGAGGTTGGTGTCGAGCACGGCACTCCAGTCGTCGTCCGACATCCGCAGCAGCAGCGTGTCCCGCGTGATCCCGGCGTTGGAAACGAGCACCTCGACCGGCCCCTGCTCCGCCTCGACGGAGGCGAAGGCAGCCTCCACCTGCCCCGTGTCCGTCACGTCGCAGCGCACTGCGTAACACCCTTGCGGCGGCTCGCCAGAGCGGTAGGTCACCGCCACGTCGTCGCCGGCCTCCGTGAAAGCCTGGGCGATGGCCTTGCCGATGCCACGGTTGCCGCCCGTGACCAAGACCGACCTGCCCACGGCTGGCTCCTCCCAGAGCTGTTGTGGCGCCCGACGCTACCGGCTCGGGGAGTGGTGCGAAACCTCGGCCCTCAGTCGAATGGCGCCGCAGGCCGGCGTACCGTGGAGGCGAGAGGACAGCCATGAGCCAGCAGCGCGAAGCACCCATCGTTATCACCTCAGCCCGCTCGGGACGGAGTTCAGACATCCGGCGGCGCGAGGTCAAGTATCTCTTCTCCATGGGCGTTCGCACCGCCTGCTTCGTGCTCGCCATCCTCGTGCCAGGACCGGCGCGTTGGGTGCTCATCGCCGCCGCGTTCGTCCTCCCGTATTTCGCCGTCGTCATGGCCAACGCTGCCGACGGGCGTCATTCCGCCGGCCCGGAGAGCTTCCAGTCCGACCTTCCTCAGCTGCCAGGTGAGAGGACGGTCACGTAACAGGTCACTCCGTGGCATGAGAGACTGGCCGTACGCATTCCGTTCGCGGAGTACGTCGTCGACGCCGGGCAACCTCCCCCCGTGGGTGCCCGGCGTCGGCTGCTTTTCGGGGGCCGGGCGGCGCTAGCCGCCGATCGCGCTCATCGGGCGGGCCGGCTGCAGGAAGGACTCGTCGTCGATCCCGTGGCCGGGCCGCTTCGACCACATCGCAGCTCGCCAGCGCGCGGCCACCTCGTCGTCGTCAGCGCCGCCTCGAAGGGCGCTGCGCAGATCCGACTCCTCGCGGGCGAAGAGGCAGTTGCGGACCTGGCCGTCGGCGGTCAGCCGGACCCGGTCGCAGTCGCCGCAGAAGGGCCGGGTGACGGACGCGATGATGCCGACGGTGCCAGGTCCGCCGTCCACCTCGAACAGCTCCGCCGGCGCGCTGCCGCGCTCGCCGGGATGGGGGGTCAGCACGAACTCTCGCTCCAGCGACGCCTGGATCTCGTCGGCGGTGACCATCGCCTCGCGGCTCCACCCGTGCTGGGCATCGAGCGGCATCTGCTCGATGAAGCGCAGCTCATAGCCGCGCGCCAGACACCAGCGGAGCAGCTCCGCCGCCTGGTCGTCGTTGGAGCCACGCAGCAGCACCGCGTTGACCTTGACAGGGGCCAGCCCCGACCGTGCGGCGGCGGCAAGACCGCGGACGACGTCAGCGAACCGGTCCCTCCGCGTGATCGCCGCGAAGGTGTCGGGGCGCGCCGTGTCGAGGCTGACGTTGACACGGTCGAGGCCGGCAGCGGCCAGCGCTGTGGCGGTGCGCTCCAGGCCGATCCCGTTCGTCGTCGCGGAGATCGTCGGCCGCGGCCGCAGCGCAGCCGTTCGGGCGACGATGTCGACGAAGCCGGGCCGGATGAGTGGCTCGCCGCCGGTGAACCGGACCTCGTCGACGCCCAGCCGGGAGACGGCGATGGCGATCAGGCGGACTACCTCGTCGTTGGAGAGGATGTCGGCGCGCGGCAACCAGTCGAGACCCTCGGCCGGCATGCAGTACGAGCACCGCAGGTTGCACCTGTCGGTCAGCGAGACGCGCAGGTCCGTCGCCGTCCGGCCGTACCGGTCGAGCAGTGGCAGCCCGGCTGACGACGCGTTCATCCGGCCAGCCTACGCGGCAGCGCATCGGCCGAGCCACATCGCACGGAGGTACTGTCGAGACGTTGTGGTGCGATTCCTTCTCACGCCCCGATGGCTGAGCCTGCTCCTCGTGGTCGTGGTGCTCGGCTTCACCTGCGTGCGGCTGAGCCAGTGGCAGTTCGACCGCTACCAGCAGCGCAGAGACGCCAACGCCCTCGAGCGGGCAAACCTCGCTGCCGCCCCCGTCCCCCTCGACAAGCTCCTGAGTACGACGACCGAGCCGTCGTCCGAGGTGGAGTGGCGCACCGTCACCGCCACCGGCCACTACGACGCCGCCCATCAGGTGGCGGTCCTCTACCGGACGAGACAAGGCAGCCCGGGGGTGGACGTGGTCACGCCGTTCGTCACGGACGGCGGGCGGGCCGTCCTGGTGGACCGAGGCTGGGTTCCGGCACCATCGAACGGCAACATCGCCCAGCAGCTGCCGCCACCGGCGGGCGGTCCGGTGACGCTCAGCGGATGGGTCCGCGCCGACAGCGGCGGCAGCGCCGATCAGGTGACGCCCTCCCAGGAATCCGTGCGCGCCATCTCCGCAGTCGCCCTCTCGCCAGGCTTGCCCTATCCGCTCGTCGATGGCTTCGTCGAGCTCACACAGGAGAGTCCGCCGTCCCCTCGCCCGCCGACCCTCGTCGGCGAGCCGGACCTGAGCGGCGGTCCCAGCTTCTTCTACGGCTTCCAGTGGCTGTTCTTCGCGCTGCTGTTCTTCGGGTTCTGGTGCTACTTCGCGTGGGCGGAGTACCGGGAGACGATCCACGACAAGGACACCGGCCGGGCGCCCAGACCGCGCCGCACGCCGTGGCGACCCGGAGCCGATGCCGAGGACGGCCTGGACGCCAGCAGCTTCGTCACAACGCGCGAGTGATCCCTCCGTCGACCGGCAGCATCACGCCCGTGATGTAGCCGGCGACCGGCGAGAGCAGGAACGCCGCGACGGCTCCGAACTCCTGCGGCCTGCCGTAGCGCCCGAGCGGGATCGTCGCCAGCTGTCGGCGCTTGGTGTCTGCCGGGTCGTCGCTCGCCGCATCCAGCTCCTGCACGCGCTCGGTATCGACCCGCCCGGGCAGCAGACCGAACACCCGGATGCCGCGGTGCCCCAGCTCGTCAGCCATCGTCTTGGCCGCCATCGCGAGCGCCGGGCGCAGCGCGTTGGACATGCCGAGATTGGCGATGGGCTGCTTCACGGACGTGGAGAGGACGAAACCTATCGCGCCGCCCGGCGCGAGCTTCTCCGCGACCGCCGTCGCGAGGCGAAGCCCTCCCAAGAAGATGCTGTCGAAGTAGCGGCGCCACTCCTCGTCGGTCCGGCCGATGACCGGGCCGGCCGGTGGACCGCCGACGCTGACCAACGCGCCGTCCAGCTGGCCGAAGCCGTCAAGGGCCGCCGCGATCAGCCGGCCCGGGGTCTCCGGGTCGGTGTTGTCGGCGACCACCGCGACGGCGTTGGCGGCACCGAGCTCGGCGACGGTCGTCCGCAAGGTGTCGACCGACCTGCCGGAGACCACCACCTTCGCGCCCTCGCCGACGAGCGCCTCGGCCGTCGCGCGGCCGAGCCCGCGGCTTCCCCCGCTGACGATGTAGACGCGGTCCTGCAGGCCGAGGTCCATCCCGCCATTCTGCCTGCTAGCCGGCGGCCCCCACCGCGCTGGTCGCGTCCTGGCTGAACTGGGTCCGGTGCAGGTCGGCGTAGAGGCCGCCGGCTCGCAGCAGCTCAGTGTGGGTGCCGTGCTCGACGATGCGTCCCTCGTCGACAACGAGGATCAGGTCGGCGTTTCGGACCGTCGAGAGCCGGTGGGCGATGACGAGCGACGTACGGCCCGCCAGCGCCGTGTCCAGGGCACGCTGGACGGTCGCCTCCGACTCGCTGTCCAGGTGGGCGGTCGCCTCATCGAGGATGATGATTCTCGGCGCCTTGAGGAGCAGCCGGGCGATCGCGAGGCGCTGGCGCTCTCCCCCGCTGAGCCGGTAGCCCCGCTCCCCCACCACTGTTTCCAGGCGGTCGGGCAACGACTCCACCAGGGTCCAGATCTGAGCGGCTCGCAAGACGGCGGCAAGATCGTCGTCACTCGCGCCCGGCCGGGCGTAGAGCAGGTTCGCCCGTATCGTGTCGTGGAACATGTGGGCGTCCTGCGTGACGTATCCCACCATGGCATGCAGCGAGTCCAACGTTACGTCACGAACGTCGACCCCTCCTACCCGGACGGCGCCGCCGGTCACGTCGTACAGCCTGGCGACCAGGTGGGTCAGTGTGGTCTTGCCGGCTCCGGAGGGCCCGACCAGCGCCACCAGCTGCCCCGGGTCGACTGCGAACGACACCCCTTTGATGACGTTCTGGGGGGTCCCGGCTGCGTCGCTCACCATCAGCGCCTCGAGGCTGGCGAGCGACACCTCGTCGGCCGACGGGTAGCGGAAGGAGACGTCCTCGAACACCACGCGGGCCGGCCGCCCGGTCAGGTCGACGGCGTCGGGCCGCTCGGTGATCATCGGCCGGAGGTCGAGCACCTCGAAGACCCGCTCGAACGAGACCAGCGCGGTCATGATGTCGACGCGGACATTGGACAGCGACGTCAACGGACCGTACAGCCTGCCCATCAGTGCCGCCAGCGCGAGCAGCGTGCCGATCGACAGGCTGCCAGACAGCACCAGGTGCCCGCCGACGCCGTAGACCACGGCCGTGGCGAGGGACGCGACGAGGGTGAGCGCACTGAAGAAGATCCGGCCCGTCATCGCGATCTCGACCCCGAGGTCGCGCACCACCCGGGACCGGCTGGCGTATTCCTGGTCCTCCTCCTCATGCCGGCCGAACAGCGTCACGAGAAGCGCTCCGCCGACCTGGAAGCGCTCGGTGGCCATCGATGCCATCGTCGCGTTCGTCTGCATCTGCTGCCGGGTCAGGCTGGAGAGCCGTCGGCCCGCCCACTTCGCCGGGAAGATGAACACCGGCAGGATCACGAGCGCCAGCAAGGTGATCTGCCAGGACAGGTAGAGCATCGTGGCCCCGACGAGGAGCAGGCTGATCACGTTGCTCACGACGTTGGACAGAGTCGAGGTGAACGCGCTCTGGGCGCCGATGACGTCGCTGTTGAGGCGCGAGACCAGGGCGCCGGTGTGAGTGCGGGAGAAGAAGGCGATCGGCATCCGCTGCACGTGGCTGAACACCGTCGTACGGAGGTCGTAGATCAGCCCCTCACCGATGCGCGCGGAGTACCACCGCTGGGCGAGGTTGAGCGCCGCCTCACCGAACGCGACGACAGCGATGACGGCGGCGAGGATGGTGACCAGGCGGCCGTTGCCCTTCGAGACACCGTCGTCGATGATGTTGCGGAAAAGCAACGGGGTCGCGACCACCAGCAGTGCGTCGACCACGACCAGCGCCAGGAACCAGCCCAGCGCGCGGCGGTGCGGCCGCGCGAACCCGATGACCCGACGGACCGTGCCCGGCGCGAGTCCCTGCCGGCCGGCGAGCGGGTCGGTTCGGGAGTAGGAGTGCATGACGCGGTGCGGCGACACTGGGCTGCTCATCCTGGTCGACGCTACGCCAACGCCCCCATCGTGCGGCGCTACTATCTCTGCGGGGGGGAACGGGGGGAACATGGTCGCTCAGTCCAGGGTCGCGATGCAGCGCGGCTTCCTGCGCCGTCACCTCGCGCTGACGTCGCTCGCCGCCATCTTGCTGGTGCTGGTCGTTGCGACAGCAAGCTTCCTGTGGTACCTCAACCATGAGCTGGGCAACATCCGGCATTTCGACGCCGGGATCACCGAGATCCCGGGACCGCACGGGACGTCATCCGACGCCGGCAAGCCGCTGAACATCCTCGTGCTCGGCTCCCACGACACCGACCAGCAAACCGTCGCCGACGACCTCGCTGACGGTTCCTGGACCCGCGGCGTGCACAACAGCGACACCATCATCGTGCTGCATCTGCCACCGAACCGGCAGTCGGCTCAGGTCGTCTCGATCCCGCGCGACAGCTGGGTGAAGGTGCCGACGTACCCCGGCGACGTCGGAGGCTACGCGAAGATCAACGCCGCCTTCTCCTGGGGCGGTCCGGCGCTCGCCGTCAAGACGATTCAGGACTTCACCGGGCTGCACCTTGACCACGTGGCGATGATCGACTGGAACGGCTTCCAGGACCTCACCGACGTCCTCGGTGGCGTGCGCGTCTACATCCCGCGGACGTTCACCGACGACGTCCAGGGAGTCACGTGGGTCAAGGGCTGGCAGACGCTGAGCGGCTACCGTGCTCTGCAGTACGTCCGAACCCGCCATGGTCTGACAGAAGGTGACTTCGCCCGCATCCAGCGACAGCAGAACTTCCTGCGTACCGTGCTGGGCACCGTGCTGTCGTCGGGAACGTTCACCAACCCGATCCGGCTTGCCCAGGTGATCGGCACGTTCGCCCGGTTCATCCAGGTGGACAACACCTGGAGCACGAGCGACCTGCGGACTCTCGGCCTGGCCATGCGCAACCTCAGCAGCTCGGGCGTCTCCTTCACGACGGCACCGCTGGGAGGGTACGACAACATCGCCGGCCAGTCGGTGGTCCGGCTCGACCGGACGAAGTCGCACAACCTCTTCCACGAGCTCGACCATGGCAACATCACGCCGTACTTGAAGGCGAACCCGGGAAGCGCACTGCCCGGCGACAAGGCGGTCCCCTGACCGGCTGACCAGTCGGATGCCATCGTGGCCGGGAACCTCAGGCGAGGGAGACCAGCTCGCCGTAGTCCTCGTTCCACAGGTCCTCGACGCCGTCGGGCAGGATCAGCACCCGGTCGGGCTGCAGAGCGGTGACCGCGCCTTCGTCGTGGGTGACCAGCACGATCGCGCCCGCGTAGCTGCGGATCGCGCCCAGCACCTCCAACCGGCTCGCCGGGTCGAGGTTGTTGGTGGGCTCGTCGAGGAGCAGCACGTTGGCGGCCGAGACCACGAGGGTCGCGAGCGCCAGTCGGGTCTTCTCTCCCCCGGACAGCACCCGTGCCGGCTTGGTGGCGTCGTCACCGGAGAACAGGAAGGACCCGAGCACACTGCGCACCTGTGTCTCGCCGAGGTCGGGGGCGGCTGCCTGCAGGTTCTCGAGCACGGTTCGGGTGAGGTCCAGCGTCTCGTGCTCCTGGGCGTAGTAGCCGAGCTTGAGGCCGTGTCCCGGCTCGGTGCTCCCCGTGTCGGGCTCGTCGAGGCCGGCCAGGATGCGCAGCAGGGTCGTCTTCCCCGCCCCGTTGAGCCCGAGAACGACAACCCGGCTGCCCCGGTCGACGGCCAGGTCCACGTCGGTGAAAACCTCGAGCGACCCGTACGACTTCGACAGCTCATGAGCCATGAGTGGCGTCTTGCCGCACGGCGCGGGTGTCGGGAAGGCGAGGCGTGCCACCTTGTCCTGGCGCCGCTCTGCCTCCAGCCCGCTCAGCAGCCGCTCGGCTCGTTTGGCCATGTTCTGCGCCGCGGTCGCCTTCGTGGCCTTGGCCCGCATCTTGTCGGCCTGCGCGAAGAGCGTGCTCGCCTTCTTCTCCACGTTGGCTCGCTCCCGCTTCCGTCGCCGCTCGTCGGTCTCCCGCTGCTTCAGGTACGTCGACCAGCCAACGTTGTAGACGTCGACCTCCGCGCGGTTCGCATCCAGGTGGAACACCCGGTTGACGGTCTCCTCGAGCAGCGCGGCGTCGTGGCTGATCACCACGAGACCACCGTGGTGCGCTTTCAGAAACCCTCGCAGCCACCCGATCGAGTCGGCGTCGAGGTGGTTTGTCGGCTCGTCCAGCAGCAGCGTCTCCGCTCCCGAGAAGAGGATCCGCGCGAGCTCCACCCGGCGGCGCTGCCCACCCGACAGGGTGCGCAACGGCTGCGCCAGCACCCGGTTCGGCAGGCCGAGGCTTGCACTGATCTGTGCTGCCTCGGCTTCGGCCGCGAAGCCACCAGCTGAGTGCAGCTCCCCGTCGGCGGTCGCGTACCGCCGCATCGCCCGGTCCCGGACCGCCTCGTCGTCGCTGCCCATCTGCTCCTCAGCCGACCGCAGGCGCCGCAGGACGTCGTCGATCCCCCGCGCCGAGAGGATGCGGTCGGTGGAGAGCATGTCGAGGTCACCGGTGCGGGGGTCCTGCGGAAGGTATCCGACGCTCCCCGTGGTGTTCACCGAGCCGCCGGTGGGCTGTCCCTCGCCCGCAAGCACACGGGTCAGAGTGGTCTTGCCGGCGCCGTTGCGCCCCACGAGGCCCACCTTGTCCCCCGGAGCGATGCGGAAGCTCGTGTCGTCGATGAGGCTGCGGGCACCCACCCTGATCTGCAGGTGCGAGGCGGTGATCATGACGGAGAAGGCGCTTTCCGGGGCGGGACGTCGCCCGGCGGAGGGCGGTACCGACAGGGCGGAGCTGCCGGCGAGGACGCCAACTAGGCTACATGGGCGCTCGTTGCGCAGGCACATCGTCGCGTCGGGGTCGCCAGGACTGACACGAGAGGCGGGGTATGAAGTTCAACCGGAAGGCGAAGATCGATACGGGTCAGATCGTCGACCGCCGTGGTCAGCGCCAGCAAGGCGGCGGGGGTGCGCCGTTCCGCATGCCGATGGGCTTTCCGCGCGGGCGCGGCGGGATTTACGGGCGCCGCCGCAGGGGGATCGGCCGGCGGGGCATGGGCTGCGGCGGCCTGGCCCTCATGCTCGTGCTGGCAGTGGTGGGCTTCTTCGTGTTCCGGTCGAGCGGCAACGGCGTCTCGAGCGCAAGCAACGACACCAGCCAGCCCGCGGACCTCTCGGCGTGTTCCGCAGGCTCCGGAGAGCCACCGCTCGACTGCCGGATCGGGTACGACGTCACGTCCATCCAGGACTTCTGGGCGCACGAGCTTCCGCAGCAGGCGCACGTGCCATACGAGCGGGCCAAGATCGTCTGGTTCACGTCGACGACGTCCAGCGGCTGCGGCCAGGCGAGCGCCGGGATGGGGCCCTTCTACTGCCCGGCCGACAAGCTCGTCTATCTCGACCCGTCGTTCTTCCACGACATGCTGCAGGGCCAGCTGGGTGCCAGTGGCGGCGACCTCGCTGAGGCGTATGTAGTAGCGCACGAGTACGGGCACCACCTGCAGGACCTGCTCGGCACGATGAGCAAGGCGCAGAGCTCCGCGACCGGACCGACGAGCGCCTCCGTCCGGCTGGAGCTGCAGGCCGACTGCTATGCCGGCATCTGGGTGCATTCAGCCGCCACGGTCAAGGACGAGAGCGGCCAGCCGCTCATCTCAGGGATCACCGACGCCGACCTCGCCGACGCGGTCAACGCAGCGCAGGCGGTCGGTGACGACCGGATCCAGCAGCAGACGCAGGGCCATGTCGACCAGGAGCAATGGACCCACGGCTCAGCCGCCGAGCGAGTCAGCTGGTTCAAGAAGGGATACCGGACCGGTCAGCTCTCCGCTTGCGACACGTTTGCCGCCGGAGCGCTCTGACGGCGGTCCTCCGGCCGCACCCGTCACGGGTCCGTGATGGTGACCTGAACCGACCGCACGTCCACAATCGCCTGGTCGAGCACAGCGCGGGTCGGGTCGGGTACGGCGCCCAGCCACGTGGTCGGAACGTCCGCGAGCCGACCGAGCTCTGGGTGGGCGAGGACGCTCGCCACCGCCCTGCGGTCACCCCCCGTGCCGAGCCCGCACAGCGTGGCCGGGGAGGCGACGAGGATCCGGTGCGCGTGCTCGGCGGCTGCATCGAAAGCGGCCCGCGCCTGGTTGTCCCGGCGTCGGGCGAAGCGGTGCTGCGACCAGCCGCCGGCCTTGCTACGGCCTTGAACGTGCCGGCGCCCCACCTTCAGCTCCACGATCGAGCCGCCGTCCAGCAACGCTACTGCGAAACCGCCCTTGCGGACGAGGAGCAAACCCATCGACCGGAGCGTCTCGAGGCGGTCGAGCAAGCCGGCCATGCTTGGCTCAGCGAGCGGGCCACCGGGTACCTCGACCTGCACGCGTGTTCCGTCGGGACTCTCGGCTCGTGCGACGGCGGGTTCGGCCCGCCAGGCGGTGCCGGGGTGCGCCGCGTCGTACCGTTCGACCCAGCCGGGGAACCGCCCGAACGGCACTCTGACGACGCGGGGGGAGGCGGCTGGCGTTCCGCACCTCCTTGCCGAGGTCGTCCGTATCCAGGCCCGGACACGAGGAGCGGGGTGAGGCTCCCCTTCCGGATGTCTCACCCCGCTGCTCTCAGCCTAGGCCACGGTGCCGACCCGGCCCAGCCTGACTCAGGCTCCGGCCATGACTCCCACGCGATCAGGACTGAAGCCCGGGAACAGGGTCGGCAGGCTGACAGCCGGGAACCGCATCTTGATGACCTCGGAAAGCACGGAGCGGTAGTCCGTCGTGACGGCTAGGTCCCCGTCGACGAGCTTCGAGGCCTGCAACCCGGGCCAGGTGCCGTAGACGCTGCCGCCTCGCACCCCTGCTCCCATCAGCATCATCGCGTTGCCGTAGCCGTGGTCCAGGCCGGCATCGCCGTTCTCGAGCACCCGCCTCCCGAACTCGCTGATCGTCACCAGCGTGACGTTGGAGGCGACCGAGCCGAGGTCGGTGAAGAAGGCAGCTATCGACTTCGCGAGGTCGTCCACCATGATTCTCATGTTGCCCACGTCCAGGGTCCCGAGAGCCGTGTGCATGTCCCACGAGGAGTGGTCGACGGTGATCACCTCGGCGCCCACATCGGCCCGGACCAGCCGCGCTGACTGTGCCAAGGCAACACCCAGGTCGGTGTTGGGATACACGGCTCCGTTCTGCGGGTCGAGTGGTACTCGGAGGACCGGGCTCCAGTCGGTGGCGGTGCTGAGGCCCGTCCGGCCGGCCTGACCGAGCGGTCCGGCCGCCGCGTCCCAGGTCGCCTCGAGCGAGGCTACCCGCTGCCCCATGGCGTTGACGGGACCGTACACCTGGATCTTCTCGATATCGTCGGCGGCCAGCGTCGCCTGTGGCCCGTAGATCTCCGTCCGGGGGACGCTCAGGCCTATCTGGACGGCTCCGTAGGAGGACTGCGGCTCTGAAAGTCCGACCATCCGGTTCAGCCAGCCGATGCGGGCGGCCGACCCGGGGTCGGCCTCCTCCACCTCCTCGATGGCCGAGAAGTGCGAGCGGTTGGGCGCCGGCATCCCGACCGCATGAACGGCGGCCATCTGACCGCTCTTCCACATCGGCACGAGCGGAGCCAGGTTGGGGTGCAGACC
>JBBQKY010000038.1:0-16106 GCA_038327385.1 Propionibacteriales bacterium
CTGGTACGCCGCTCCCAGCCCCTCTTTGGCCCGGCGATGCAGCACGGACACTTTGGCGTCGTGGGCGCCAACCTTGTCGGCCAGCTCACCGGTGCCGTCGGGCGAGCCGTCGTCGACGACCAGGACGTCGACCTCGGGGACTGAACCCCGGACGCGGTCCAGCACCAGCTCGATGTTCTCCGCCTCGTTGTACGTCGGGATGACGACGAGGACGCGTTGGCCCGTCACGAGCACATCCTGCCGGGTCGCCGCCGCCGGCCCAAAGCTGCCACCAGGGTCAGCGCCAGGGCCGCCAGCGACAGCAGCAGGTCCGTCCAGCCGCCGAGGCGCACTCCCCATGTCTCGCCGGTCGCCAGCGCCACCTGGCGCTCCAGCACGACCTGCGTATGCACCGAGCTTCGCGCGAGCACCTCCCCCGCCGCCGACAGGAACCCGCTGATGCCGTCCGTCGAGGCCACCACGACCTGGCGACCGGACTCAACCGCACGGTAGCGAGAGATCGCGAACTGCTGGGCCAGCTGTCCGGTCCCGGCGTACGTCGCGTTGTTCGTCTGCACCACGATCAGCTGACCACCGTCGCCCACGAGACTCCGCACCAGGCCGTCGTAGGCGACCTCGAAGCACATCAGGTCCCCGATCGGCGTCGACCCGATCGTCAGGACGCCGTCCGTGGAACCCGGCGCGAAGTCCTTGGGGATCTGGTCCAGCCGGGTGACGAGCCTGCTCAGCACGCTCCGAAAGGGGATGTACTCGCCGAACGGAACGAGGTGTTGCTTGACATAACGTTCGCCGGGTCCGGTCGACGGGGACCAGACGATACCGGCGTTCTGTACGTGGGTAGCGTCCGGTCCGCTCAGCACGGCGCCGACGAGCACCGGAACCCCCAGCGCCCTGACCGCACGGTCGATCTCGGCGTAGGCAGAGTGGTTGCGGAACGGGTCCAGGTCGGTGGAGTTCTCCGGCCAGATCGCGAAGTCCGGGCGGACCGCCTGTCCCGCCCGCACGCGGGTGGCGAGGGCCGTCGTCGCTGCCGCGTGGTTGTCCAGCACCGCCCGGCGCTCGGCGAAAGCCGTCATCCCGTCGCCGGGCACATTCCCCTGCACGGCGGCCACCGTGACGTCACCTGCTGGACCGGCGAGCCCGACGGGCAGCACCAGACTGACGAGCACGAGCCCGCCGGCGACTCCGCCGCGCCAGGCTCCGAGCGAAACGTTGCGCAGCAGCACGGCGTCCACCACGAGAGCGACCACGAGGACCGCCAAGAACGACACCAGGGCGGTTCCCCCCAGCCGCCCGTACCGGTCGAAGGGGGTGTCGGCGAGGCCGAAGGCCAGCCGGCCCCAGGGCAGGCCGCCGAACGGGACGCTGCCCCGCAACAGCTCGGCTCCGACCCAGCTGGCGGCCGCGGCCGCCGGCCACCAGCGGTACCAGCTCAGCCACGCCCAGGACATCCCCATCACGGCGTAGAAGAAGCCTTCGACGACGGCGAGAGCCACCCAGGCGTCGTACCCGATGACCTGCAGCCAGGGCATCAGGACCAGCATGAAACCAGCGCCGAAAGCCCAGCCGTACCCGAGACCGGCCCAGGCTCGCTGGCGGCGGGTCAGCAGCAGCAGGCCGGCGACGCCGACCGGCATCAGCCAGATCTGGTTGTACGGCGGGAAGGCGAGACCTACCGCGCAGCCGGCGAGACCGGCCGCCAGAGCTCGTGACGCGACGACCAGACGCTGCGTCGCGGACATGCCGCGACCCTACGTCGCAGCAAGCAGAAAGACCCGATCCCCTTCGAACCGGCATCGCCCCACTGGTGGTAGGGACCGATAACCGTTGTCTGCTGAAGACCGGGTCTCTGCGTCGTCAACCCGCGCTCGGTGGCCTGCCGTCCGGTCAGCCGTAAACTGCTGGGTTTGGATCAGGAACCCAGCTCCTGCGGCCTCCCTGACACTGGACCCGAGCGACCCGAGGGTGGACTCGCGGAACTCTGCCAAGTTCCCGCGGGCCTGTCAACCACCCGCTGACCTGGGCAGACGTCCGAAACCCGCAGGTCAGAGCGTCCGGCGTTCGCCTCGAGTTTGCCTGGAATTTGCGTACGAAACGGCGTGTTGCAACAAACACGCCGGGCACAAGTCAGCGGCTCGGTACGACGACCGTGCCCGTCGCGGTGGTGGCGACGACAGGCGTCTCGAGCACCTCGGCGCTCGACTCCCCCAGGTCGGGTCTGCCCCGGCAGATGACCGCCACCGCCAGATCCAGCGTCCGGGACCGGGTGCCGACCCGCGTCACGCGGGCGGTGACCTCGAGCACGTCGCCGGCGCGGACGGGCGCCAGGAACTGCACGTCGGAGTAGGACGCGAACAACCCCTCGTCGCCGTCGGTCCGGATACAGACCTCAGTGGCCACGTCCCCGAAGAGGGCAAGGCTGTAGGCACCGTCCACGAGGTTCCCGGCATAGTGCGCGTTCGAGTAGGGGACGTAGCGGCGGTGCGTCACCGTGAGTCCCAGCCGGGCGTCGTCGGTCATGCCGCGGCCCGCTGGCTGAGCTCGTGCACCAGGTAGCTCGCCACCTCGCCGGGCGTGGTCCCTCGCGTGAACACCCTGTCCACACCGAGCTCGGCGGCCTGCGTCTCGTCGAACCGGGGACCGCCGATCACCAGCAACGGCCGGGCCAGCCGGGGATAGGCCTCGTTGAAGGCTGCCGACATCTCCATGGTGTTGAGGATGTGCGCGTCGCGCTGCGTGACAACCTGGGAGACCAGGACGGCGTCGGCGCCGGCCTCCTGCGCCCGTGCCACCAGTTGCGGCACGGCGACCTGGGCGCCCAGGTTCACGACCTTCAGCTCGCGGTAGTACTCGAGCCCCTTCTCGCCGGCGAAGCCCTTGATGTTGAGGATCGCGTCGATGCCGACGGTGTGGGCGTCGCTGCCGATACACGCCCCCACCACCACCAACCGCCGGCGGAGCAGCCTCTTCACCGTGGCGTTCACCTCCTTCGGGCTCAGCAGAGGGTACTCGCGTTCGAAGACCTCGACCTTGCTGACCTCCACGAGGTGGTTGACCCGGCCGTACACGACGAAGAAGGTGAAGTCCGGTCCCATCGCCTTGGCGTGGACCACCAGTGCGGGGTCGATCCCCATCTTCTTCGCCAGCTGGGCGGCCGCCCCCTCGGCCAGCTTGTCGTGCTTCATGGGTAGGGAGAACGAGACCTGCACCATTCCGTCGCCGGTCGTGTCGCCGTACGGTCGCAGGACCGTGGGCGCGGGGCTCGGGTCGGCGGTCATCGGGCCTCCAGGATCTCGGTTGCTGGGTTGTAGTACTCGCGGGACCGGCGCGCCACGCCCTCGAGGCCCCTCCCGGCGTCTGCCGGTCGCTTCATCAAGCCGAAGGTGCCGTCCGCGATCGCGTCCAGCAGACCCTGCTCGTGGCCGACGATCTTGTCGAGCAAGGTGATCGACTCCGCCAGCACGTCGCCCGCGCGCCGGGCGATGAACCCGTCGGGGCTCGGCCGGAAGTCCTCGGCTAGGCGTCCGGCGGCGTCCATCACGTAGCGGACGTTCTGCAGCGCGAGGTCGCGGTCCGACAACCACGGAGTCACCACGGCCTCGGTCATCATCCCGACGAGCAGGATGTCCTGGTCGGTGAGAGCGCCGGCGAGGTTGAAGAAGCCGTCCAGCAGGTAGCCGCGGAAGACGTCACCCGTCATGTGCTTGGTCGGCGGCATCCACTTGAGCGGCGCCTTCGGGAACAACGTGCGAGCGAGTAGGGCGTGGGCCAGCTCGAGCCGGAAGCTGTCGGGCAGGTCGGGGTTGATCTCGAAGGCGTGACCGAGGCCGAGCTGCCAGTCTTCGAGCCCGGCCTCCTTCGCGAAGTACTCGTTGAGCAGCTGGCTGACCGTGACCGTGTGGGCCGCCTCCACGGCGTCGGCCGTGGTCAGGTAGTTGTCCTCCCCGGTGTTGATGATGATGCCGGCGCGGGCATGGACCTGCCGGCTGAATCGCTGGTCCACGAACGTCCGGATCGGGTTGATGTCGCGGAACAAGATTCCGTACATCGAGTCGTTGAGCATCATGTCGAGCCGCTCGAGACCGGCGAGCGTGGCGATCTCGGGCATGCACAACCCGGAGGCGTAGTTCGTCAACCGCACGTAGCGGCGCAGCTCGCGGCTTGTCTCGTCCAGGGCGCTCCGCATCAGCCGGAAGTTCTCCTGCGTGGCGTAGGTCCCTGCGAAGCCTTCGCGGGTGGCTCCCTCCGGCACGTAGTCGAGCAGCGACTGGCCGGTTGAGCGAATCACCGCGATGATGTCGGCGCCACCTCGCGCCGCTGCCTGCGCCTGCGGAATGTCCTCGTAGATGTCACCCGTGGCGACGATGAGGTAGATCCACGGCTTGCGAGGGGGGTCGCCCCACCGCTTGACGAGCCGCTCACGCTCCCGGCGCCGGGCGTCCAGCCGCCGAACGCCAGCGCCCACCTGCTTGCGTGCCGCGGTCCGCGCCTGGATGGCGGCACGTCCGGCCGGCAGCTCGAAGCGGACGGCGCCCGTCGCGGCGCGCCTGGCTAGGTCGGACAGGTCGGCCGCGTCGTAGCGCCGAAGGGCGTCCCAGACCGGCAGGGCGACGCCGTGCTCGAGGCCCACGTCACCTCGTACGGCGTCGAGCAGCCGGTTGACCCACGGGGTGCCGTCGGGGTCCGCGCCGGCCAGCCCCGCGAGCCGCAGGGTGGCCCGCTCGACGGACACCGTGGTGTGCTGGCTCGCCAGCTTCACGATGGGGCGGCCGGCCCGCTTCGCCAGGCTCCGCGCCAGCTTGACGGTAGCCGGGTCGAGGTCGAGCCGGGGGCGGGTCCGCTCACTCATGTCGGGTCCTCAGCGTCGAAGGCGACGGCGCCCGAGACGACGGTACGAACGCACTTCGGCATCGTCTCGGCGTCCGCGAGGTCGGGGAGAGCACCGACGGCTGCGGGCGGCGCCCCAGGCACCTCCCAGACGGCGTAGCTGGCGTCGCCGCCGCTGACGAGCAGGCCACCCTCGTCGTCGCGGCAAGCGCGGTGTCCACCACGGGTGTGCGCCTCGAAGGCGGCACGGGTGGAGAGGCGCTCCGCCGGGCGGTGGTGCCGGACTGCCGCGCGGACAGCGCGCCACGGGTCCATCGGGGTAACCGGGCTGTCGGAGCCGAACGCCAGGATGACGCCGGCCCGCTGCATGCTGGCGAAGGGGTTCATCGTGGCTGCCCGGGCAGCGCCCAGGCGCTGCGTGTAGAGGCCCCCCGGCCCGCCCCAGGTGTCGTCGAAGGCGGGCTGCACGCTGGCCACCACACCGAGCTCACCCAGGAGCGTCAATGCCTCAGCAGCCGGCATCTCGACGTGCTCGAGCCGGTGCCGGGCTGCGGTGATCTCGGCCGCACCGAGCTCCGTGGCCGCTCGCCGCAGGCCGGCGAGTACGACGTCCAGCGCCCGGTCGCCGATTACGTGGAAGCCGGCTTGGCTGCCTCTGCGGGTGCACCAGACGACGTGGTCCGCGATCTGAGCCTCGTCGACGTAGAGGTGCCCGGCGGTGTCTGCGTCGGTGTAAGGGGCGTTGAGCGCCGCGGTACGGGAGCCGATGGCGCCATCCACGCACAGGTCACCCGCGAACCCGGCGACGTCGGCATCGGCGTGGTCACCCCCTCGCAGGGCTCCCCAGTAGCCGACGACGCCGGGCAGGTCGTGGTCCGCGCGCAGCGACCTGATGAGCTCGATGTCGTCGTACGGCGCGATGTGCGGCGCGTTCACCTCGTGCACCGAGGTGATGCCGGCACCGGCGGCGCTCCGCAGGGCCAGCAGCAGGGCGCTGCGGCGCTGGTCCTCGGTGCGCAGCGAGTCCGCCACGGCGCGGGCAGCATGATGGGCGTCGCGCTCCACCATCCCGTCTCCCCGCCAGCCGGGCAGCGTCGTGATCGCCGTGTCGCGCTCGACCAACGCCGCAGAGACGACTGCCGAGTGTGCGTCCACCCGGCTGACGTAGGCCACTCGCCGCCCGACCGCTCGTTCCAGCTCGGGGCCGGTGAAGGGACGGGCCTCCGGCCACCGGCTCTCGTCCCAGCCGTGGGCGAACAGCGCGCCATCGTCGCCGTCCCTGGCCCGGCCGGAGAGGCGCTCCAGCGCGTTCGCCATCGTGGTTGCGGTGCTCAGATCGAGCGTCTGCAGCGCGAAGCCGGTCTTGCCGAGGTGTACATGCGCGTCCACGAACCCCGGCGTGACCAGTCGGCCGCCGAGCGGGACCACCTGGTCTACCGCGTCGCGGAGGCGGTCGGCCCCTCGCTCGTCACCGACCCATGCCACCAACCCGTCGACGGTGACCATCGCCGAGGCGGCTGGATGGGCCGGGGAGTACACGGACCCGCCCCGAAGCAGGACGCGCGGGGGCAACGGACGCATGCGCCTATCCTGCCCCGTCTGAGGGAGGTGTGGAGTCGTGGCTGAGGCGCGCCTCGAAGAGCCGCCGTACGCCGTCCTGCGTGCGCAGCAGGTCCATGGCCAGGGCGGCATGACCGGGCACGTAGCCGTTGCCGATGAGCATCGTGACGTCGGAGGCGAGCCCTTCGGCGCCGAGGGCCGCTGCGGTGAAGGACGTCGCCATCGAGAAGAAGATCACCGTGCCGCCCTGGGTGGTCGACAAGATCGCGCCGCCCTCGCAGCCGGGCACGTCGACGCACACCACGGTCACGTCGGCAGGACCGCCACCAGCCTCCACCGCTCTCGCCAGGGCTATCGGGTCGCGCGCGTCGGCGAGTACGACGTTCGTCGCCAAGCCCAACCCCTCGAGAAGCGCTGCCTCATGGTGGACCGGGACGACGGCGATCGTGCTACCGGCCCCTGCCGCCGCCGCTGCCGCCAGCGCCAAGGAGCCGCTCTTGCCGGCACCGCCGATCACGCACACGGTGGGCGCCAGACCGGGTGCGACGTACTGCGAGACGACGCGGGACGTGAGGGCGGGCGCTCCGCACACGTCCATGACGGCCAGCGCGAGAGGCGTAGGCAGGTCGACCGGTAGCACCGCAGCGATGGAGCGTCCGAAGAGGATGGCGTAGCCGGCGCACTCGACCTGCTCGCTCGCGCCGTCCCAGCGCTCCAGACCGTCGGTGACGACCAGCGGTGTGAGCGTCAGGGAGACAAGCGTCGTGATGTGGTCCCCCACTGAAAGCCCCAGCGTGGACCGGCTCCCGACGGCGTCGACCGTGCCGACCAGCATGCCGCCAGAGCCCGTGACGGGGTTGTGCATCTTGCCTCGGCGCTCGATGATCTCCAGCACCTCGGCCCGCACGGCTGCGCCGTCGCCGTCGTGCTTGTCACTGAGCTGACGAAACGACGCGGCGTCGAGGTTGAGACGCTCGACACTGACGCGCACCTCGTCCGGCCAGATCGCGCGCCGGGTGTCCAGGCGTGCTGCTGCCTGGGGAAGCACTCCGGCAGGCTCCAGGACACGGTGCACTCCCAGCCGATCGCTCGGGCCTTCAGGGTTGGACAACGAAACTCCCGCCGACACGGGCCGCAGACCGGAAGAATTGCGGCATGGCTTTGCTCTCACCGTACATTCTCCCGTACTCTTGGGGGAAATGTCGCCGTGGCAGAGCACCGGCACCGCCGAGGCGAAGGAGGACGTCGTGACCGAGCAGGCCGGACTGGAGCAGCCCTACCCCTATGCGCCTGTCGAGCTCGTGGAGCCTGACTGGACCCGGCTGCCCGGCTGGAAGGACGTGACCGCGCAGGAGTGGGCGTCGGTGCAGTGGCAGCGGGCGCACTGCGTGAAGAACGTCAAGCAGCTCCGCGCCCTGCTCGGGGACACCGTCGAGGACCGCTTCTACGCGGACCTCGAGCGCGACCAGGCCGAGCGCGCGACGATGTCCATGCTGGTGCCCCCGCAGATGATGAACACGATGGTGCCGCACGCGGTGCCGACCACCGAGGCGCTCTACGCCGACCCGGTCCGCCGCTACATGCTGCCGGTGTTCTCCGACCGCCGTACCGACTGGCCGAGCCACCCGCATGCCACCCGCGACAGCCTTCACGAGCACGACATGTGGGTCGCCGAGGGCCTCACCCATCGCTATCCCACGAAGGTCCTCGCAGAGCTGCTGCCAACCTGCCCGCAGTACTGCGGGCACTGCACGCGGATGGACCTGGTGGGGAACTCGACCCCGGTCATCACGAAGCTCAAGTTCGACCTGAAGCCGGTTGACCGGATCGACGCCATGATCGCCTACCTGCGCTCGCACCCGGGCGTGCGTGACGTCGTCGTGTCCGGCGGCGACGTGGCGAACATGCCCTGGCCACGTCTCGAGTCCTTCGTCGACGCCGTGCTCGACGTGGCAAATATCCGTGACATCCGGCTCGCAACGAAGGCACTGATGGGCCTACCGCAGCACTGGCTGCAGGACGAAGTCCGGGCGGGGATGGAGCGGCTGAACTCGAAGGCACGCCAGCGCGGTGCCTCCATCGCGATCCACACCCATGTCAACCACGCGAACTCGGTTACCCCCCTGGTCGCACAGGCAACCCGGGCGATGCTGGACACCGGCGTCCGCGACGTGCGCAACCAGGGCGTGCTGATGGGCGGCATCAACGACGACACCCACCGCCTGCTCGACCTCTGCTTCGCGCTGCTCGACGGCGCCCAGATCATGCCCTACTACTTCTACATGTGCGACATGATCCCGTTCAGCGAGCACTGGCGCGTCTCGGTTGCCCGCGCCCAGGAGCTCCAGCACAGCCTGATGGGCTACCTCCCCGGTTTCGCGACGCCGCGCATCGTCTGCGACGTACCCTTCGTCGGGAAGCGGTGGGTGCACCAGCTCGAGTCCTACGACCGGGAGCACGGCATCTCCTACTGGACGAAGAACTACCGGACGTCGATCGAACGCGACGACGCCGACGCACTCACCCGCACCTACGAGTACTACGACCCGATCCACACGCTGCCCGCCGAGGGTCAGACGTGGTGGCAGCAGCACGCCGGCGACCACCTCGCCGCTGCCGAGGTCGCGGCCAAGGCGTCCCGCGACGCCGCCGAGGCCCAGAAGGCCATGCTCGTCCACTGACCTTCGGTTCGGCCGGGAGTCACAATTGCGGAATGATCCCGGATTGTCGGCGGGTCAGCGCCGACACGCCGCGACGTACCTCCAGCATCCCGCACACCCCGAGTAAACGCCCAATGGCGGATGGTGGGGCGAGCTGACGCCGTCAGAAGGGCGGGGGGCGCTTCTCGTACGGCGTGGAGAGCACGATCGTGGTACGTGTGGAGACGTTAGCCGCCTTGCGGATCCGTGCCAGCAGGTCCTCGAGCGCTCTCGGCTCCGCGACCCGCACATGCAGGATGTAGGACTCGTCGCCGGCCACCGAGTAGCAGGCCTCGATCTCGGGTATGTGCAGCAGGCGGTCCGGGGAGTCGTCGGGCTGCGACGCGTCGATCGGGCGGATGGAGATGAACGCGCTGAGCGTCAGACCGAACTCGGCCGGGTCGACGTTCGCGACGTAGCCCTTGATGACACCGCGCTGCTCGAGCCGCTTGACGCGCTGGTGGACCGCGGACGTCGACAACCCGGTCTGCTTGCCGAGCTCCGTGAAGGACATCCTGCCGTCGGCGGCAAGCAGGTGACAGATGACCGCGTCGACATCTTCCATCAGCCGGGTACGACGGTCAGGGCTCGCGACGTCTGGTTCAGGCGCTCGAGACCGGTGCTCGTGGTGACCACGATGTCCTCGATGCGCGCGCCGTGGCGCCCCGGGAGATAGATGCCAGGCTCGATGGAGAAGGCCATGCGCGGCTCGAGCAGCAGGTCGTTTCCTTCAACGATGTACGGCTCCTCGTGGGTCTCGAGGCCGATACCGTGGCCGGTGCGGTGGATGAAGGAGTCGCCGTAGCCCGCGGCGTCGATGATCCTTCGCCCCACCCGGTCGACCGACTCCGCGGAGACCCCCGGCCGGGCGAAGTCGCACTGGGCGCGTTGGGCGCTCAGCAGCACGTCGAAGTAGTCGGTCACGTCCGGGGACGGGTCCTGGCCCACGACATAGGTGCGGGTGCTGTCTGAGCAGTATCCCTGCCCGGTGGTGCCGCCGATGTCCACGACGACGGAGTCGCCGGCCTGGATCACCCGGTCGGAGACCGCGTGGTGCGGCGACGCCCCGTTGGGTCCCGAGCCGACGATGACGAAGTCCACGCGATCGTGCCCTTCGTCGAGAATCGCCTCCCCGATCAGCGTGCCCACCTGCCGCTCGGTTCGTCCGACCCGGAGGAACTCGCCCATGCGGGCGTGCACCCTGTCGATGGCTGCGGCGGCCTGGCGCAAGGCGGCAACCTCGTCGCTGCCCTTGCGCATCCGCAGGTCGCTCAGCACCCGGCCCGCCACACTGAACTCTGCCTCCGGAAGCGCCGCCTCGAAGGCGAGCATGCGCACTGCCCACATGTGGTCGTCGACCCCCACTCGCCGGACATCCCGGACCGAGGCGATCGCTATCTCGTAGGCGTCGTCTGTCTCGCCGTGCGTGCGGATCTCCATACCAGCGAGAGCCGCCGGTGACCGCTCGGCCTCCGGTGCCTCCAGAGCGGGCACCACGAGGACCGGGTTTCCGTCCACGGGAAGCACAAGGGCCGTCAGTCGCTCCAGGGGTACGGCGTGGTACCCGGTGAGGTAGCGCAGATCGGAGCCGGGCGCCACCACGAGGACGTCAAGACCGGCCGCCGCCAATGCGGTCTGAGCGCGGGCGATCCGCGAAGTCACGTCCACGGTCATGAGCTCACTCTAGCCAGCGCGCAGGTCCGCGACCGGCTTGCGGCGCCGACGGAGCGACGGTCGACTTGCGGCGCCGACGGAGCGGCAGTGGCATCATCTCGCAAGTGAGCTCTCGCCTGATGCTGCTCGACACGGCCTCGCTGTACTTCCGCGCCTACTTCGGGGTTCCCGACACCCTCCGGGCGCCGGACGGCACGCCGGTCAACGCCGTCAAGGGCATGCTCGATTTCGTCGCCCGGCTGGTGTCCACGTACCAGCCGACCGGACTCGTCTGCTGCTGGGACGACGACTGGCGACCGCAGTGGCGGGTCGATCTGCTGCCCACCTACAAGGCGCACCGGGTGGTGACAGCGGTGCCGACCGGCGTCGACGTCGAGGTGACACCGGACCCGCTGGCCGTGCAGGTGCCGATGATCAGGGCGGTCCTCGAGGCTCTCGGCATCCCGGTCGTGGGAGCGGCGGGCTACGAGGCCGACGACGTGATGGGCACGCTCACCATCCGGGCCCGCGGTCCGGTCGACGTCGTGACGGGCGACCGCGACCTCTTCCAGCTGGTCAGCGACGAGCGACAGGTGCGGGTCCTCTACACTGCGCGGGGGGTCGGCAGGCTCGAGATCGTCACGGACGCGGTCGTGGTGGGTAAGTACGGCGTGCTGCCCGAGCAGTACGCCGACTTCGCGACGCTGCGGGGCGACCCCTCGGATGGCCTGCCCGGCGTCCCCGGAGTTGGCGACAAGACCGCGGCCGGGCTGCTGCAGCAGTACGGCGATCTGCCGGGCATCCTGGCTGCCGCGGCGGACCCGGCCAGCACGCTGTCCAGCGGAGTGCGGGCCAAGCTGAGCGCCAGCACGAGCTACCTTGCGGTCGCGCCCACCGTCGTCGCGGTCGCGTGCGACATCGCACTGCCTGATCTCGACACCGCCCTGCAGCCGGTGCCCCCAGAGTGCGTCGAGGTGGTAGAGGAGCTCGGACGGAGCTGGGGCCTCGGCGGCTCCGTACCGCGGGTGCTAGCCGCCCTGGGCGCGGCTCAGTCGAGGTCGGCCGAGTAGGCGACCACGCCGCGCCGCATGGCGGCGACCAGCTCCCGCGCCGTCGACCGCAGGGAGGCGTCCGGCGTCGCAGCGGCTACCTGGTCGGCCAGGTCGACGACCTGCTTGACCCAGCGGACGAAGTCGCCGGCTGCGAGGTCCACGTCCTCGAGCACGTCGTCCAGGTCCGCCCCCCCGGCCCATCGGTAGGCCGGCCAGGCGAAGCCAAGGTCGGGCTCGCGCAGGAACGAAAGGTTGTGCGACCGCTCGACAGCGTCGAGCTCGGCCCACAGGCGCGTCATCGACTCGAGCGTCGAGCGGACCGCTCCGCCCGGCACGCGTGGCCGCTGCATGTCGTCGGGTTTGCGGGCCTCGAACACCAGCGACGAGAGCACGGCCGCCAGCGCCGGAGCGGCGAGCCCGTCCCAGGTCCCCCGCCGTAGGCACTCCGCCGCCAGCAGGTCCAGCTCGCTGTAGATACGAGAGAGCGAGGAACCGGCAGGTGTCACCTGCTCGCCTTCGAGGTAGCCCAGCTCCCCCAGGACGTCGCAGACCCTGTCGAACTCTCGGGCGATCGTGTTGGTGCGCTGCTCGATCCGATGGCGGAGCGAGCTCACCTCCCGCTGCAGCTTGAGATAGCGCTCCGCCCACCGGGCGTGCTGCTCGCGGTCGGGGCAGGCGTGGCAGGGGTGCGCCCGCAGGAGTGTCCGCAGCCGGTCGATCTCCGGGTCCTCGGCAGCAGGGCCTCGGGCCGGCGACGTGCCTGGCGCGGTGCCCGGTGCGTCGCGGGTGCGCTCGCGCAGCACGCCGGCAAGCTCGCGCCGCTGCTGCGGGTTGCGTGCGTTGAAGGCCTTCGGGACCCGCACCCGTAGGAACGGCTCGACGGGAGTCGGGAAGTCGACGAGCGATAGGCGACGGGCCTGCCGGTCGAGAGTGAGGACGAGCGGCCGTGGACCATCCCGCGCCGAGCGGACTCCCGGATCGAGGACGACGGCGACGCCGGCCCAGCGTCCGGTGGGCACCTTGATGACGTCGCCGACCTGGAGCGCCTCGAGGGCTGTCTCGGCGGCGGCCAGTGTGTCGCCGCGTCGGCTCCTCGCACCGGACCGCTCGATGTCGGAGAGCCGCCGCCGCAGCACGGCGTACTCCAGGAAGTCCTCGCGGCTGCAGGTCATCGCCTCGGCATAGCCGGCCAGCCCTTCCTCGGCGCGGCGCAGCTCCCTGGCCAGCCCCACGACCGCCCGGTCGGCCTGGAACTGGGCGAAGGACGACTCCAGGAGCTCCCGCGCCGTCTCCTTCCCGACCTGCTTCACCAGGTTCACCGCCATGTTGTACGACGGACGGAACGACGACCGGAGGGGGTAGGTGCGCGTGGAGGCCAGACCGGCGACCGCCTTGGGGTCGAAGCCGGGTGCCCAGATCACCACCGCATGACCCTCCACGTCGATGCCGCGCCGGCCTGCTCTCCCGGTCAGCTGGGTGTACTCACCGGCCGTGACATCCGCGTGCGTCTCCCCGTTCCACTTCGTGAGCCGGTCGATGACGACCGATCGGGCCGGCATGTTGATCCCGAGCGCCAAGGTCTCCGTCGCGAACACCATCTTCACCAAGCCCCGCGAGAACAGCTCCTCCACGCACTCCTTGAAGACCGGCAGCATCCCGGCGTGGTGGGCCGAGATGCCGCGGCTCAGCGCTTCCAACCACTGCGGGAAACCGAGCACGTCGAGGTCCGCGGTCGGCAGGGCGGCCACCCGCGACTCGGCGACGCGCAGGATCTCGCGCCGCTCGTCGGGTGTCGTGAGGCGGGTGTTGGCATTGAGAGTCTGCTGCACCGCGGCGTCGCAGCCTGCTCGGCTGAAGATGAACATGATCGCGGGCAGCAGGGCTTCGCCATCCAATCGGTCGACGACGTCGACGCGGCTCGGGACGAGCGCCCGGCCGGCGGGTCGGCGGTAACCGCCGTGCTTGGCCCGGTGGTCCCGGGCGCGGGTGCGATGCCAGTCGTCGCGTGCGACGCGGGTGAGCTCCGGGTTGACCTCGCCGGCGTCCGCCGGACCCGACCCGGCCCCGGCGAACAGGTCGAACATCCGCTGGCCGACCATGACGTGCTGGAACAGCGGGACCGGGCGGCGCTCCTCGACGATGATGTCGCCCTGTCCACGCACCGTCGCGAGCCAGTCGCCGAACTCCTCGGCGTTGGAGACGGTGGCCGACAGCGACACGATGCTGACGGACTCCGGCAGGTGGATGATCACCTCCTCCCAGACCGCTCCCCGCGCCCGGTCGGCCAGGTAGTGGACCTCGTCCATGACGACGAACCGCAGTCCGGCAAGCGTCGCGGACCCCGCGTACAGCATGTTCCGGAGCACCTCGGTGGTCATCACGACCACGGGCGCGTCGCCGTTGACGGCGTTGTCCCCCGTCAGCAGGCCGACCCGGTCGGCGCCGTAGCGTCGGGTCAGGTCCGCGAACTTCTGGTTCGACAACGCCTTGATCGGCGTGGTGTAGAAGCACTTCCCGCCCTGGGCCATCGCCAGGTGCACGGCGAACTCGCCGACCACCGTCTTGCCCGACCCGGTCGGCGCGGCGACCAGCACCCCCCGGCCGGCCAGCAGGGACTCGCAGGCCCGGCGCTGGAAGCCGTCGAGCGGAAAGTCGTATAGGCCGGCGAACTCCTTCAGGACGGTCATCGCGTGGGAGCGAAGACGTCGATGGCGCCAGGTACGACGTGCACCGTGACCGGTAGGGCGGCGAGTCGCTCGCCGTCGGCGTACGCCACCACCGATGGCGCGTCTACGGTGACCGTCCGAACCCGGTGGTGCTCATACGCCGGATGGCTGACGTGGGTGCCCTTGAAGAGCCGCGGGTAGACCTTCACGAGCTCGCGCTTCGTGACCGGCTTGATGATGACGACGTCGAGGAAGCCGTCGTCGATCACTGCTCCGTGGCAGATCCGCAGGCCGCCGCCGTACGACGGGCAGTTGCCCACTGCGACGAGCATGGCCGCACAGCGCATCGGCCGGCCGTCCAGCTCGAGTGAGTAGCTGAGCGGGTGGAAGACCCGCAGCTCGGCGAGCGTCGCGAGGTTGTACCGCATCTGGCCGGCCGGCCACGTCATGGCGTTCGCCCGCTCGTTGACCAGGCTGTCGAACCCGGCAGCCAGCACCGTTGCGAAGTAGACCTCGTCGGTGCGGGCGAGATCCATCCGCCGGGTCGATCCGGCGACGATGACATCGGCGGACGCGAGCGGGCGCCGGGCCGCGATGCCCAGCGCTCGCGCCACGTCGTTCCCCGTTCCGGTGGCGATGACGCCGAGCGTGGTGGAGGAGCCGACGACCGCGTTGACCGCCAGGTGCACCATCCCGTCGCCGCCCATGGCGACGAGTGCGTCGTACCCGTCGGTGACCGCAGCGGCGGCCAGGTCTGCCGACTCGGCAGCGTCGGCGCCGACCATGGGAGTCACCTCGAAGCCGCCCGACGCCAGCCGGTCGACGACGCCATCGACAGCGCCGGTGAACCGTCCCTTGCCGGACACCGGGTTGACAAGAAGTGCGAGGCGCTGGGTCACAGGGTGAAGGTCACGGTGAAGTTCGCCGTCGGGGCGCCGAGCGCCCGCGCTACCCGGCGGATGGCTTCGCACGCGAGGTTCGGGTCGAAGCTCACCGTCGGCACCGCCGCGGCGACGCGGTCTCCGGTGTCGAGCAGCAGGACCTCGCCGAAGTGCCAGGCCTGGTGCGCGTCGTGTCTGTGGAAGGGCGAGCAGACGGTGCGCGGGTAGGCAGCATCGGCCGCGAGCAGGTCGAGCGGCTGGACCAGATCAACCGCGCTGAGCCGGCCCGGGATGATCGGCTCATGGCTCAGCGCGTCCTCGGCCTGCCATGTCACCCGTTCGGTGCCCAACCAGTCCGGCAGGTCGAACGCGTCGAGCGTCGTGGTGGGCATGACCCTGTCTGACTAGATCGGCGAAGCTTCCTCATCGTCGAGGTCAGCATAGTCAACGTCACCGGCGCGGCGGCGTCGCCGGTCGATGAAGCGCGCGATCAGCTCGGAGATCAGGAACAGGATCACCATGGGGATGGCGAGCAGGAGCATGGTGATCGGGTCGGTGGACGGCGTCGCTACGGCCGCGAAGACGAACGTCCCGAAGATGATCCAGGACCGCCAGCGCGCCAGCTGCCGTGCCTTCACGATCCCCGCGAGGTTGAGCATCACGACGAACAGCGGGATCTCGAAGGCCACGCCGAAGACCAGCAGCACCCGGATGACGAAGCTCAGGTAGTCGTTGAGGTCGATCAGGTTCGTCACCTGGCCGGGCGTG
>JBBQKY010000039.1:0-16096 GCA_038327385.1 Propionibacteriales bacterium
CAGACCGACAAGCGGCACTACGCCCACGTCGACTGTCCTGGACACGCCGACTACATCAAGAACATGATCACCGGCGCTGCGCAGATGGACGGTGCGATCTTGGTGGTCGCCGCCACCGACGGTCCGATGCCGCAGACGCGCGAGCACGTGCTGCTGGCGCGACAGGTCGGCGTACCCGCCATCGTCGTTGCACTCAACAAGTGCGACATGGTGGAGGACGAGGAGCTCATCGAGCTGGTCGAGCTGGAGGTCCGTGAGCTGCTCAGCTCCTACGACTTCGACGGCGACGACGCTCCTGTCATCCGGGTGGCTGCTGCGCCGGCCCTCAACGGCGACGAGACGTGGGGCAAGTCGGTCCTCGAGCTGATGGACGCTGTCGACGAGTTCATCCCCCAGCCGGTGCGCGACAAGGAGAAGCCGTTCCTGATGCCGGTTGAGGACGTCTTCACGATCACTGGTCGTGGCACCGTCATCACCGGCCGGATCGAACGCGGGGTGGTCAAGCTCAACGAGACCGTCGACATCATCGGTATCCGGGACAACAAGCAGTCTTCCACCGTCACCGGCATCGAGATGTTCCGCAAGCTGCTCGACACCGGTGAGGCCGGGGAGAACGTCGGACTCCTGCTCCGCGGGACGAAGCGCGAGGACGTCGAGCGCGGCATGGTCGTGATCAAGCCTGGCTCGACCACTCCGCACACGAACTTCGACGCCAACGTCTACATCCTCAGCAAGGAGGAGGGCGGCCGCCACACGCCGTTCTTCAACAACTACCGCCCGCAGTTCTACTTCCGTACGACGGACGTGACGGGCGTGGTGACGCTTCCGGAGGGCACCGAGATGGTGATGCCGGGTGACAACACCGAGATGGCGGTCGAGCTGATCCAGCCGATCGCCATGGAGGAGGGCCTGCGCTTCGCCATCCGCGAGGGCGGCCGCACGGTCGGCGCCGGCCGGGTCACCGCGATCAACAAGTGATCTGACGCCGCGCCTCGCGGTTCTGGGCCGAGGCCGAGTCGCGATTCGGCTGCGGTTCTGGGGGTGGTCGTCGTGTCGCACCCGCAGACGAATGCGGCGCGACTGGCACCGCTCAGCGGGTGGCGCCGCTGTTGCGTCGTACTTCGAGCGCTCGCGTGTTGACCGCCTCGAACGCCTTCGCCGGGATCGTCTTGAGCTCGTCGAGTAGCTCGGACGGCCAGCCACGCTCCGAGGTACCGCCGAAGAACCAGGGCGAGCCGTTGTCCGCCAGCACAAGGCCGTAGGTCTTCATGGCCTCGAGAACGACGACGGTGTCGGCGCGGTAGCCGGTGAGCGGGAAGCTCGCCTTGAGGCGGAACCGAGCACCCATCGGAGGGTATCCGGTACTCGTAGTGGAGCCGGCATCATGACGAGCCGGCCAGATGTGCCGCTCTCGGGTCACGTCGGTGGTGAACCGGATGGCGTGCGTCACCAGACCCGCAACCTCCACCTCATGCAGTCGCAGCAGCCCCGGCAGGATCGGGAGGCCGGCCGCGTCCGCCGATGTCCAGCCGTCGCGCCGCAGCGCGTTGCTGCCCAGGTCCCACGTGGCGCCCGAGCCCGCGTGCCAGGTTCCGTCGACGAGCCGGGTGTGCCATGTCTCGTACAGCTCGCAGGTCGACGTGTCGAGCACGAGCGCGTGCCGATCGCCGGAGCTGCGCCAACCTCCCTCGATCTTGGTGTCCGAGCCGAGGGGGTACGGCACCCGGTCGCTCTCGTCCCTGTACTGGAACGTCACCGGGACCTTGGCGTGGCTCGCGTCGACCACGGTGATGGGAATGCCGTAGGGGATGGGCTGCTGCCCATAGCTCGGCCCGAAGTCGGGATGCAGCAAGCTGTCGGGTGACATGTGCGACATCCACGCGTCGCTGTGGCCTGAGACCGCCAGCTCGGTGATCGGGGCGTTCCAGTAGTTGTTCCGGGGATAGACCGGGCAGCCGCCAAGCTCGTCCGTGGACGTCCCGCCTGCGTGCAGGGCGGAGCTCGGGTGGGTGGCTGCGGCGGTGGGACCGCTCGAGCAGGCCAGGCAGACCGCGAGGGAGCCGGCCGCGACAGACAGGAGAAGGGTTCGATGGCGCGTCATAGAGTGCGGCATTTGTCCTTCTTAGTCCTGGTCTGCGACGGCGTCAAGCCGTCCGGCGATGGGCATTGACGCGATGGGCTCGTATCGGGGGTGGCCGCCGCGACCCTGCCCGAGGTGGGACTGGATGAGATCGATGGACCCAGCGGTCCAGCTCCGGCCGCCGTACGAGCCGAGGATCCGCAGCCAGCTGGTTGCGTCCTGAGGCTGGCGGACCCTCGCGAGCGTGAGATGAGGTCGGAAGCGGCCGCCACCGACGACCGTGCCGGCCTTGTTGGCGGCGGCTCGTACGCCGACCGCCAGCTGCGTCAGGGACTCCGGAGGAACCGTCGAGGCGCCGAGCCAGATGACCCGGGCGCGGTCCGGGCTCGGGAAGGCGCCCGACCCGCCGAGCGTCAGTGCGAAGGGGTCGCTTCGAGCGGCGGTCCGGGCGAGGCGCTCGACGAGCGCATCAAGGCTGCGTGGACCCACCTCTGGGAGGAAGGCGAGCGTCAGGTGCCATTGGTACGGCTCCGTCCAGCGCAACGCGGCAGCTGCCTCGCAGCGCGGTTCGAGGAAGCGCCCGATGTCGTCGATCACCTCAGCGGGCGGCACCAGAGCCACGAACATCCGCATGCTCCGAGCCTGCCATGAGCCCGCCGCACCCCTTCCGGCGCACAGTTCCGACAGCCAGATCGTCGGAGCGACCTAGATGTCGGATCCTGCCGGCTGCCCGCGCGCAGAGATCCGACAACCACGTGACCCGGGCGACCTGAATGTCGGATCTCTGGGAGGGACGGGACGGACTGACACGATTTGGCACGGGAGTAGCGGTCTGGCAGACTATCGGGGTTGCTCAGGCGGTGTCGCCGGGGCGAGCCGGAGCCTCTCGGGCCACCCGAGATGGTCGGCTGCGCCGGAACGGAGACCTTGCCATGCCTGGCGCTGCGGTATTCCCGCGGCCGTCAGGTTGAGAACTTCCCGGTCCGTCGGCTCTCGATTCGGGTGTGGTGCGCCGCTGCGCGCGACACACCCGACCTCGGGGGTCGGACAAACCGGGTCCGATCCCCACCCGGCGATCGGTGCTGAAGCTGGCGAGCAGTGAGGACGAACGAAGCATGGCGGCACAGAAGATCCGCATCCGGCTCAAGGCCTACGACCACGAGGTCATCGACTCCTCGGCGCGCAAGATCGTCGACACGGTGACGCGGACTGGTGCGACGGTCGCGGGCCCGGTGCCGCTTCCCACCGAGAAGAACGTGTTCTGCGTGATCCGTTCGCCGCACAAGTACAAGGACAGCCGCGAGCACTTCGAGATGCGAACGCACAAGCGGCTCATCGACATCATCGACCCCACCCCGAAGACCGTCGACTCGCTGATGCGGCTCGAGCTTCCGGCCGGCGTCGACATCGAGATCAAGCTCTGAGAGAACGACACCCATGACCACTGTGCCAATGAATTCAGGGCCGGCCGAGGCTGGCCGGTCCGTGCGCGGTCTGCTGGGCACCAAGCTCGGCATGACCCAGCTGTGGGACGAGAACAACCGAGTCGTGCCGGTGACCGTCATCGACGCCTCTACCAACGTCGTGACGCAGGTCCGCTCGGCCGACAAGGACGGGTACACGGCCCTCCAGCTCGGCTTCGGCGAGATCAAGTCCTCGAAGGTGACCAAGCCGATGGCCGGCCACTTCGAGCGGGCCGGCGTGACACCGCGCAAGCACGTCCTGGAGATCCGCTCGGCCGACGCCGAGACGTACTCGGCGGGCCAGGAGCTCGGCGCCGACACGTTCGCGGCCGGTGACGTGATCGACGTAACCGGGACGAGCAAGGGCAAGGGATTCGCCGGCGTGATGAAGCGACACGGTTTCCACGGCGTCAGCTCGTCGCACGGGTCCCACCGCAACCACCGCAAGCCGGGCTCGATCGGCGGCTGCGCGACTCCCGGCCGCGTTTTCAAGGGCATGCGGATGGCTGGCCGGATGGGCAGGGAAACCATCACCACCCAAAACCTGACGGTCCACTCGGTCGATGCCGAGAAGGGCCTGATCCTCGTCAAGGGGGCCGTCCCGGGGGCACGCGGCACGCTCGTCGTCCTGCGATCCGCTGCCAAGTCGAAGGGAGGCCAGTCGTGAGCGAGCTTGCGAGCGAACAGTCCGGCACGGCAGCCACCGTCGATGTCCTCGATGCGGCCGGCACGGTGACCGGCACGGTCGACCTGCCCGCCGAGATCTTCGGCACCCAGGTCAACATCCCGCTGATCCATCAGGTGGTCGTCGCCCAGCTGGCGGCCGCCCGACAAGGCACGCACGCCACCTTGAACCGTGGAGAGGTCTCCGGCGGTGGACGCAAGCCGTACCGCCAGAAGGGGACCGGTCGAGCCCGCCAGGGCTCCACCCGCGCGCCGCAGTTCACCGGTGGTGGCGTGGTCCACGGCCCGACGCCGCACGGACATGACCAGCGGACGCCGAAGAAGATGAAGGCAGCGGCGCTGCGCGGTGCGCTGTCCGACCGCGCCCGGGACGGTCGCGTTCACGTGGTGGAGAGCCTCGTCTCAGGCGACAAGCCATCGACCCGAGCGGCCAAGGCCGTGCTCGCCACGCTCACCGAGCGGCCGCGAGCCCTCGTCGTGGTCGAGCGCTCCGACGAGCTTGCCCTGCTGAGCCTGCGTAACCTCGAGGCGGTCCACGCTCTGTACGTCGACCAGCTCAACACCTACGACGTACTCGCGAGTGACGACGTGATCTTCACCAAGGGCGCGTTCGACGCGTTGGTATCGCGGGCCGTCCGGGGCAGGCCGAAGCCCGCCGCCCAGGCGTCCGCGGCGCCATCACCGGTCGGCACCACCACCACGCAGACGCTCGGGGAGCCCGAGGCGGCTGAGTCGCAGGATGAGCCGTTCGGTCTGGGCTCGGCCGCTGCACTCGAGAGCGGCGACGCTCCGGAGGGCTTCACGATCAAGGGCAACACGAACTCGATGAAGTACCACCAGCCCGACGGCCAGTGGTACGACCAGACCGTCGCCGACGTGTGGTTCGACTCCGTCGAGAGTGCCGAGCGGGCGGGCTTCGTCGAAGCCGGCTCACCGGCCTCCATCGAGGCCAACGAGGCTGCAAGCGATGAGGGGGATGATGCATGACCAAGCTCTACAAGGACCACCGTGACGTGCTCCTCGCTCCTGTCGTGAGCGAGAAGTCGTACTCGCTGCTCGATCAGAACAAGTACACGTTCGTCGTGGACCGCGACTCTAACAAGACCGAGATCAAGATCGCCGTCGAGCAGGTGTTCAACGTCAAGGTCACCAGCGTCAACACGCTCAACCGGGCAGGCAAGCGACGCCGCACGCGATCGGGCTGGGGCACCCGCCCCGACACCAAGCGCGCGGTCGTCAGCGTGGCCGAGGGCCAGCGCATCGACATCTTCGGAGGTCCGGTCTCCTGACCGGGCACCGCAGCGACGACGAGGACTGAGAGCTCATGGGTATCCGCAAGTACAAGCCGACGACGCCGGGCCGTCGTGGCTCGAGCGTCGCCGACTTCATCGAGATCACGCGAACCACCCCGGAGAAGACGCTGGTCGAGCCGTTGCCCAAGAACGGCGGCCGCAACAACCAGGGCCGGATCACCACGCGGCACCAGGGCGGCGGACACAAGCGCGCCTACCGCATCATCGACTTCCGGCGCTACGACAAGGACGGTGTGCCGGCCAAGGTCGCCCACATCGAGTACGACCCGAACCGCACCGCCAGGATCGCACTGCTGCACTACGCGGACGGCGAGAAGCGCTACATCATCGCGCCCAGCGGACTCGTGCAGGGCATGCAGGTGGAGAACGGGGCACGGGCGGACATCAAGCCCGGCAACAACCTCCCGCTGCGCAACATCCCTGTCGGTACGACCGTGCACGCGATCGAGATGCGCCCCGGTGGCGGCGCCAAGATCGCCCGGTCAGCTGGCGCCTCCGTCCAGCTCGTTGCCCGCGAGGGCACCCGGGCACAGCTGCGGATGCCGTCGGGCGAGATGCGGTACGTCGACGTCCGCTGCCGCGCCACCGTGGGAGCGGTGGGCAACGCCGAGCAGTCCAACATCAACTGGGGCAAGGCCGGCCGGATGCGCTGGAAGGGCAAGCGGCCGACGGTTCGTGGTGTCGTGATGAACCCCGTCGACCACCCGCACGGCGGTGGCGAGGGGAAGACCTCCGGTGGCCGGCACCCCGTCTCGCCCTGGGGCAAGCCCGAGGGACGTACACGCAAGCGCAAGGCGAGTGACCAGCTGATCGTCCGCCGCCGCAAGTCCAGCAAGCGCTGAGAGAGAAGGACGCGACTAGCCATGCCACGAAGCCTCAAGAAGGGCCCGTTCGTCGACGACCACCTGCAGAAGAAGGTGGACGTCCAGAACGGGGCAGGGACCAAGAACGTGATCAAGACGTGGTCCCGCCGCTCGATGATCGTGCCCGACATGATCGGCCACACGATCGCGGTGCACGACGGCCGCAAGCACGTCCCGGTCTTCGTCACCGACTCCATGGTCGGTCACAAGCTGGGTGAGTTCGCGCCCACCCGCACGTTCCGTGGGCACGAGAAGGACGACCGAAAGAGCCGCCGCCGCTGACGCGGCTGGCTGACGAGAGAAGTGGACTGACGATGAGTGGTGACCGCAAGCGTTTGACCCCGCGCCGGGAGAGCTTGCTCGGCGAGGACGAGGGTGCCTTCGCCGTCGCGCGTTTCGTGCGCATCACGCCGATGAAGGCGCGCCGCGTCGTCGACATGGTGCGCGGCGCGAGGGTCGACGACGCTCTCGCGACGCTGCGTTTCGCCCCGCAGGCGGCCAGTGAGACCGTCTCGAAGGTGCTCGAGAGCGCCGTGGCGAACGCCACCACGACCGAAGGGCTCGAGCGCGGCACGTTGGTCATCAGCAAGGCGATGGTCGACGAGGGACCGACGCTGAAGCGCTTCCGTCCGCGCGCACAGGGCAGGGCGTCGCGCATCCTCAAGCGGACCAGCCACATCACGCTCGTCGTGCAGCCGGCCGACGCGTCAGCCGGCGCCGGCGCAACCCAGACACGTTCCAACCGGGGAGGACCCCGCTAATGGGCCAGAAGGTCAATCCGAACGGCTTCCGCCTCGGCATCTCCACCGATCACAAGACTCGCTGGTTCGCCGACAAGCTGTACAAGTCGTACGTCGGGGAGGACGTCGCCATCCGCCGGCTGCTCACCAAGGGCATGGACCGCGCGGGCATCAGCCGCGTGGAGATCGAGCGCACCCGCGACCGGGTGTCCGTCACGATCCACACCGCCCGGCCGGGCATCGTTATCGGCCGCCGCGGCGCCGAGGCAGACCGCATCCGCGAGAACCTGGAGACGCTCACCGGCAAGCAGGTGAAGCTCAACATCCGCGAGGTGCTCAACCCCGAGGTCGACGCCCAGCTCGTCGCCCAGGGCGTGGCCGAACAGCTGTCGAGCCGCGTCGCCTACCGCCGTGCGATGCGCAAGGCCATCCAGACGTCCATGCGCTCCGGATCTAAGGGCATCCGGATCCAGTGCTCCGGGCGCCTCGGCGGCGCCGAGATGTCGCGGTCGGACTTCTACCGCGAGGGCCGGGTGCCGCTGCACACGTTGCGTGCCGACATCGACTACGGGTTCTACGAGGCGAAGACCACCTTCGGCCGGATCGGGGTGAAGGTCTGGATCTACAAGGGTGAGGTCGCCGGTACCCGAGCCGAGCGCGAGGCGCAGGCGGCTGTGCTCGCCCAGGCCGGTAACCGCGCACGGCCGACGCGTCGTCGTACCGACGCGGCGCCCCCGTCCCGCTCGAGCGATGGAGGATCGACCCAGCCAGCGGCTCGGGAGGCCGCGCAACCAGTGGTCTCAGCCGCAGTGTCGAGCGTGACCGCACCGGCAGCCGCCGCGGAACCACGTGCCGTGTCATCTGGACAGGAGGGCTGAGCCATGCTGATTCCGCGCAGGGTCAAGCACCGCAAGCAGCACCACCCCAACCGTGGTGGCGCCGCCAAGGGTGGCACCAAGCTCGCGTTCGGCGACTTCGGCATCCAGGCGACCGAGTCCGCGTACGTGACGAACCGGCAGATCGAGTCCGCCCGTATCGCCATGACCCGTCACATCAAGCGCGGCGGCAAGGTCTGGATCAACATCTACCCGGACCGCCCGCTGACCAAGAAGCCGGCCGAGACCCGGATGGGCTCCGGCAAGGGCTCGCCGGAGTGGTGGATAGCCAACGTGAAGCCGGGTCGCGTGCTGTTCGAGCTGTCCGGCGTCCCGGAGGACGTCGCGCGTGAGGCGTTGCGACGCGCGATGCACAAGCTGCCGATGAAGGCGCGCTTCATCCGGCGTGAGGCAGGGGATCTCTGATGGCGGTAACCACGGCCGCGGAGCTGCGCCACCTCGACGAGGAGACCCTCGAGGAGCGGCTCCGGGAGTCCAAGGAGGAGCTGTTCAACCTGCGCTTCCAGGCGGCTACCGGTCAGCTGGAGTCCCACGGCCGGCTGCGCGCCGTACGGCATGAGCTCGCCCGGATCTACACGGTGCTGCGCGAGCGTGAGCTCGGAATCACCGCACGCGTGATCGCCGAGGGCGACGACGAGGAGGAGACCGCATGACCGAGGATGTCGGCGTGAGCCCGCAGGTCCGCAACCGGCGCAAGACCCGTGAGGGTCGCGTCGTGAGCGACAAGATGGACAAGACGGTGGTCGTGTCCGTCGAGGACCGCGTCAAGCACGCCCTGTACGGCAAGGTCCTCCGCCGCACCAGCAAGCTCAAGGCGCACGACGAGCAGAACCAGTGCGGGATCGGCGACCGCGTCATCATCATGGAGACTCGACCGATGTCGGCCAGCAAGCGCTGGCGCATCGTCGAGGTGCTCGAGAAGGCCAAGTAAGAGGAGTTTCTGGTGATTCAGCAGGAGTCGCGACTGAAGGTCGCCGACAACACCGGCGCCAAGCAAATTCTGTGCATCCGGGTGCTCGGCGGCTCGGGTCGGCGCTACGCCGGCATCGGCGACGTGATCGTGGGCACCGTCAAGGACGCGATCCCGGGCGGCAACGTCAGGAAGGGCGATGTCGTCAAGGCCGTCGTCGTGCGCACCGTCAAGGAGCGCCGTCGGGCCGATGGCTCGTACATCCGCTTCGACGAGAACGCCGCCGTCATCTTGCGCACCGACGGCGAGCCGAGGGGCACCCGCATCTTCGGCCCGGTGGGGCGCGAGCTGCGGGAGAAGCGCTTCATGAAGATCATCTCGCTCGCACCGGAGGTGTTGTAGTCATGTCGCGAAGCATGGCCTCAAAGCGCCGGGTGCTGATCGTCTCGCTCGTGGCGAAGGAGTTCTGACATGGCTCGAAGCATGGCCATAAAGAAAGGCGATGTCGTGCGCGTCATCGCGGGCAAGGACAAGGGCGCCGAGGGCAAGGTCATCGCGGTGTACACCGGCCATCGCAAGGTGCTGGTCGAGGGTGTCAACCGCGTGAAGCGGCACACGAAGCTTGTGAATGCCGGTGGGCGGGCCGGCACCACCGGCGGCATCATCACGCAGGAGGCGTCGATCGACGTCTCGAACGTGATGCTGATGACTGAGGTAGACGGCAAGAAGGTCACGACGCGCGCCGGCGCGAAGCGGGTCGAGACCACCAAGAAGCGGCCGGACGGCACGACGTACACGAAGCAGCGCAGTGTCCGCGTCGCCAGCAGGAACGGCGAGGAGATCTGATGACCACCACGGTGGACACCACGACGTCGGAGGGTGCGGCGACCGAGCGACGCGCCCAGGGACAGGGCAGCCAGCCACGTTTCAAGCTGCGCTACCGCGACGAGATCATGCCGGCGCTGCAGCAGGAGTTCGGCTACGCCAACGTCATGCAGATCCCCGGTCTGGTCAAGATCGTGGTGAACATGGGCGTCGGCGAGGCGGCCCGCGACTCCAAGCGGATCGAGGGCGCCGTCCGGGATCTGACCACGATCACCGGCCAGAAGCCGCAGGTGACCAAGGCCCGCAAGTCGATCGCTCAGTTCAAGCTGCGCGAGGGGATGCCGATCGGGGCGCACGTGACGCTGCGCGGCGACCGGATGTGGGAGTTCCTGGACCGCCTGCTAACGCTGGCGCTGCCGCGTATCCGGGACTTCCGCGGGCTGTCGCCCCGGCAGTTCGACGGGAAGGGCAACTACACGTTCGGCCTGACCGAGCAGGTGATGTTCCACGAGATCGACCAGGACCGGGTCGACTTCCAGCGCGGCATGGACATCACGCTGGTGACGACGGCGAAAACAAACGAGGAAGGTCGGTCGCTGCTCAAGCAGCTCGGCTTCCCCTTCAAGGAGAACTGATGGCGAAGACATCCCTCGTGGTGAAGGCCGCCCGCAAGCCGAAGTTCAAGGTGCGCGGCTACACCCGCTGCCAGCGCTGCGGCCGGCCCCGGGCGGTCTACCAGAAGTTCGGGCTGTGCCGCATCTGCCTGCGCGAGATGGCTCACCGCGGCGAGCTGCCCGGCATCACCAAGAGCTCCTGGTAGAGAGGACACCAGCTATGACGATGACAGACCCGATCGCAGACATGCTGACCCGTCTGCGCAACGCCAACCAGGCTTACCACGACTCCGTGAGCATGCCCCACAGCAAGATGAAGGAAGGGCTCGCGGGAATCCTCCAGCAGGAGGGCTACATCGGCTCGTGGCACGTCGACGAACCCGCTGAGGGCGCCGTCGGCAAGACGCTCGTTCTCGACCTCAAGTACGGGCCGAACCGAGAGCGCTCGCTGGCCGGCGTCCGCCGCATCAGCAAGCCGGGCCTGCGCGTCTACGCGAAGGCGACGGGCCTGCCCAGGGTTCTCGGGGGTCTCGGTGTCGCCATCATCTCGACGTCGACGGGGCTGCTGACCGACCGGCAGGCAAACAAGAAGGGCGTAGGCGGAGAAGTTCTCGCCTACGTCTGGTAGTCCGAGGCGGAAGGAGACCACCATGTCGCGCATTGGCAAGCTTCCGATTCCCGTCCCGACGGGGGTCGACGTCACGATCGACGGGCAGACCGTCACCGTGAAGGGCCCGAAGGGCACCCTGGCGCACATCGTCAAGGAGCCGATCACCGTGGAACGCGCCGACGACGGGACGGTGGCCGTCGCACGTCCGGACGACGAGCGCACCAGCCGGTCGTTGCACGGACTCTCACGCACGCTGATCGCCAACATGGTCACCGGCGTCACCGACGGCTACGAGAAGAAGCTGGAGATCGTCGGAGTCGGATACCGGGTGGTGCCGAGGGGACCGACGTCTCTCGAGTTCTCGCTGGGATACAGCCACCAGATCACCTTCAACGCCCCGGAGGGCGTCACGTTCACCGTCGAGGGGCCGACGCGCTTCTCGATCCAGGGCATCGACAAGCAGTCGGTCGGCGAGGTCGCTGCCAACATCCGCAAGCTGCGCAAGCCCGAGCCGTACAAGGGCAAGGGCATCCGGTACGCCGGCGAGCAGGTCCGCCGCAAGGTCGGGAAGGCGGGTAAGTAATGGCTATTGCACTCAAGGTCGCCAAGCACACGTCGCCGAAGGTCGCCGCGCGCTCCCGGCGTCAGGTCCGAGGTCGCAAGAAGGTTCGCGGCTCGGCCCAGCGCCCTCGCCTGGTTGTCACCCGGTCGAGCCGGCACCTGTTCGTCCAGGTCGTCGACGACGTCGAGGGCAGCACGCTCGTCTCGGCAAGCACGATGGAGCCTGACCTGCGCACGTTCGGCGGCGACAAGACGGCCAAGGCTCGGCAGGTCGGCGCGCTGGTTGCGGCCCGTGCCAAGGACGCCGGCGTGGACGCGGTCGTCTTCGACCGCGCCGGGAACAAGTACCACGGTCGCGTCGCCGCGCTCGCTGACGGCGCCCGCGAAGCGGGCCTGACGTTCTGATGGCCGAGATCACCGACGTACAAGAGAGAAGGTTGTTCGCATGAGCGGACCCCAGCGCCGCACCGGCGGTGCCGGCTCCGACCGCCGAGGCCGTGACGACCGTCGCGGTTCCGCCGGCGAGAAGACCGCCTACATCGAGCGCGTCGTCGCCACCAACCGGGTGGCCAAGGTCGTCAAGGGCGGTCGTCGGTTCAGCTTCACCGCTCTCGTCGTCGTCGGCGACGGTGACGGTTCCGTCGGTGTCGGGTACGGCAAGGCCAAGGAGTTCCCCGCGGCGATCGCCAAGGGCGTCGAAGAGGCGAAGAAGTCGATGTTCAAGGTGCCGCGGGTGCAGGGCACGATCCCGCACCCGGTGCAGGGGGAGCGGTCCGCCGGAGTGGTCATGCTCCGACCGGCAGCCCCTGGTACCGGGGTGATCGCCGGTGGCCCGGTCCGCGCCGTCCTCGAGTGCGCCGGTATCCACGACGTCCTCAGCAAGTCCCTGGGATCCTCCAACGCCCTTAACATCGTCGGGGCCACGGTTGCGGCACTTCAGATGCTGGTGGAGCCGGAGACCGTCGCGGCTCGGCGTGGCCTGACCGTCGAGCAGGTGGCGCCCGCCGCGCTGCTGAGGGCGCGCGCGGAGGTGAGCGAGTGATGGGGCAGCTCAAGGTCAAGCAGGTCCGGTCGAGCATCGGCCGGCACAAGAACCAGCGTGAGACGCTGCGTTCACTCGGTCTGAAGCGCATCGGCGACGTCGTCGTGAAGCAGGATCGCCCCGAGATCCGCGGCATGGTCGCGACGGTGCCGCATCTGGTCGACGTCGAGGAAGTGGACTGACATGACGCTCAAGCTGCACCATCTCCGCCCGGCGCCCGGTGCGAAGACGGCCAAGACACGCGTCGGCCGCGGTCAGGGGAGCAAGGGCAAGACCGCCGGCCGTGGCACCAAGGGCACCGGCGCGCGGTACCAGACATCCGCTCGCTTCGAGGGCGGCGCCCTGCCCCTGCACATGCGGCTCCCGAAGATGAAGGGCTTCCAAAACCGCTTCAAGGTGGAGTTCCAGGTCGTCAACCTGGACCGGTTGAGCGCCCTCTTCCCCGACGGTGGCGAGGTGACGCCCGAGAGCCTGGTCGCCCAGGGTGCGGTCCGGGACAACGCGCCGGTCAAGGTCCTCGGCGGCGGCGAGGTTGACGTCGCGCTGCAGGTCAGCGCACACGCCTTCTCCGCCAGCGCGAGGGACAAGATCAGCGCCGCCGGAGGGTCGACGACCGAGCTCTGAGCCAGCTCGGATGGTGACGACCGTGGATGACCACGGCGGCATCGACTACCCTGTCTGTGGGCACCATAGACTGTTATCGTCCGAAGGCAGCCGCCTGCGAAGCGCAGTGGCTGCACGTATCACGGCCGTACCTATTGGACACGTCTCTCCCGTTCGGGAGATCGCTGGGAGGACCTGGTGCTAAGCGCCTTCGTCAACGCGTTCCGCACGCCAGACCTGCGGCGCAAGCTGCTGTTCGTCCTCTTGATCATCGTGCTGTTCCGGCTGGGCTCAACTGTTCCGACTCCGGGCGTCGACTACGTGAAGGTGCATGAGGCGACCAGCAGCCTGAGCAAGACCGGAATCTACGGCCTGATCAACTTGTTCTCCGGCGGCGCGCTGCTGAAGCTCACCGTGTTCGCGCTCGGGATCATGCCCTACATCACCGCCAGCATCATCCTGCAGCTGCTCACCGTGGTGATCCCGCGGTTGGAGACCCTCAAGAAGGAAGGCCAGGCCGGCACCGCCAAGATCACCCAGTACACCCGCTACCTGACGCTTGGGCTCGCCATCTTGCAGTCCACGGGGATCGTCGCGCTGGCGCGCACCGGTCAGCTCCTCGGCGCCGCGTCCGGCGGCTCGCTTCTCGTCAACCAGCACGTGTCGACGATGGCGATCATGATCATCACGATGACGGCCGGCACCGCCACGATCATGTGGCTCGGAGAGCTGATCACCGAGCGTGGCATCGGCAACGGGATGTCGATCATGATCTTCACGTCGGTCATCTCGGCGTTCCCCGGCGCGCTGTGGGGAATCCGCAACCAGCACGGCTGGGATGTCTTCGCGATCGTGATCGGCGTCGGTCTCGTGATCATCGCCGCGGTCATCTTCATCGAGCAGGCGCAGCGCCGGATCCCCGTCCAGTACGCCCGGCGAATGGTCGGCCGCAAGATGTTCGGGGGTACGTCGACGTACATCCCGCTCAAGGTCAACCAGGCGGGCGTCATCCCGGTGATCTTCGCGAGCAGCCTGCTCTACCTGCCGGCGCTCGCCTCGCAGTTCAACCAGAACTCGTCGTGGTCGATCTGGGTGTCGACCCACCTGGTCAAGGGCGACCATCCCTTCTACATGCTGACGTACTTCCTGCTGATCGTCTTCTTCACGTACTTCTACGTGGCCATCACCTTCAACCCCGAGGAGGTCGCGGACAACATGAAGAAGTACGGCGGTTTCGTGCCGGGGATTCGGGCCGGCCGGCCGACCCAGGACTACCTCGCGTACGTGCTGTCGCGCATCACGTTCCCGGGGTCCATCTACCTGGGCGTCATCGCGCTCGTGCCGCTGATAGCCCTCGTGCTGGTCAACGCCAACCAGAACTTCCCCTTCGGCGGGACGTCGCTGCTGATCATGGTCGGGGTCGGCCTCGACACCGTGAAGCAGATCGAGAGCCAGCTCCAGCAGCGGCACTACGAAGGCTTCTTGCGCTGATGCGCATAGTTCTGGTGGGAGCACCGGGGGCCGGCAAAGGCACCCAGGCGCAGTTCATCTCCAAGCACTACCGGATCCCGCAGGTATCCACCGGCGACATCTTTCGCGCGAACATCGCGGCGGAGACTCCGCTCGGTCTCGCTGCCAAGCAGTACATGGACGCCGGGGACCTCGTCCCCGACGAGGTCACGATCGGTATCGTGCGTGACCGGCTGCAGCGCGAGGACACCGTCGACGGCTTTCTCCTCGACGGCTTCCCGCGCACCTTGCCCCAGGCCCAGGCTCTGACGGTCCTTCTCGAGGAGATCGGCACGCCGCTCGACGCCGTACTCGAGATGCAGGTCGACGACGACGAGGTCGTACGCCGCATCAGCGGCCGGCGGATCTGCCGCAAGTGTGGCCGCGTCTGGCATGTCGACTTCGAGCCTCCCGCTGTTGAACGTGTGTGCGACGCCTGCGGTGGGGAGCTGTTCCAGCGCGACGACGACCTGCCCGAGACGGTGCGCCGCCGGCTGGAGGTCTACAACGAGGAGACTGCGCCGCTCGTCGGCTTCTACGGCGACCGCGGACTCCTCCTCACCATTCCCGCGCAGGGCTCGGTCGACGACGTCGCCGCCCGCGCCATCTCGGCTCTCGAGTCGGTGAAAGCGGTCTAGCGGGGTGTTCGACCGGAAGCTGGAGATCAAGACCCCGCCGCAGATCGCCTTGATGCGGGAGGCCGGGCTCGTGGTCGGTGAGACGCTCGAGCTCTTGCGCACTGCGGTGGCTCCCGGCGTGACCACCAAGGAGCTGGATGCGCTCGCGGAGGACCACATCCGGTCCCGCGGTGCCACGCCGAACTTTCTGGGGTACCACGGCTTCCCCGCCACGATCTGCGCCTCTGTCAACGACGAGGTGGTGCACGGCATCCCGAGTGGACGCGTGTTGGCTGAGGGCGACCTGGTCTCGCTCGACTGCGGGGCCATCGTCGACGGCTGGCATGGCGACGCAGCGATCACGGTCGCCGTCGGCGACGTGCGGCAGGAGCTCGCCGAGCTCATGGCGGTCTGCGAGGATGCGATGTGGCGGGGACTTGCCGCAGCCCGACTCGGTGGCCGGGTCTCGGACATCTCGCACGCGATCGAGTCGTATGTGCGTTCCCAGGGGGAGTACGGGATCTTGGAGGACTACGTCGGGCACGGCATCGGGTCCGCGATGCACATGCCACCGAACGTGCCCAACTACGGTCGTCCGGGGCGAGGGCCGCGGTTGGTGGAGGGCCTCGCACTGGCTGTGGAGCCGATGGTCACGATGGGAACGATCGAGACCAGGACGCTCGAGGACGACTGGACGGTGGTCACGACCGACGGGTCCTGGTCGGCGCACTTCGAGCACTCTTTCACGCTGACCCCCCAGGGCACC
>JBBQKY010000040.1:0-16067 GCA_038327385.1 Propionibacteriales bacterium
CTGCACCGGCAGCAGGCCGCCCTTCAAGGCGTTCTGCCGGAAGATGTCGCCGAAGCGCGACGATATGACCGCGCGGAACCCATGGTCCTGCAGCGCCCACACCGCGTGCTCGCGTGAGGACCCCGTCCCGAAGTCCGGCCCCGCGAGCAGCACGGACGCGCCGGTATAACGCTCGTCGTTGAGGACGAACGACGGGTCGCGCCGCCAGGCTGCGAACAGGCCGTCCGCGAAGCCGGTCCGGGTCACCCGTTTGAGGTACTCGGCCGGGATGATCTGGTCGGTGTCCACATTGCTGCGCCGCAGCGGCAGCCCGCGGCCGGTGTGGGTCGTGAAGGCGTCCATGGCCGACTCCTCAGAGATCCGCGGGTGCTGTGAGGCGGCCAGTCACGGCAGTGGCGGCGGCCACCTGCGGTGACACCAGGTGGGTGCGGCCACCCGCGCCCTGTCGGCCTTCGAAGTTGCGGTTCGACGTCGACGCGCTGCGTTGCCCGGGCTCGAGCCGGTCGGGGTTCATGCCGAGGCACATCGAGCACCCCGGCCCACGCCACTCGGCGCCAGCGGCGGCGAAGACGTCCTGCAGTCCCTCGGCCTCCGCCTTCAGCTTCACCTCCGCCGACCCGGGTACGACGAGCACCCGGACGCCCTGCGCCACCCGGCGCCCACGCAGCACGTCGGCGGCAGCGCGCAGGTCCTCGAGGCGGCCGTTGGTACAGGATCCGATGAACACCGTGTCGACGGAGACGTCGTTGAACGCCGTACCGGGGACCAGGCCCATGTAGGAGAGGGCGCGTTCCGTCGCCGCGTCTTCGGGGTCGGGCACGTGACCGGAGAGCGGCGCACCCTGGCCGGGGTTCGTCCCCCAGGTGACCCACGGCGACAGCGCGGATGCGTCGACCTCGACGACACTGTCGAACTCGGCGCCCTCGTCGGTTGCGAGTCCGCGCCACGACTCGACGGCGTGGTCCCAGTCCGCGCTCTGCGGCGCGCGCTGACGGCCCTTCAGGTACGCGAACGTCGTCTCGTCCGGAGCGATCATCCCGGCGCGCGCACCCGCCTCGATCGACATGTTGCACACCGTCATGCGGCCCTCCATCGAGAGTCCGCGGATCGCCTCACCGCGGTACTCGATGACGTGGCCCTGGCCGCCGCCAGTGCCGATCTGGGTGATGATGCCGAGCACCAGGTCCTTGGCCGTGACGCCGGTTGGGAGGGCGCCGGTCACTTCGACCGCCATCGTGGCCGGCCGCGTCAGCGGCAGGGTCTGGGTGGCCAGGACGTGCTCGACCTCGGACGTGCCGATGCCGAACGCCAGGGCACCGAACGCTCCATGCGTGCTGGTATGGCTGTCTCCACACACGATCGTCAGGCCCGGCTGGGTCACGCCGAGCTGCGGTCCGATGACGTGCACGATGCCCTGCCCGGCGTCACCCATCGGATGGAGCTCGACGCCGAACTCCGCACAGTTGCTTCGCAGCGCCTCGACCTGCGTGCGACTCAGCGGGTCGAGGATCGGCCCGGGAGTGGTGGGTACGTTGTGGTCCTCGGTCGCCAGGGTGAGCTCGGGCCGCCTGACTCGACGGCCGGCGGTCCGGAGACCGTCGAAGGCCTGCGGGCTGGTGACTTCGTGGACGAGATGCAGGTCGATGTAGACGAGGTCGGGCTCACCGTCGGCTCGGCGGACCACATGTGACTCCCAGACCTTCTCGGCCAGGGTCTGGGGCCGGCCGGCCGCCGTACACGCGCCTAGGCGTCTCGCTTCTTGAGACATAACGTATCACTCCTTGGTCAAAGCCTAACCGACGAACCGCTGTGACTCACGTCGGCTATCCGAGGCGTGACACGATCGCCTCTCCTATCTCCGTGGTGGCCCTCTCCCTCGTGCCCCGAGGCGTGTCACCGCGTGACGCGAGGTCTGCCGCAACCGCGTCCTCGACCCGCCTCGCCGCCTTCGGCAGGGCGACGGCGTCGAGCAGCAGCGCGACCGAGAGGATGGCCGCCGTGGGGTCCGCGACGCCCCGCCCGGCGATGTCGGGGGCGCTGCCGTGCACCGGCTCGAACATGCTGGGCGCGGTTCCGTCCACGTTGAGGTTCGCGCTGGCGGCGAGACCGATCCCGCCGGCGATCGCGGCCCCGAGGTCGGTGAGGATGTCCCCGAACAGGTTGTCGGTGACGATGACGTCGAACCGCTGCGGCTGCGACACCAGGTAGAGGCAGGCAGCGTCCACATGCACGTAGTCCACCGCCACCTCCGGGAACTCGGGGCGAACCAGCTCCACCAAGCGCGTCCACAGTTCCCCTGAGTGCGTGAGCACATTCGTCTTGTGCACAAGGGTCAGCTTCCGGCGTGGGCGCTCAGCGGCCCGCCGGAAGGCATCCCGGACCACCCGCTCCACGCCGTACCGCGTGTTGAGACTGGTTTCGGTCGCGACCTCGTGCACGGTGCCGGCGCGGAGAGTGCCGCCGACACCGGCGTAGGGGCCCTCGGTGCCCTCGCGTACGACGACGATGTCCACGTCCTGCGGCTGCACCCCCGCAAGGGCCGACAGGACGCCCGGATAGAGCCGCACCGGTCGCAGGTTGACGGCGTGGTCGAGCCCAAAGCGCAAGCGGAGCAAGAGCCCCCGCTCCAGGACCCCGGACGGAACGTTGGGGTCTCCCACGGCACCCAGCATGATCGCGTCCTGCCCGCGCAGCTCCTCCAGAACGCTGTCGGGCAAGGTCTCCCCGGTACGGCGCCAGCGCGCGGCGCCAAGGTCGTAGGGGGTCTCCTCGACCCTCGCGCCGTCGTCAGCGGCGACCGCGTGCAGCACCTTCAGTGCCTCCGTCACGACCTCCGGGCCGATTCCGTCGCCGCCGATCGTGGCCACGCGCAGCGGCGTACCACCGCCTGCCGGCTCAGACACGGTTGGCGGCGCTGACCAGGGCCTGCAGGGACGCTGTCGTGATGCTGGGCGAGATGCCACAACCCCATCGGACGGCATCCCCGACGGCGATCTCGACGTACGCCGCTGCCTGGGAGTCCTCCCCTGAGCTGGTGGCGTGCTCGTGATAGTCGAGGACCTGCCCCTCCACCCCGATGGTTGCCAACGCGTGCACGAGCGCGGCGAGGGGACCGTTGCCCTCACCGACGATCTCGTGCTCCACGCCCTCGACGCCCACGACAGCCCGGATGCGGTCGACGTCACCGTTCTCGACCGAGTAGCTGACCAGCTCCAGCAGCCCGTTCCCATCCAGGTAGGTCTCGCGGTACAGGTCCCAGATCTGCGAGGCCGCGACCTCGCGGCTCTCGCCGTCGGCCACCGCCTGCACGATGCGGGCGAACTCGATCTGCATGCGCCGGGGGACGTCCAGGTGGTGGTCGTGCTGGAGGACATAGGCCACGCCGCCTTTGCCGGACTGGGAGTTGACCCGGATGACCGCCTCGTAGCTGCGGCCGACGTCCTTCGGGTCGATCGGCAGGTACGGCACTGCCCAATCGAGGTCGCCGACGGCGACCCCTGCGTCGGATGCGTCCTTCTCGAGCGCCGCGAAGCCCTTCTTGATGGCATCCTGGTGCGATCCAGAGAAGGCCGTGTACACGAGGTCACCGCCATATGGGTGGCGGGGGTGGACGGGTAGCTGGTTGCAGTACTCGACGGTCCGTCGGATCTCGTCGATGTCACTGAGGTCGATGCCCGGGTCGATGCCCTGGCTGAAGAGGTTCAACCCGAGCGTGACGAGGCAGACATTGCCGGTGCGTTCGCCGTTGCCGAACAGGCAGCCCTCGACGCGGTCGGCTCCCGCCTGCAGGCCGAGCTCCGCGGCCGCCACCGCCGTACCGCGGTCGTTGTGCGGGTGCAGGCTCAGGATGACCGCGTCCCGCCGGCTGAGGTTGCGACTCATCCACTCGATGCTGTCGGCATAGATATTCGGGCCGGCCATCTCGACGGTCGCGGGCAGGTTGATGATGACCTTCCGGTCGGGGGTGGGGGACCAGACGTCCATCACCGCGTCGCATACCTCCGCCGCGTAGTCGAGCTCCGTGCCGGTGAACGACTCCGGGCTGTACTGCCAGCGGACGGTGGTGTCGCCCAGCAGCGACTCCGCGTACTTCTCGCACCACTGCGCACCACGGACGGCGATCTCCTTGACACCGTCCCGGCCCAGTCCGAACACCACCCGCCGCTGCAGCGTCGAGGTGGGGTTGTAGAGGTGGATGATGGCCGTCCCGCCGAAGCCCACCAACGACTCGCAGGTCCGCTCGACGAGCTCCTCTCGGGCGGGGGTGAGCATCTGGATCGTCACGTCGTCGGGAACCAGGTCCTCGGTCACCAGGGCACGGATGAAGTCGAAGTCGGCCTGGCTCGCGGCCGGGTAGCCGACCTCGATCTCGCGGTAGCCGAGGCCGACGAGCATGTCGAACATCCGGCGCTTGCGTTCGATGTCCATCGGCTCGATGAGCGCCTGGTTGCCGTCGCGCAGGTCGACGCTGCACCACTGGGGCGGCGCGGTGATCCGGCGCGACGGCCACTGCCGGTCCGGCAGGTCGACGGACGGGAACGCGCTGTATCTGGACGCGCGGGGCATGCCGGTCATGGCAGACCGTCCTCTCTGTTCGGCGGTACGGGCGGGTGACTCCATCTCGTCATCGGTCGGCCGAGCCTTCGGTGTAGTCGTCGTCGGCTGTCACCCAGCTCATCAGGCCGCGCAGCTGCTGGCCGACAGCCTCGATCGGGTGGGCAGCACCCTTGGCGCGCAACGCCTTGAACTCGGGGGCCCCGGCATCCTGGTCGGCGATGAACCGGGACGCGAAGACGCCACTGGTGATGTCGGCCAGCACCGCAACCATGTTGTCCTTGACACCCTTGTCGATGACCCGCGGGCCGCTCACGTAGTCGCCGTACTCGGCGGTGTCGGACACCGACCAGCGCTGCTTGGCGATCCCCCCCTCGTACATCAGGTCGACGATCAGCTTGAGCTCGTGCAGGCACTCGAAGTAGGCGATCTCCGGCGCGTAGCCGGCTTCGGTGAGGACCTCGAAGCCGTACATGACGAGCTGCGACACCCCACCGCACAGGACGGCCTGCTCACCGAACAGGTCCGTCTCGGTCTCCTCGGTGAACGTGGTCCGGATGGCTCCGGCGCGGGTGCCGCCGATGGCTTTCGCGTAGGACAGCGCGAGCTCGAACGCCTCGCCGGACGCGTCCTGCTCGACGGCCACCAGCACCGGAACGCCTTTACCGTCGACGAACTGTCGTCGGACGAGGTGACCGGGTCCCTTGGGTGCCACCATCGCCACGTCGACTCCCGGCGGCGGCTCGACATAGCCGAACCTGATGTTGAAACCGTGCCCGAAGAAGATCGCGTCGCCGTCCTGCAGGTTCGGCGCGATCGAGTCGGCGTAGAGGCTGCGCTGCGCCGGGTCCGGCGCGAGCACCATGATCAGGTCCGACTCGGCGGACGCATCAGCCGGCGACAGCACGCGCAGCCCCTCGTTCTCGGCCTTCGCCCGGCTTTTCGAGCCGTCCGGAAGGCCGACGCGTACGTCGACGCCGGAGTCGCGAAGGCTGAGCGCATGTGCATGACCCTGGCTGCCATAGCCCAGGACGGCGACCGTGCGACCCTGGACGATCGCCAGGTCGGCGTCGTCGTCGTAATAGATCTCTACGGGCATAGGGTGTTCCTCTTCCTGGGGCGGTTGGCTATCCGACGTACGCGAGACTCGGACCGGACTGCTGGCGGTCCTGCATCATGGACCGGGACCCACGGCCCAGCGCGATGACGCCCGACTGGACCATCTCGCAGATGCCGAAGGGCTCGAGAGCCGCCAGCATGGCGGCCAACGCGTCGGGATGGTCGGCGAGCTCGACGGTCATCGCCTCCGGTCCGGCATCGGCGACCTTCGCGGCGAACCTCGCGACGACCTTCCGGACATCGTTCTCGGTGGCCTCGTCGACACCGACCTTCACGAGGAGCAGCTCACGCTGCACCGCCCGGTCCGACTCGAGCTCGACGATCTCGAGCACGTTGACGAGCTTGTCGAGCTGCTTGGTCACCTGCTCCAGCGCCGAGCCCTCGACGCCGACCAGGATCGTGATGCGGGAGATCTCCTCGTGCTCGGTAGGGCCGACCGCGAGACTCTCGATGTTGAAGCCACGGCGGCTGAAGAGGCCAGCGACCCGGACGAGCACGCCGGGCTTGTTCTCGACGAGGACAGCGAGGGTGTGGGTGGTCACTCGTCCTCCTCGAACACCGGCCGCAGGTCGCGCGCCGCCTGGATGTCGTCGTTGCTCGCGCCCGCCGCGACCATCGGCCACACCATCGCGTCCGCGCCCACCGTGAAGTCGACGACGACGGGGACGTCGTTGATGGCCATCGCCTTGTCGATCGTCGCGTCCACCTCACCGGCTGTCTCGCAGCGCAGCCCCGCACACCCCAGCGCCTCAGCCAGCTTGACGAAGTCGGGGATGCGGTGCTTGTGCGTACCGAGCTCGGTCTGGCTGTATCGCTGCTGGTAGAAGAGCGTCTGCCATTGCCGAACCATCCCGAGGTTGCCGTTGTTGATCACGGCCACCTTGATCGAGATCCCTTCGATGGCACAGGTCGCAAGCTCCTGGTTTGTCATCTGGAAGCAGCCGTCACCGTCGATGGCCCACACCAGGGCCGCCGGCCTCGCGACCTTGGCGCCCATGGCCGCCGGGACGGCGTAGCCCATGGTCCCGGCTCCTCCGGAGTTGAGCCAGGTGTAGGGCTGCTCGTACTTGATGAACTGGGCAGCCCACATCTGGTGCTGTCCGACGCCCGCGGCGAAGATCGTCTCCGGCCCAGCGATCTGGCCCAGCCGCTCGATGACGTACTGCGGAGCCAAGGTGCCGTCTGAGGGTTCCTCGTAGCCGACCGGGTACGTCGTCCGCCAGTAGTCCAGCTGGCGCCACCAGTTGGTGAGCTTGGCGCGGTGCCCCGCGGCGTACCGCTCGCGAACGGCAGGAACCAGCTCGCTCAGCGTCTCCACCAGGTCGCCGAGGAGGGGTACGTCGACGCGCCGCCGCTTGCCGATCTCGGCCGGGTCGATATCGGCATGGATGACGGCGGCCTGTGGGGCGAACGTCGCCAGTCGGCCGGTCACCCTGTCGTCGAAGCGGGCGCCGAGGGCAACCAGCAGGTCGGCCTTCTGCAACGCGGTCACCGCTGCCACCGAGCCGTGCATGCCGGGCATGCCGAGGTGCTGGGGATTGCTGTCGGGGAAGGCGCCGCGCGCCATCAAGGTTGTCACGACCGGGGCACCGGTGAGCTCGGCCAGCTCCCGGAGCTCCTTCGTCGCGTGCGACTTGAGCACGCCGCCGCCGACGTACAGCACCGGTCGACGCGCATGGCTGATGAGCCTCGCCGCCTCGCGAACCTGCTCGGGATCCGGCTGGGTCACCGGCCGGTAGCCAGAAAGCTCGACCGAGCCGGGCCACTCGAAGGCCGTCTGCTCGGTCAGGACGTCTTTGGGGAGGTCGACGAGCACCGGTCCCGGCCGCCCGGTGGAGGCGAGGTGGAACGCCTCGGCGATCACTCGCGGGATGTCACGCGCCTCCTGCACCAGAAAGTTGTGCTTAGTGATCGGCAGCGTGATGCCGCAGATGTCGGCTTCCTGGAAGGCGTCCGTGCCGATGAACGGGCGGCCGACCTGACCCGTGATCGCCACCATCGGCACCGAGTCCATGTACGCGTCGGATATCGGCGTGACGAGGTTCGTCGCCCCCGGGCCGGAGGTCGCCAGGCAGACACCGACCTTGCCGGAGGCCTGCGCATAGCCCTCGGCAGCGTGCCCCGCCCCCTGCTCGTGGCGTACCAGGATGTGCCGCAGCTTGGTCGAGTCGAACAGCGGGTCGTAGGCGGGCAGGATCGCCCCGCCGGGGATGCCGAAGATCACCTCGGCGCCGACCTCCTCGAGCGCACGCACCAGAGACTGCGCTCCCGTGATGGTCGGCTCGGTCATCTCGTTCGCTCCTCGGAAGGTCGCCGTACGGCCTGCTGGTGTCACTAGGTCGGTGCAACAGAAAGGTCTATGCAACAAAAAGCCCCTCGGTGCCGAAGCACGAAGGGGCAGCGCGTCTGTGCGGCTCGGGGCCGACTAGACGCGCTGATGGATAAGGAGTACTCGACTCATGTGCTGGACGATACCCGCCGGTGCGGCGTCAGCGCCAATAGGTGGCCAAGGATTTCACCATCTGAGACAGCTCAGAAGCAGACCGCGCCGGCGGCGGCCGAGCCGACGAGCTTGGCGTACTTGCCGAGCACGCCGTAGTCGAAGGGCTGGGCGGGCGGCGACCATGCCTCGCGTCGAACTGACATCTCGGCAACCTCCACCTGGAGGTCCAGCGTGCGAGACGCCATGTCCAGCCGGATCCGGTCGCCATCGTGGACCAGCGCCAGCGGACCCCCGACGGCGGCCTCCGGCGCCACGTGTCCGACGCACAGCCCGGTGGTGCCCCCGGAGAACCGTCCGTCGGTGAGCAGCAGGACGTCCCTGCCGAGCCCCGCGCCCTTGATGGCGCTGGTGATCTGCAGCATCTCCCGCATACCCGGCCCACCCTTGGGTCCCTCGTACCTGATGACCACCACGTCTCCTGGCTCGAGCCGACCGGCCGCGAGAGCGTCCATCGCCGCCTGCTCGCGGTCGAAGACCCGAGCGGTGCCCTCGAAGGCCGCGTCGTCGAACCCGGCGCTCTTGACGACAGCACCGTCGGGAGCGAGCGAGCCCCGCAGGATCGTCAGACCGCCGGTGCGGTGGATCGGGTTTCCCACCGCCCGGATGACCGAGCCGTCGGGTTCGGAGATCTCGACCTCGCCCAGGTTCTCGGCAACGGTCCGCCCGGTGACCGTGAGGGCGTCACCGTGCAGCAGCCCGGCTTCGAGCAACGCCTTCATGACAACGGGGATGCCGCCAGCGGAGTCGATGTCGGTCATGACATAGCGCCCGAACGGCTTGACGTCGGCGAGGTGCGGGACCCGGTCACCGATGCGGTTGAAGTCGTCGAGCCCGAGATCCACCTTGGCCTCGTGAGCGATCGCCAGCAGGTGGAGTACGGCGTTGGTGGACCCGCCGAGCGCCATCACGACGGCGATGGCGTTCTCGAAAGCCTGCCTGGTGAGGATCTGTCGCGTGGTGATCCCGGCGTCCACGAGCGCCACCACGGCGCGCCCCGACTGCTCGGCGAAGCCGTCGCGTCGTACATCGGGTGCCGGTGGCGAGGCCGACCCGGGAAGGGACATCCCGAGCGCCTCTGCGGCGGATGCCATCGTGTTGGCGGTGAACATGCCGCCGCAGGCGCCCTCTCCCGGACAGACCGCCTTCTCGATCTCGGTCACCTCATCGCGGGTGATGCGGCCCGCCAGGCAGGCGCCAACGGCCTCGAAGGCGTCGACGATGGTCACGTCGCGGCCCTGGTACCTGCCCGGCAAGGTCGACCCGGCGTAGACGAAAGTGGCGGCGATGTCGAGACGCGCTGCTGCCATCAGCATTCCCGGCGCCGACTTGTCACAGCCGGCGAGCAGCACCGCCCCGTCGAGCTGCTCGGCCCGAAACACGGTCTCGACGGAGTCGGCGATCACCTCGCGGGACACGAGCGAGTAGTGCATCCCGTCGTGGCCCATCGAGATGCCGTCCGAGACGGAGATCGTGCCGAACTCGAGCGGAAAGGCATCGGCCGCCCGCACCCCGACCTTGGCGGCCTTCGCCAGCCGGCTCAACGAGAGGTTGCAGGGGGTTATCTCGTTCCAGGAGGAGGCGACTCCGATCTGTGGCTTGCGCCAGTCGTCGTCGCCCATGCCGACCGCCCGCAGCATGCCGCGCGCGGCGGCCCGCTCCAAGCCGTCCGTGACAGTGCCGCTGTGCGGCTTGCGGTGCTGTGGCGGCTCAGGGGGGGTGGTAGTCACCTCAGCACCCTATGGTCTTTCGCGTGTCTTTCGCGCCTGTGCGCGGTTCTTGCGCGGGCGCTCGCAAATGGGCCGCCACTTTCGCGCCTGTGCGCGGTTCTTGCGCCGTCGTCTAAGTCACGCCCCTAAGACGCAACAGGCTTGGCGTTCGGCAGGGCTGACGCTGTGAAGGATGCGGGTCAGCCGGCGGCCGGGTCGCGGTGCGCGCGGTAGAGGTCGCGGGCGATGATCGAGCGCTGCACCTCCGACGCGCCCTCGTAGATCCGCGGCGCCCGCACCTCGCGGTAGAGGTGCTCGAGGAGATGTCCGCGCTGCAGCGCCTGCGCTCCGTGGATCTGGATGGCAGCGTCGACGACCCACTGCGCCGTCTCCGTGGCGAACAGCTTCGCCATCGCCGAGGTCGTCGAGACACCCGGTCGGCCTGCGTCGTACGCCGCTGCCGCCCGGTACACCAGCAGGCGCGAGGCGTCGATCCGCGTTGCCATCTCGGCAAGCGTGTGCGCCACGGACTGCATCGAGCGAAGCGGGGCACCGAAAGCCTCGCGGCTCGCCGCGTGGTCCTTGGCCGCCTCGAAGGCGGCCTGCGCCATCCCGACCGCTAACGCCCCGACGCTCGGCCGGAACAGGTCCAGGGTGCTCATCGCCACTGCGAATCCCTCGTCGACCCCGCCCAGCATGTCGCCGGGCCCCACCCGCACCTCGTCGAAGACCAGGCTGCCGATCGGGTGCGGCGAGACCATGTCGAGATGCTCCCCGGAGAGCCCGTGCCGGTCACCCGGTACGACGAAGGCGGTGACGCCGCGGGACCCCGCATCCGGGGTGGTCCGGGCGAACACCGTGTAGAGGTCGGCCTCGGGCGCGTTGGAGATCCAGCGCTTCTCCCCACTGAGCCGCCAGCCGCCAGCCGGGTCGGGCTCCGCCCGAAGCGCCAGCGCGCCGGCGTCTGAGCCGGCACCGGACTCACTCAGCGCATAGGCCGCCACCGCGTCTCCACGGGCCACCGCCGGAACCCACCGCGACACCTGCTCCGCCGTCCCGGCCTGCACGATCGGGTAGCTGCCGAGCCCCTGCAGCGCGAGGGCCGTCTCGGCCTCCGTCGACACGGTGGCGAGCGCCTCGCGCAGCAGGCAGAGGTCGAATGCCGCCGCCTGCCGTCCACCGTCGTCCGCGCCAGCCCCGCGGCCCGCGCCGGGGAAGAGCCGGGCCAGGAGGCCGAGCGCGCCTAGCTCCTTCACCAGCTCCCGGTTCACCCGCCCCTCCGCGCCACGTCGTACGACGGGAAGCAGCCGGTCCCGCGCGAGCAAGCACACTTCCGAACGGAGCGCCAGCTGCTCGTCGGTCAGCTCGAAGGCGGTTGCCGCCATCTCAGTGCCCGGTCCACTCGGGAGGGCGCTTGCCGGTGAACGCCGCATGGAACTCGCGGTAGTCGTCGCCCTTCATCAGCAGGGCTTGCGTCATCGCCTCGAGCTCGACGGCACCGGCCAGGCTCATGTCCAGCTCCCGGCTGAGCAGGCGCTTGGTCGCGGAGTAACCCTGCCACGGCCCGGCGGCGAGCCGGGCAGCGAGCTCCTGCGCTGTCGAGTCGACGTCGTCGTCATCGACCAGCTCACTGACCAGCCCCCACTCGTCGGCCTGTACGGCGGGCAGCGGGTCACCCAGCATGAGCAGCTTCGTCGCCCGCCCGAGCCCGACCAGCCGCGGCAGCAGGTAGGCGGCCCCCATGTCCGCCCCGGCAAGGCCCACCCTGGTGAAGAGGAAGGCGAACGACGCCGAGCGGGCCATCACCCGGAAGTCGCTCGCCAGTGCGAGGACCGAGCCGGCACCGGCGGCGGTCCCCTGGATGGCCGCGACGACGGGGCAGGGCGACTCTCGGATGGCGCGCACCACCTCGCCGGTCATCGTGGTGAAGGACAGCAGCTCGTCGGGGCGCATCGCGAGTGTGGCGCCGATGATCTCGTTGACGTCGCCCCCGGAGCAGAAGGCCCGGCCTTCCCCGCGGAGCACGACGACGCGGCTGTCGTCGCGGTGCGGCAGCTCGGCGAAGAGGTCCCGCAGGTCGGCGTACGACGAGAAGGTCAGGGCGTTCAGCTTGTCGGGACGCGTGAACGTGACAGTCGCGACGCCCGCCGCGCGCTCCACGCGGAAGTGCTCCCACTGCTGCGTGAACGGGGCAGACCCGCGGAATGGGCTCATGACCTTATCCTCGCAGCAGGGGTGACACGGGAAGGAGTTCCACGCGATGCGGATCGCCGTCGTCGGTGGAGGGCCGGGTGGGCTCTACTTCGCCGCCCTCGCGAAGCAGCTGAACGCGGGTCACGACATCACGGTGTGGGAGCGCAACGCGCCTGACGACACTTTCGGCTTCGGCGTGGTGTTCTCCGACGAGACGCTGGGCGGCATCGAGCATGCGGACCCGGCGGTGCATGCCGCCATGGAGCACGAGTTCGCCCGCTGGGATGACATCGACGTGCACTACCACGGCGAGGTCGTGACGAGCGGCGGCCACGGTTTCGCCGCGATGAGTCGCGCCCGGCTGCTGGAGATCCTGCAGGACCGGTGCCGCGGCCTCGGTGTCGGGCTGCACTTCCTGACGCCGGCACCCGACGTCGGGGAGCTGTCGAGGACGCACGACCTGGTCGTCGCCGCGGACGGGCTCAGCTCGGCCGTGCGGGCGCGATACGCGGAGACGTTCTGCCCCACGCTGGAGCGGCGGCGGTGTCGATACATGTGGCTCGGCACCACCAAGGTCTTCGACGCCTTCACGTTCGACGTCCGGGAGACGCCCTACGGCGTGATGCAGATGCACGGCTACCCGTACGACGTGAAGGGCAGCACGTTCATCGTCGAGATGCACGACGCGGTGTGGGAGCGGGCGGGTTTCCGCGAGCTGGCAGAGCGCTTCGCCGTAAGCGCCGACTCCCGCCCGCCGGGTGCCTCGGACGAGACGTCGATCGCCCGGTTGCGCGAGCTGTTCGGCGATGTCCTGGACGGGCATGACGTGATGGCGAACAACTCGCGCTGGATCGACTTCACGACGGTCCGCAACGAGTGCTGGCGGGCGGGCAATGTGGTGCTTCTCGGCGACGCAGCCCACACCGCGCACTTCTCGATCGGCTCCGGAACGAAGCTGGCCATGGAGGATGCCCTCGGCCTCGCCGCCTGCCTGCACGAACGGTCTCCGAGCGACGAGGCGGGTCTCGCGTCGGCGCTCGAAGCCTATGAGGCCGAGCGGGCCCCGGTCGTGCTGTCGACCCAGCGCGCGGCTCAGGCGAGCCTCGAGTGGTTCGAGAACCTCGGCCAGTACCTCCACCAGGAGCCCATGCAGTTCGCCTTCAACATCATGACGCGCAGCCGGCGAGTGACGTACGACAACCTCCGGGTGCGGGACCCGGACTTCGTCGACTCAGCCGACCGCTGGTTCGCCGACCTCGTGCGCAGGCAGGGGCACGGACCGGGCGACGTGCGACCACCGATGTTCCAGCCGTTCCGCCTTCGCGGGCTGACGCTCGTGAACCGGGTCATCGTGTCGGCGATGGACATGTATCTGTCCACCGACGGCGTTGCGGGCGACTTCCACTTCGCGCACCTGGCCGGCAAGGCGCTCGGCGGGGCCGGGTTGGTGATGACCGAGATGGTGTGCGTCTCCCCGGAGGGGCGCATCTCGCCGGGATGCGCGGGCCTGTACGACGACGAGCAGCAGGCAGCGTTCCGGCGGATCACTGACTTCGTCCACCAGCAGACGCCGGCCGCGATCGGCGTGCAGCTCGGCCACTCGGGCCGAAAGGGCTCGACCCGGTTGATGTGGGAGGGGATCGACCTGCCGCTGGTGGAGGGGAACTGGGAGGTGGTGGCGCCGTCGCCCCTTCCCTACCAGGCGGGCGTCAACCAGGTGCCGCGCGAGCTGACGCCGCGCGAGATGGACGAGATCAAGGCTCAGTTCGTGGAGTCGGCGCAGCGGGCCGAGGCGGCGGATTTCGACCTGCTGGAGCTGCACTGCGCTCACGGGTACCTGCTGTCAAGCTTCATCTCACCGGTGACCAACCAGCGGACCGATCAGTACGGCGGGTCGCTCGCCGACCGGCTGCGCTACCCGCTCGAGGTGTTCGGCGCTCTACGGGACGTCTGGCCACAGGCCAAGCCGCTGACTGTGCGCATCTCCGCGACCGACTGGGTGGACGGCGGCATCGACGTCGACGATGCCGTCGAGATCGGCCGCGCCTTCGCCGGCGCGGGGGCCGATGCGATCGACGTCTCCACCGGGCAGGTCACCCCCGAGGAGAGACCTGCCTATGGGCGCTCTTTCCAGACGCCGTTCGCCGATGCCATCCGTAACCAGGTCGGCATCGCCACTATCGCCGTGGGTGCCATCTCGTCGTACGACGACGTCAACTCGCTGATCCTGGCCGGACGCGCCGACCTGTGCGCGCTCGGCCGGGCACACCTCTACGACCCGAGCTGGACGTTGCACGCCGCGGTGGAGCAGGAGTACGACGGTCCGGGAGCGACCTGGCCGCTGCCCTGGCGAGCGGGTCGCCGCAAACCGCCGACCGGCCGGACGGACGGACCGAGACCGCGGTTGCAGCTGGTCCGCGACGGCGAGCCGGGGGTCCGGCACCGTCGCTGGCGCCCGTGACCGTCGCGTTCCGAGTGAGCTTCTAGCTCAGGGTTTGGGCAGCAGGCAGCCGGGCTTCGAGAGATCGATGGCGTTGTTGGTCAGGCAGGTGTAGAAGAGCCACGTCTCCTCTCCGTAGCCGCGGTGGAGATGGACCGTGATGTTGCCCTGCCGGTCCTCCTCGCACGGGTTGTCGAGCGTGCAGCGCTCGCCGCTCTCGTTGATGGTGTTGTTGATGCCGATCACCGTGCGGCTGGCGTCGAGGACGGGGCTGCCTGAGGTCCCGCCGATGACCTGGCACCCTCCGTCGGAGTAGCGCAGCGACATCCGCCAGGTCCAGACGCCTTCGTGCAGGCGGTAGGCGAAGCCGTTGAGGTTGCAGTCGTAGGCGATCTTCCAGTACCCGGACAGCACCTCGACCGGCTGGTCCCTCGGAGCCGGCTTGGCGCTGGCCAACGTGAAAGCAGGGACGCCGTACTGGCTCTGCAGGTCCCGGTAGGTCTGGCGGAGCCGGTAGAGCGTGACGTCGGTCCGCGACATGGTGGCGTAGAGGACGCGAACCGTGTGGACGGTGCCCGCCTTCGAGCCGTCGGAGTTGAGCAGGCGGACCGAGCGGGTGTAGGGCTGGTCGACGATCACCTCATGCGCCCCGAGAAAGCGGTCGCCGTGACAGTGCCCGTTGGTCAGGACCAGTGCCTTGTCGGTGGGCTGCGACGTCTGCCAGCGCACGACCGAGCCGGAGCAGTTCGACAGGGCGACCGTGCCGCTGAAGTTGGGAGTGGCTGGCCGAGGGATCGTGCCGGTCCGCGCAACGGCCGGCGCCTCGGCCGTCGGGCTCTCCTGGCTGAAGCCGGGTGCGCTTGCCAGCATCGGGAGGGAGACGGCGAAGACCGCGGCGCAGCCTGCGGCCACGGCCCACCGGCGGGTGGATCGTCTCATCCGGCCTCCCCGAGCTTGTTCCTGCAGGTCGACCCTAGTCGCCGGCCCTGATGCCGGTGCCAGACACGTGCGCAGACTGGGCACCTCGGTGCCCGGCCGGCTTACCCTCGACGTACGTCGAACCGGTCGATCAGAACGCTCCGACGCCGTTCGGGGTGCCGAGACCCGTCGGACCGTCCCAGCCCGCTCGGGCGGTGCAGATCTGCGAGCCGCCGCAGGTGCCGTTGACGCCGGTGGTGACGTCGAACAGGCTCCGGCTGTTGCGGTAGGGGATCTGGTTCGCGTCGTGGCGCGTGTTGCCGGACAGCGCGTAGACGGACGCGATGATCGGCGAGGACTCGCTCGTCCCGCCGACCTGGCCCCACTGTGAATTATTCTCGTTGGTGGGGTGATACCAGGCGAGGCCGCCGCGGTACGGGTCAGCTGCCGCCGACACGTCCGATGCCGCCCGACTGCCCCGGCAGCTGGTGTTGAAGCCCTGCGAGGCCAACACCTTCGTGTTGTAGTTCGAGCAACCCGAGCCGGCGCCGCGCCATGCTGACTCGGTCCAGCCCCGCTTCATCGTGGTGTCCTTGCCCAGCGACGTACCACCGACGGCAGTGACGAACCGCGA
>JBBQKY010000041.1:0-15982 GCA_038327385.1 Propionibacteriales bacterium
GCCGGGAGCTGCGGTCCCAGCCATTGAGGAAGATCTCGCAGTCGCAGAATCCGCCAGACCGGGCCAGCCGGTGCTCCAGTGCTGTCGCCCGCGGGGCTCGCGCATCGCGCCACCGCCGCGCCCAGCGCAGGGTCGCGTTGCAGCCGCACTCCTCCAGCATCCGCCAGACGTAGCAGAGCAGACACTCGTCCGGCAAGGGCGCCGTCAGCGCCTCGGCAACCGTCGCCAGCTCGCGCTCGACTTCTGCGGGTGTTCCAGAAAACATCGAGGTCCTCCCATCGCGGATGGACTCATTGGTACCGTCCGACCCTCGGCCATGGGGCCGGTCGGGCAGCCCTTGGGGACGCCCGGTTGAGGCGCTACCGGCTGTGGAGATCGTGTTCGAACCTCGACGTCCATCCGCACGCCGTTCGACGACGGCGGTGCAGTCAGGCGGCTACGTCGAGCCGCGCTCCCGAGTCGGTGGCAAAGACCCGCATGTTCTTGGGGTCAGCGGTCACGTGGATCATCGACCCGCGCGCGATCGAGCGACGGGTCTCGATGCGGACGACGATGTCGGTAGCGGACGTGACGGCATCGCCACCGACGACGGGCGGCCCGGCCGTGCCGTAGACGTAGGCGTCTGCGCCGAGCTCCTCGACGACCGAGACAGTGACGGGCAGACCAACCCCGTCGGTGGCGAGCCGCAGGTCCTCCGGCCGCACGCCGATCATCACGCCGCCGGCGTGTCGGCGCCGGTTCTCCGGCGTGACCGGCACCTCCATCTCGTGCCCGAACACTACGGCGCCGGTTTCGGTGAGGGTGCCCTCGAAGAGGTTCATCGCCGGCGAGCCGATGAAGCCAGCCACGAAGAGGTTGACGGGGTTGTCATAGAGCGCCAGCGGAGTGTCCACCTGTTGAAGGACGCCATCCTTCAGTACGGCGACCCGATCGCCCATCGTCATGGCCTCCACCTGGTCATGGGTGACGTAGACAGTGGTGACGCCGAGCCGTTGCTGCAGCGAGGCGATCTGGGTGCGGGTGGACACCCGCAGCTTCGCGTCCAGGTTGGACAACGGCTCATCCATGCAGAACACCTGGGGGCTGCGCACGATGGCACGGCCCATCGCCACCCGCTGCCGCTGTCCGCCGGACAACGCCTTGGGCTTGCGGCCCAGGTACTCGGTGAGGCCGAGCATCTCCGCGGCCTCGCCGACGCGGCGCTTACGCTCGCCGCGCGAGGTCCCGCCGATCTTGAGGGCGAACCCCATGTTCTCGGCCACGGTCATGTGCGGGTACAGCGCGTAGTTCTGAAAGACCATCGCGATGTCGCGGTCCTTGGGCGGCACGTTGGTGACGTCGCGATCACCGATGAGGATCGTGCCGGCATCGACTTCCTCGAGACCAGCCAGCATCCGCAGTGATGTCGACTTCCCGCACCCGGACGGGCCGACGAGCACCATGAACTCGCTGTCCTCGATCTCCAGATCGAGGCGGCTGACCGCCGGTGCGTCCGTTCCGGCGTACTGGCGGGTGGCGCCGTGGAAGCTCACCGTGGCCATGCGAAGGCCCCCTTCACCGGCGGCACGTGCCGGACGATCCGTTGTCAAGGCTGACGAGGCTCACCATCGCACAGTCGTGAGGCGACTTCCAGCGTGCCTCCGCGGGTCAGCGCGCTAGCAGCCAAATCGATTCACGAATTGTCTGCCGCAGGGTTCCGTGCGATCCGGCAGCATGCCATCATGAGGGCGCCGCGACGCCGGTGTGCCGGTGGTGACGCCTGCCGGACGTCGTACCGCTCACGACCAAGCAAGGACGACGATGGACGATCTGCGACCCACCCCAGCCGACAAGTTCTCCTTCGGGCTCTGGACCGTCGGCTGGCCGGCGCGAGACCCGTTCGGAGACCCGACCCGTGCACCCGTGGACCCAGTCGAGACGGTGCACCGGCTCGCCGAGCTCGGCGCCTACGGGATCAGCTTCCATGACGACGACCTGATCCCCTTCGGAAGCGACGACACGGCCAGAAAGGAGGCGGTCCGGCGGTTCCGGGCAGCGCTTGACGAGACCGGCCTCGTCGTACCCATGGCGACCACGAACCTGTTCACGCACCCCATGTTCAAGGACGGCGCCTTCACCAGCAACGACCGGGGGGTACGGCGGTACGCGCTGCGCAAGGTCATGCGGAACCTCGACCTGGCTGCGGAGCTCGGGGCGCACACGTACGTCTTCTGGGGAGGCCGGGAGGGATCCGAGGTGGACTCCGCCAAGAACGTCCGCGCCGCGCTGGACCGCTATCGCGAGGGTCTCGACCTGCTGGCGAGCTATGTGGTCGACCAGGGGTACGGCATCCGCTTCGCGCTGGAGCCCAAGCCCAACGAGCCCCGCGGCGACATCCTGCTTCCCACGGTCGGGCACGCGCTGGCGTTCGTCTCGACCCTCGAGCACGCCGACATGGTGGGTCTCAACCCCGAGGTCGGCCACGAGCAGATGTCGAACCTCAACTTCGTGCACGGCATCGCGCAGGCGCTGTGGCAGGGCAAGCTCTTCCACATCGACCTGAACGGCCAGCACGGGCCGAAGTTCGACCAGGACCTGGTCTTCGGGCACGGGGACCTGATCAGCGCCTTCGGCCTCGTCGACCTGCTGGAGCACGGCGGGCCGGACGGCAGGCGCTCCTACGACGGGCCGCGGCACTTCGACTACAAGCCGCTACGCACCGAGGACATGACCGGCGTCTGGGACTCCGCAGCAGCGAACATGCGCACTTACCTGTTGCTCAAGGAGCGCACGGCGGCCTTCCGCGCCGACCCGGAGGTGCAGGAGGCGCTCGCTGCGGCCGGGGTGCCGGACCTCGACGTGTCGACGCTCGCCGCCGGTGAGACGCACGCTGACCTGGCGGCCGACCGGGCGTCGTACGAGGACTTCGACGTCGACGCGGCGGCGGCCCGCGGATACGGCTTCACCCGGGTCGACCAGCTGGTGGTCGAGCACCTGCTCGGTGCCCGCTGAGCGCTCCCCGCAAGGCCTTCGAGGAGGACGCCCGATGACCCTGGTCGCCGGTATCGACTCGTCGACGCAGTCCTGCAAGGTGCTGGTCCGTGACGCCGAGACGGGTGCGTTGGTGCGTTCCGGACACGCCCCGCACCCTGCTGGCACGGAGGTCGAGCCGCACGCCTGGTGGGACGCGCTGCTCGCCGCGGTTGACGCCGCCGGCGGACTGGACGGCGTCCAGGCCGTTGCCGTCGGTGGGCAGCAGCACGGCATGGTCTGCCTCGACGAGAGCGGCTCCGTCGTCAGACCCGCCCTGCTGTGGAACGACACCCGGTCCGCGCCGGCGGCCAGCGACCTCGTCTCGGACCTCGGCGGCGCGGACGTCGGCAAGGCGGCCTGGGCCGACGCGGTGGGACTCGTCCCGGTTGCCTCGTTCACCGTCAGCAAGCTGCGCTGGCTCGCCGACCACGAGCCCGACAACGCGGCGCGGACGGCGGCCGTCTGCCTGCCCCACGACTGGCTGACCTGGCAGCTCGCCGGGGCACCTGGTCTCGACAAGCTGGTCACCGACCGCGGCGATGCAAGCGGCACCGGCTACTGGTCTCCACGGAGCGGTGCATACCGCCGCGACCTCCTCGGTCTCGCGCTGGGGCACGACGTCGTACTCCCGCGTGTCCTCGGACCTGCGGAGCTTGCCGGCAGTACGACGCACGGCGCCGCCCTGGGGCCAGGCACCGGTGACAACGCCGCCGCGGCGCTAGGACTCGGAGCCGAGCCGGGCGATGTCGTCGTCTCGATCGGGACGTCGGGGGTGGCCTGCGCCGTCGCGGCGGATCCGGTCAGCGACCCCACCGGCACCGTGGCGGGGTTTGCCGACGCCACCGGTCGGTACCTCCCGCTGGTGGCGACCTTGAACGCCGCCCGGGTCATCGATGCGGTCGCCGCGCTGCTGGGCGCGAGCCTCGACGAGGTAGCGGAGCTGGCGTTGAGCGCCGCGCCCGGCGCCGACGGCCTCGTGCTGGTGCCCTACCTCGAGGGTGAGCGCACCCCTGACCGCCCTGACTCCACGGGCGCCCTCCACGGCCTGCGCATCGCCACGGCCACGCCGGCTCACCTGGCGCGGGCCGCCATCGAAGGCATGCTGTGCGGGCTCGCGGACGGGCTGGACGCGCTGCGCGCCAACGGCGTCGACGTCCGCCGCATCATCCTGGTCGGCGGCGGTGCCCGGTCCGAGGCCGTCCGCCGGATCGCGCCGGCAGTGCTCGGCGCTGCGGTGACGGTCCCGCCAGCCGGTGAGTACGTCGCCAACGGCGCCGCCCGGCAGGCCGCCTGGGTCTTGTCCCAGGATCACGATCCCCCACCCTGGCGGCTGGGGGACACCTCGGTCTACGAGTCGGAGCCGACCCCCGCCGTCAGGCAGCGGTACGCCGACGTACGCGATCTCACCGCTGCGAAGATCTCGACACGATGACAGACACCGCCCAGGAGGCAGCATCCATGGTCGACTCCCCCGCACGACATGCGCTCGTGGTACGCGGCGGCTGGGAGGGACATCGCCCGGTCGAAGCCACCGAGCGGTTCATCCCGTTCCTGGTCGCGAACGGTTTCGAGGTCGACGTCCACGACGGACCACAGGTGTACGCCGACCCGGCCGCGATGAGCGACCTGGACCTCGTCCTGCAGTGTTACACGCAGGGCACCGCGACCGACGAGGAGGTCAACGGGCTGTCAGCGGCCGTGCGCGCCGGCACCGGCCTCGCGGGCTGGCACGGCGGCATCGTCGACTCGTTCCGCGCCTCGCCGGACTACCTGCACATGACCGGCGGCCAGTGGGCGGCGCATCCCGGCGGCTTCGTGGACTACGAGGTCGAGGTCGTCGATGAGCGCGCCGACCATCCGATCGTCTCGGGGCTGACCCGATGGAACCACCACACCGAGCAGTACTGGTGCCTGACCGACGAGCTGAACGACGTCCTGGTGATCTCACGGTTCAGGGTTGGTCCGGAAACCCCGTGGCGCGAGGACATCGTCGTACCGGCAGTGTGGACGAGGCAGTGGGGCGCCGGGCGGGTCTTCGTGTCGACCATCGGCCACCATCCGGAGGATCTCGACGTCCCGCAGGCGCGGACGCTCACCGAGCGCGGGCTGCTCTGGGCGAGTCGCGCGAACGGCCACTGAGCCATGCCGACGACACGCGTCCTGCTCGACACCGATCTGGCGATGGGCGCGCCCGGCTCGGACATCGACGATGGTTTCGCGCTGGCCCTCGCGCTCGCCGACCCCGAGCTCACCGTCGAGCTGGTGACGACGGTGAGTGGCAACACCGACGTCGAGACCGCGACCCGGCTCACGCTCGAGCTGCTCGACCGGCTCGGGCGCAGTGACGTCCCGGTGGTCAAGGGCGCGTCCCAGGCGTTGCGCGGGTGGCGGCGGGACCCACCCGGCGGCCTGCCGCCTGCGGGCTCGCGCACACCGGCGCCCGGTTATGCAGCCGTCCGTCTGGTGGAGGAGGTGATGGCGTCGCCCGGTGCCCTCACCATCGTGGCCATCGGACCGCTCACCAATGTCGCTCTCGCACTGGCTCTCGAGCCCGCGCTGGCTGAGCGGGTTCGGCAGATCGTGGTCATGGGCGGCGTGTTCCTCCAGCACACGAACCGCTCCTCGATGCCCGGGGAGTTCAACACGTGGGCTGACCCGGACGCCACCGCCATCGTGCTCGCCAGCGGCGCACCGCTGCGGTTCGTGGGTCTGGACGTCACGCTGCAAGTCAGGCTGACGCGCGAGGACGCCGCAGCGATGGCGTCCTCCGGCAGCGACTTCGGGCGGTTCGCTGCAGAGTGCACCCAGGAGTGGATCGACCACGTCGAGCGCGAGCATCCCGGGGATGCGCGCGAGCACGGCAGCTGTGCCCTGCACGACCCGCTGGCTGTTGCTGTCGTGAGCCGGCCGCACCTCGTCACCTGGCAGCCGGCGTACGTGCAGGTGGAGACGGCCGGCCCGCTCACCCGCGGGGTGATGGTCGCCGACCTGCTGCTGGGGCAGCACCGGCCGGTGCCGAACTGCGAGATCGCCACGGCCGTGGACACCTCGGCCTTCCTCAGCCTGTTCCTCGAGCGGATGCGTGGCCTGTGACGACGGGCTCGGTGGCGAAGTCGGCGCCGCGATGAGGTCGCCCGCGGCAGGGGGTCGCCGACCCGTCGTCGTGGTCGTCGGGTCGGTCAACCGCGACTACGTCTGCCGGGTGACGTCGCTGCCCGCCCCCGGGGAGACCGTCCTGGGAGCCGAGCTCAGCATGGGCAGCGGCGGCAAGGGCGGCAACCAGGCAGTCGCCGCCGCGCTGATGGGCGCGACGACGGCCCTGGTTGCCTGCGTGGGTGCCGATCCCGACGGCCGAGCGCTGCTCGCCGACCTCGAGGCTGCCGGAGTCGATGTCGAGGACGTCGCCAGCGTGGCTGGCGCGCAATCCGGGGCGGCCTTCGTGATGGTCGCCGACGATGGGGAGAACTGCATCGTCGTAGCACCCGGAGCGAACAGCCGGCTGGACGCAGAGGTGGTGGAGCACGCCCTTGAGCGGCGCCTGCGACGTGACGACGTGGTGGTCGTCCAGGCAGAGATTCCGTCCGCCAGTGTCGAAGCGGCAGCTGGGGTTGCCGAGCGACTCGGCGCTCGCTTCGTGCTGAACCTGGCGCCGTACCGGGAGGTTCCCGCTGCTCTCCTTCGCCAATGCGACCCGCTCGTGGTCAACGAGACAGAGGCTCGCGCCCTGCTCGGGCTCCACACAGACGGCTCGCCGGATAGCTCCGCCGATGCGGAGTCGATGGCGGAGCAGCTGGGGGGCCGAACGCGCTCGGCCGTGATCACGCTGGGCGCCGCCGGCGCTGTCGTCGCCGCCGAGGGAGCGATCCGGTCAGTTCCCGCCGAAAGGGTGACGGTCGTAGACACGACGGGAGCCGGCGACGCATTCGTCGGCGCGCTGGCCGCGTCTCTCAGCCACGGCGACAGCATCGCCTCCGCCACTCTCCAGGGCGTCCGTGCTGGGAGTCAGGCGGTTACCCGACGAGGCGCGCAGCCTCCCCGGGTGACCTGAGCCGCCTTCCGAACCGACCCCCCTCCTACCCGCAATCGCGGAATGTTTCGCGATTGCGGGATCTTGACGATTTGCACCGTGGGGGCGACCCGCGAATCCCGCAATCGCGGAATAGTTGCGAATTGGCGGTCGGGCACGGTCGTTGCAACGCTCGAGGCGCGGTGGCCTGTTGCGCGCAACGCCGGCTTCGCCTAGCGTCATACCAATCGATTTGGCACTGGTGGGCTGGTCCTTGTCAGACGTCGGGCGGCTCGCCGCCGGCCGGTGCGAGGGAGCCACCCCGCCACCAGGAAGGGCTGGTCGTGACTAGCGCCGCATCCGCCGCCGGCAAGCGCACCCTGGGCGTCGCGATGGTGGGTTACGCCTTCATGGGCGCCGCCCACTCGCAGGCCTGGCGGTCGGCGCACCGCTTCTTCGACCTGCCCGTGACTCCTGAGATGCGGGTTCTCTGCGGCCGGACGTCCGACGCCACGCAAGCTGCTGCGGAGAAGCTCGGCTGGTCGTCGTACGTCACCGATTGGCGTGAGCTGATCGAGCGCGCCGACATCGACGTCGTCGACATCTGTACGCCGGGCGACAGCCACGAGGAGATCGCCGTCGCGGCACTCGAGGCGGGCAAGCACGTGTTCTGCGAGAAGCCGCTGGCCAACACCGTCGCGGAGGCCGTGCGGATGACCGCCGTGGCCGAGCAGGCGCAGGCAGCCGGAGTGCTGTCGATGGTGGGCTTCAACTACCGGCGCGTCCCCGCGCTGGCCCTCGCCCGTCAGATCGTCTCGGCTGGTCGTCTCGGAGAGGTGCGGCACATCCGGGCGCAGTACCTGCAGGACTGGATCGTCGACCCCGAGTTCCCGCTCGTCTGGCGGCTGCAGAAGGACAAGGCCGGCTCCGGCGCACTCGGTGACATCGGCGCACACGTCATCGACCTCGCCGGCTTCCTCACCGGCCAGCGCCTGGTCGGTGTATCCGGTCGGCTCGAGACCTTCATCGAGGAGCGACCGCTGCCCGAGAGCGCTACCGGGCTGAGCGGCGCCGGCGTGAGCGGAAGCGACCGCACCGCCGTGGGGCAGGTCACCGTCGACGACGCCGCGGTCTTCTTCGGTCGAACCGATGCGGGCGCGCTGGCGACGTTCGAGGCGACCCGGTTCGCGACCGGCCGCAAGAACGCCATGCGCATCGAGGTGAACGGATCGCTCGGCAGTTTGTCCTTCGACTTCGAGTCGATGAACGAGCTCCAGGTGTACGACGCAACGGTCCCTGCTGCCGACGCGGGCTTCCGCCGGATCCTGGCCACCGAGCCGGACCACCCGTACGTGAGCGCCTGGTGGCCGCCCGGGCACGGCCTCGGCTACGAGCACACTTTCGTCCACGAGATCGCCGACTTCGTGGCCGACATCGCCGCCGGCTGGCCACCATCGCCGTCCTTCGCCGACGGGCTGGCGGTCCAGCGGGTGCTCGACGCCGTCGAGCGGTCGTCCAGCAACGAGTCCCGGTGGACTCCGATCCAGGTGCGCTGAGATGGCCTGCGCTCGACAGCTCCGACCAAGCAGTCCAGGGAGGCCCTGATGCCCCGACCCGTCACGCTCTTCACCGGCCAGTTCGCCGACCTGCCGTTCGTCGAGATCTGCCGCCTCGCTGCGGAGTGGGGCTACGACGGCCCGGAGATCGCCTGCTGGGGAGACCACTTCGACGTCGACCAGGCAATCAACGACACGACGTACGTCGACGGTAGACGCAAGATCCTGGACGACCACGGGCTCTCGGTGTTCGCGATCTCCTGCCACCTGACCGGCCAGGCGGTCTGCGACCACCCGATCGACGAACGCCACCAGGCCATCCTGCCCAAACGCCTCTGGGGTGACGGCGATGCAGAGGGCGTCCGGCGGCGCGCGGCCGAGGAGATCAAGAACACCGCTCGGGCGGCCGCCGCGCTGGGCGTCGAGACGGTCATCGGCTTCACCGGCTCGTCGATCTGGCACACGGTGGCGATGTTCCCGCCGGTGCCCGAAAGCATGATCGAGCGAGGGTACGCCGACTTCGCCGAGCGCTGGAACCCGATCCTCGACGTCTTCGACGAGGAGGGCGTCCGCTTCGCCCATGAAGTGCATCCCAGCGAGATCGCGTACGACTACTGGACGACGGCGCGGGCGCTGGCGGCGGTCGACCACCGGGAGGCGTTCGGGCTCAACTTCGACCCGAGCCACTTCGTCTGGCAGGACCTCGACCCGGTCGGCTTCCTGTGGGACTTCCGCGACCGCATCTACCACGTCGACTGCAAGGAGGCGGTCAAGCAGCTGAACGGCCGCAACGGCCGGCTCTCCTCGCACCTGCCGTGGGGCGACCCGCGTCGCGGCTGGGACTTCGTGTCGACGGGCCACGGTGACGTGCCGTGGGGGCCGGTGTTCCGGATGCTCAACTCGATCGGCTACTCGGGACCGATCAGCGTCGAGTGGGAGGACGCCGGGATGGATCGCCTCGTCGGCGCGCCCGATGCGCTCGCCTTCGTTCGTCGCCTGACGCAGATCGAGCCGCCCGCCGCCTCCTTCGACTCGGCGTTCGCCTCCGGTGACTGACCTGCCTGCCGCGGCGGGTCCGGCCGGGCCGTCGGTTTCGACCCCCTCCCCTCCAGTTCACGAAAGGATCCGCGCCGTGACCAAGCTCCGTGTCGGTGTGATCGGGCTCGGCGAGGTCGCCCAAGTGGTGCACCTTCCTGTTCTGCAGGCACTCCCTGCGTCGTACGAGGTGCGCGCCGTGTGCGACATCTCGCCGGGCCTCCTGCAGAAGGTGGGAGACCGCTACAACGTCGCGGGTCGGTACGCGAGCGCAGCTGACATGCTCGCCGCCGAGGACCTCGACTGCGTGCTGGTGCTGAACAGCGACGAGTACCACTCCGAGTCCGTGGTGGTGGCGCTCGACCAGGGCGTCCACGTCCTCGTCGAGAAGCCGATGTGTCTCAGCCCCGCGGAGGGTCAGGCCATCATCGACGCACGCGACAAGTCCGACGCGATTGTCATGGTCGGCTACATGCGCCGGTTCGCGCCCGCCTTCACGACGGCGGTCGAGAGGGTGAAGGACCTTGGCCGGATCAACTACGTGCGCGTGCACGACATCATCGGGCGCAACAGCCTCATCGTCGGGCAGACATCGACCGTGGACCGGCCCGACGACATCCCGCGCCATCTCATGGAGGATCGCTGGGAGCGCGGCCGCAAGCTGGTGCACGAGGCGATCGGCGACGTCGGCGACGAGCTCGCCGGCACCTACCGGCTGCTGTGCGGGCTCGGCAGCCACGACCTGTCCGCGATGCGGGAGCTCCTCGGCAAGCCAAACCGGGTCGTGGCCGCCCGTCAGTGGCGGCAGGGCAGCTTCATCGCCGCCCTGCTGGAGTACGACGGCTTCTTCGCCACCTACGAGAGCGGGGTCGACGACCAGCTCCGCTTCGACGCCCACATCGAGGTGTACGGCGACCTCTCGACCCTGCGCGTGCAGTACGACACGCCGTACGTCCGGCACTTCCCGACCCTCCTGGTTACGGAGGACACCGTCGGAGACGCGCTGCAGCGCACGGTGACCCGGCCGCACCTGAAGGACCCGTACACCTACGAGCTCGAGTACTTCCACCAGACCATCACCGAGGGAGGGGCGCCGAAGACCGATCCGGAGGACTTCCTAGCGGACCTCGCGCTGTTCCAGGAGATCATCGGGGTGCTGGCGGACAACGACAGCGGAGCCGCCGGAAAAACCGAACACAGGTCGAGAACGGCCGAAGATAGCTGACGCGCTGCCGGGCGGCGGCGGTCTAGCGTCGAAGCAGGCAGCAAACCGAGCGAAGGGATACATCATCGTGCTGGACCAGAAATCGCCGAAGCTGGGCGACAAGGCAGTGCAGTTCTTCCGTGCGAACGGGTATCTGCTGCCGGGCGTGCAGATGTTCTCGCCGGAGCGGCTGGAGCAGCTGGAGGCAATCTTCAACGAGCACCTGGTCGACAAGGGCGACAAGCTGTCCGACGAGCTGGATACGCCGCACTACCGCGACCACCGGCTGCTCGACTTCCTGCTGTCCGACGAGGTGCTCGACACCGTCGAGCCGCTGATCGGTCCCAACATCGCGCTCTGGTCGAGCCACTTCATCTCGAAGGACCCGTTCACCGGCCGCGAGACGCCGTGGCACGAGGACAGCGCCTTCTGGGACGGGCGCTTCAGCGCGTACGACGGCATCGTGACCGTGTGGCTCGCGCTGGAGAACGCGAGCACGCTCGAGAACGGGTGCATGCGCGTCGTGCCGGGAACACACCTCACCTTCGGCGCCTCGGAGTACGTGCCGGCCGACATGTCCGTGAAGACATTCCACGCGGAGATCGCCGAGGTCGACGAGGACAAAGCCGTCGCCTTCGAGCTCCAGCGCGGCGAGTTCTCGCTCCACGACGGGCGGATCGTGCACGGCGCAAAGGCGAACCACAGCGCCGTCCGCAGGACCGGCTACACGATGCGCTACTTCCCGAGCTCCGTGCGCATGTTCGACAACGAGATCAACGAGGGCTGGAAGATCTGGCTGGCCCGGGGCGAGGACCTGGCGGGCAACACCTACGCGAACGCGCCAGCCCACGCGTGAAGCTGGGGTTCCTCACGGCCTGCCTGCCCGGCGTGCCGCTGGACGACATCGTGCCCTGGGCCGCCGCTGCGGGCTATCGGGGTCTCGAGGTGGCGGTCTGGCCCGAGGTCCAAGGCCGAGAGTGGGAGGCCAGCCACATCGACGTGGCTGCGCTCGACGCCGAGGCAGCCAGGTCGGTTCGCGGGCTGTTCGACCAGAACGCCATGGAGATATCCGCGCTCGCCTACTACGAGAACAACCTCGACGCCGACCGCACGCGGCGTGAACGTGTGCACGAGCACCTGCGGCACGTGGTCGATGCGGCGCATCTGCTCGACGTCGGCCTGGTCGGCACGTTCGTCGGCCGCGACGTGACGCTCGACGTGGCCGCGAACATGCGGCTCGCGGAACAGGTGCTTCCGCCGCTCGTCCAGTACGCCGGCGACCGCGGCATCCGGCTGGTGATCGAGAACTGCCCGATGGAGGGTTGGCACCCGGACGGCTATCCGGCCAACCTCGCGTACTCGCCGGAGCTCTGGGAGTGGATGTTCGACCTCGGCCTGTACCTCAACTTCGACCCGTCGCACCTGGTCTGGCTGGGCATCGACCCGCTCGCCGTGCTGCCGACGTACGCGGACCGGGTGCTGCACGTGCAGGCCAAGGACGTCGAGGTCGACGTCGTCGCGCGGAACCGGTACGGCCTCTTCAGCCGAGCGGTCGACCGGGCGGCTGACCCGTGGCTGAGCGGCTGGTGGCGATACCGCATCCCTGGCCTCGGCGAGGTCGACTGGCGTCGTCTCATCGACCTCCTCTACGAGGGCGGCTTCGACGGCTACGTCTCCGTCGAGCATGAGGACCCGGTTTGGTCCGGGACGCCGGACCGCGTCAAGCAAGGACTGGCCATCGCCGAGCGAACGCTCAGCCCGTTGCTGGTCGGTTGAGGGAAAGGTTTCCTATGCAGCGAGGCGTGTACTTCGACGCGTGGTTCCCGCGGCAGCACTGCTACCACCCCAGCCTGCCGCCGCGCCGGCTGCGCATGGTCGACGACCTCGTCGCCTACCAGGCGACAGTGCTGGTGTGGGCTGCGATGGGAGGCGGCTCGCTTTCGTTGCCGTACCTCGAGCAGGAGGCGTTCGGCGAGGTCGATGAGCGGTCCCGCTTCTACGGCTTCGTCAACGACAGCGAGTTCATCGCCGAGTGCCACAAGCACGGGATCGCGGTCTTCGGCATCGTGTTCGAGGCGCAGGGCTGGGAGTTTCCCGTCGAGCTCAACGACGCGGAGGACACCATCTTGGCGCTGAACGAGCTCCGCGGGGTCGGTCACCGGGACTGGATCGGGCTGCGCCAGTTCTCCAGCAACCGCTATCCCAAGCTCTGGAAGCCGCTCGAGCACTACTTCCCCGATGGTCTGGTCAATAGTGACGGTGAGCCGGTCACCGACCTTCTCGTGGAGTGCTGCTCGCGCGACATCCACCAGGTCGCCTGCCACGCAGAGTGGGTGGAGTGCCCCGACCGTGAGCACCGCTGCTACTACATGGACCGCAACAACCCGGTGTGGCGGGAGTACCTCAAAGCGGTGATCCGCATCCAGATCGACGCCGGCGTCGACGGCATCCAGCTCGACGAGGCGGAGCTGCCGATGGGTGCCTTCCAGTACGGCGCGTGCTTCTGCAAGGACTGCATGAAGGGATTCCGGGACTACCTGCTGGCGCAGCCGGCGCCACAGCGCAGCCCCGACCTGGACGGACTGGACCTCGCCACCTTCCACTACGGCGACTGGCTGCTGGCACGCGGCTACGACTTCAAGTCGGGGCGCGACACGACCCCCCTGTTCGGTGACTACTTCCGCTACCAGTGCGCGTCGATCAAGCGCTTCTTCTCCGAGCTCGCGACGTACGCCCGTACCTATGGCCGCAGCGTGGGTCGTGATGTGCTGGTGTCGGGCAACTTCTTCAACCTCGACCCGACCTACCTCGCGCTCGCCGACGACGTGGACATGCTGATCACGGAGATGCGGAACACCACCTACCGTCAGCCGGAGTGGTACCGCTACGTCGCCGGTTTCGCCGGCGACAAAGATGTCGTCGTCGTCGAGAACCCATACGGCGGGATCGTCCCCGAGCTGGTCACCATGCTGCACGCCGGCCGGGGCCACGACCTGCTCCGGCTCTCTCTCTACGAGGGTGCCGCTTTCGGTGCCAACATGACGCTGCCGTACGGCTCGTGGATGGGCGCGACGATCGAGGACTCGTTCTACGCGCCGCACGAGCTGGCGGCGGAGGTGCAGACCTTCCTCGCCGACCACGACGACCTCTTCAGCCGGCGGACGTGGAACAGCGTCGCCGTGGTCTTCAGTATCGAGAGCACGCGTGCCCTGATCAGCAAGCAGGACGCGAGCGACAACCTGCTGAACGCGCGGGACGAGTCGGTCGAGGTCCCCTACCGGGTGGTGACCGCGAGACTCGCAGGGTCGGCGGTGCCGTTCGACGTCGTGCTGTTCCCGGACGGGGTGACGGCGGACGACCGCATCGAGGCAGCCGCCTTCGAGGGCTACTCGACCGTCATCCTGCCCGACTGCAGCTACCTCACTGTGGGCCAGGCGCAGGCTCTGCAGGCTTACCTCGACAAGGGCGGCTGCGTCGTCGTGGTCGGCGACATCGGGACCAACCTGGACGAGGCCGACCGCACCGCGCTGCTGGGGCATGCGGGAGTGCGACGTACCGGGCCGTCCGACGTGGACGCGCTGCTTCCCCTCGGTCGGCAGGTGGTCATCGATGCCGAGTGCAGTGTCAACATCCAACGGGTCGCGGACGGGTCAGCCGCCGTCCACATCGTCAACTACGCCTACGACGCTGGGCTCGACCGGGTAGCAGAACGGACCGACGTCGAGCTGCTCGTCGAGCTGGACCGCCACTGGTCGCACGCCACCGCCCTAGCCGCCGACGGGCGGCGCTGGCAGCTCGACGTGCACGCGGAAGAGGGCTCACTCGCCGCCCGGCTCCCGGTGCTCGGCCTCTACACCATCGTCGTGCTGCACGACGGCGCCTGGTCCGAGTCAACGGCGACACGGGGCGAGATGGTGACGACGTGAGAATCGCTGTGCTGGAAGGCGCCGGGCAGTTCGGGGTCGAGGAGCAGCCGATGCCCCAGATCGCACCGGCTGAAGTGCTGGTGCAAGTCGCCGCATGTGGGGTGTGCACGTCGGAGCTCGACGTCTGGGCCGGCAGCGCCCCGGGGTCGTTCCCGATGTACCTCGGCCATGAGGTGAGCGGAACGGTGGTCGAGACGGGCTCGGACATCACCGATGTCTCACCCGGCGACCCGGTCGGGGTCTGGGTGACGACCAGAGGATTCGCCGAGTACGTCGCGGTGCGGGCGGAGTACTGCCGGTCGGCCGGCGGCGTGCCGCTCGACCTGATGCTGGCCGAGCCGCTGGCGTGTGCCGCGAACGCCGTCGAGCTCGCCGACGTCCGGCTGGGTGACGATGTTGTCATCGTGGGCGCGGGGTTCATGGGGAACCTGGTGCAGCAGCTGGTGGAGCTGCGCGGCGTCCGACACGTGATCGTCGCCGACATCCGTCCGGACTCCCTCGAGCGGGCGACGCGGCTCGGCGCCACGAGGGTCGTCCAGGTGGGGTCGGAGTCCCTCGCCGACGCGGTCTCCGACGCGACCGCCGGGAGAGGCGCGGACATCACGTTCGAGTGCACCGGGACCCAGGGTGGGCTTACCGGCATCGGTGACGTCACCCGGATGAGCGGAAAGATCGCCCTCGTCGGATACCACCAAGGTCCTGACCGGACCATCCCGTTGGCGCAGTGGAACTGGATGGCCTTTCAGATGCTCAACGCCCATTTCCGGGAGGTGTCCACCGTCATGCGGGGGATGACGATCGCCTCCCGTCTGATGGCGAGCGGCATCGTGTCCCTCGAGCCGCTCGTCACCCATCGGTTCGCGTTGGAAGACATCGACGCCGCGTTCCGCACGTCGCTGGAGAAGCCGCCCGGATTCGTCAAAGCCGTCGTGACCTTCTGAGCCGCGCCCCTCGGGCTGGCCGGCCGCCGGAAAGATCCGACGCTGAGACCGCCCCAGCAACCTGGACTTCGGAACTCGGCGCGAAGCAGTGGCGATCAGGCGGACTGACGCCGCACCAGCGGGCAGGGCAGGATGACCTTCCGCCCCACATCGTCGTACGTCCCCAGCATTCGGCTCAGCAAAAGCTCGCCCGCGGCCATCCCGGTCTCGTACGCAGGGTTCCTGATCGTCGTCAGAGCTGGGCTGACGATGGTGGCGGCGTCGACGTCGTCGAAGCCGACGAAGGCGACATCATCCGGGAT
>JBBQKY010000042.1:0-15920 GCA_038327385.1 Propionibacteriales bacterium
AGCCACCGCGAAGGCCTTCTCTTTCACCGGCTCCACGCGCCGTTCCGCCCATTCATACTCCTGGGAGAGAACCACCAGGCCGAGCAGCAGCAGCAGCAGGCCAGGGCCGGGCAGCACAAGGGCCGCCAGCCCGGCGAGGACCAGGATCCAGCCCAGGATCGTGACCGCGGCCTTGCGTAACGGCATCGTCGCCTCTCCCGCCGCAAGCCCGATCGGACGCGGTGGCTGGCTCAAGGCTACCCAGTCGACTCGGCGGCGAAGCCTCGTCGCGCTCGTTTCTGCTTCCGGTCGTGGAACCGCTCGGGAGCGGGCATGATGGGCCTACGACACTCGCGGCGCGACCTGCCTCCTGCGGCAAAGGGGGTCAGCCGGTCCGCCGCGGCAGAGGAGTGGGCATGTCGACGTACGTCTGGGACTTCACCAAGGGCAGCGCCGCGCAGAAGGATCTGCTGGGTGGCAAGGGCGCCAATCTCGCGGAGATGACGAACATCGGGCTTCCCGTCCCGCCGGGCTTCACGATCACGACCGAAGCGTGCCGCGTCTATCTCGAGACGGGCAAGGAGCCCGTCGAGCTGGCCGGCGAGATGGACGAGCACCTGGCCAGCCTGGAGAAGGAGATGGGTCGCACCCTAGGGCAGGCCGATGACCCCTTACTGGTGTCGGTTCGCTCTGGCGCCAAGTTCTCGATGCCGGGAATGATGGAGACGGTCCTCAACATCGGGCTCAACGACGAGTCGGTCGCAGGGCTCGCCTCCATGTCGAAGAACCCGCGCTTCGCGTGGGACTCCTACCGTCGGCTGATGTCCATGTTCGGCAGCACGGTGCTCGGTTTGGAGCGCGCCGCCTTCGACGAGGCGCTGGACGCTCTCAAGGACGGCAAAGGCGCCAAGTCCGACCTCGACCTCGACGCCGAGGACTTTCAGGCGCTGGTCGCGACGTACAAGAAGATCATCAAGAAGCACACCGGTGAGGACTTCCCGCAGGACCCGCGCAAGCAGCTCGAGCTGGCTGTGCGGGCGGTGTTCTCGTCCTGGAACACCGACCGCGCGAAGATCTACCGGCGCCAGGAGCGCATCCCTGACGACCTCGGGACCGCCGTGAGCATCTGCTCGATGGTCTTCGGCAACCTCGGCGCGGAATCGGGGACGGGCGTGTGCTTCACCCGGGACCCCGCGTCGGGTCACCAGGGTGTGTACGGCGACTATCTCGCCAACGCGCAGGGCGAGGACGTGGTGGCCGGCATCCGCAACACGCAGCCGCTCGCCTCGCTCGGTGACAGCGACCCCAAGTCGTACGAGCAGCTGCTCGACATCATGGGCCGTCTGGAGCGCCACTACAAAGACATGTGCGACATCGAGTTCACCGTCGAGCGCGGGAAGCTCTGGATGCTCCAGGTGAGAGTCGGCAAACGCACGGCCGCCGCGGCGTTCCGCATTGCCATGCAGCTGGTCGACGAGGGGCTCATCGACGAGGACGAGGCGCTGCGCAGGGTCACCGGGGCGCAGCTAGCGCAGCTGATGTTCCCCCAGTTCGACCCGTCCAGCAAGCGCGACCTGATCGCGAAGGGGATGGCGGCCAGCCCAGGCGCGGCGGTCGGCAAGGCGGCCTTCGACTCCAGGGTAGCGGTGGAGTGGGCGGCTCAGGGTGAAGACGTGATCCTGGTACGACGCGAGACCAACCCCGACGACCTTCGCGGCATGATCGCAGCCAAGGGTGTGCTGACCAGCCGTGGTGGGAAGACGTCGCATGCTGCTGTCGTCGCCCGCGGCATGGGACGAACCTGCGTCGTCGGAGTCGAGGCGCTGCGGGTCGACCTGCAGAAGCGGGAGTTCCGTACGACGAGTGGTGCACAGGTGAGCGAGGGCGACACGATCGCCATCGACGGCACCACTGGAGAGGTGTTCGCCGGGGACGTCGCGGTGGTGCCGAGCGTGGTCGTCGAGGCACTGCTGGCCGAGACGGTGGACTCCGCGGGCCAAAACGACCAGCGAGAGGACGCACAGCTCGTCGACTCGGTGCTGCGCATGATGGCCCACGCGGACAAGACCCGGCGGATGGGCGTGCGGGCCAACGCCGACACTCCCGAAGACGCCCGGCGGGCCCGAGACTTCGGTGCCGCGGGAATCGGGCTGTGCCGCACAGAGCACATGTTCCTGGGCTCTCGGCGCAAGATCGTCGAAGAGGTGATCCTGGCGAGCACCGATGAGCAGCGCGATGTGGCGCTGCAGAAGCTGCTTCCGCTGCAGCGCGAGGACTTCCTGGGAATCTTCGAGGCCATGGACGGTCTGCCGGTCGTCGTACGGCTGCTCGATCCGCCACTGCACGAGTTCCTGCCCGACCTGACGGAGCTCTCCGTCAAGGTGGCCGTGGCGGAGGCACTCGGAAAGCCCGACGAGGACGCGGCGGCGCTGCTCAAGGAGGTACAGCGGCACTCCGAGCAGAACCCGATGCTCGGCATGCGCGGTGTCCGGCTGGGGCTCACCGTGCCGGGGCTTTTCCTGCTACAGGTAAGGGCGATAGCCGAGGCAGCCGCCGAGCTCGAGAATCGCGGGCTCCACCCCGATCCCGAGATCATGGTGCCGCTCGTCGGCGACGTCAAAGAGCTGGCGATCATCAGGAAGCAGGCACTCGAGACAATCGCCGAGGTCTCCGCGGAGGTGGGCGTGGACCTGCACTTCAAGATCGGCACGATGATCGAGCTGCCGCGAGCCGCGATGACCGCCAAGGCGATCGCGATGGAGGCAGAGTTCTTCTCATTCGGGACCAACGACATGACGCAGACGACGTGGGGCTTCAGCCGTGACGACGTGGAGTCCGAGTTCTTCCCGCTCTACATCGAGTCCGGGATCTTCGGGACCAGCCCCTTCGAGACCTTGGACACCGCCGGCGTTGGGCGGATCGTCAGCGTGGCTGCCTGGGAGGGCAAGGAGGCTCGTAGCGACCTCGTGCTCGGCGTGTGCGGAGAGCACGGCGGCGACCCGGCGTCGATCCACTTCTTCGAGAAGATCCTGCTCGACTACGTGTCGTGCTCACCGTTCCGGGTGCCGGTCGCGCGTCTCGAGGCCGGGCGCGCGACGCTCGAGACCGCAGGATCGACGACGGCCTGACCTGCGGACGCGCTCGGCGTCCACTCAGATCTCGCCCTCATAGTCATCCGTCGCTTCCAGGTCGGCGTCTTCGTCGTCGCGTCCACGACGACGCGTCTTTGCCGGACCCTTCCCGCTGCGCAGGTTCATATAGCGTCGTGACATGACGCCGACGAACCGGTGTACGAGGGTCAAGTCTTCGGCTGACTGGTCGATCAGGCGGACTGTCCGTTGCGGTCGCTCGACGGGGAGCTCGAGAAGGGCTTCGGGGCCCCAGACGGATCGCGCGAACCGCAGGTTGGACTCGCGCTCGCGCACCTCGACCGCTTGGGCCAGGTCTGCACTCCATCCCCAGAACGAGTTGGTACACCAACCGTGCTCACGCGCCTTTCGAGCCGCCATGCGGTAGGTCTTGAGCGCCGCGTAGCTTCTGTAGTCGAAGGCCGGATCGAGGATGCGCAGGTAGCTTCCGAGCAGCCGGGCCGCCTCGACACCCAGCGGGCCGAGAGACTCGTTCGAGACTTCGCGTGGCTTGCCGAGCCGATTCTCCGGCACATCGATGCCCGCCGCTTCCAAGAAGTTGTAAAGGACGTTTCCGGCCACCAATTTCTCGAACGGCACAGCAACGAAGTCGAGGTAGTCCGAGGAGTACCAGCGTTGGAAACGTTTATCCAGGTTCAGCTGGTCGGTCTTCAGAACACGTGAGATATACTCCGGGAAAGTCTCAATAGCTCGAAATGACTTGGCGTTCTGGTTATAAAGGCTGTTCAGATAGGACAGCTGGTCTCGAACGACGTACACGACGGTCACGTCGTCTGAGAGGCGCCGCAGCTGAGTCTCCAGAGTCTCACGCAACGCCGTTGAATGCGTCATCCTCTCCAGAGACTCCGACGTCAGGAGGATCACGTCGGCATCGGACTGGTCGACCTCTGCGACCACTGCGTCCCAGCCGCCGACTTTCGAGTCGAAGCGCCCGGGGTCAAGATACTCCCAGGCGAGATTGTGATGCAGGACGGTATTGCCGGAGAAATCGAATCGTCCTGCCTCTGGCATGTACACGCCTAGCTCGCTCAGGACCCTCTGGTTGTCATACAGCGAGTGTTGAATGTACGTGCTTGCCGTTTTGGCGGCACCGATGTGGACAACGACGCGCGGCATCGACCCACTTTACACTCGTGCTCAGGCAGGCTCCCGAGGGCTGACTGGCAGCCCCGCCGCGTCGGGAGGTCTCGTCTTCGGCCGTCCCGAACGGATTGTGGCGTAGCGCTTCGCCATCGCGAACACGTACTCGTGGACCCGATCCAGCTGGTCCGAAGCCAGCTGCAGCAGCTGCACGTGGGCGGGGGGAGTGTCGATGGGCAGCGGCAGGGGCCACGGGGATCCCCAGACGGCTTGGGCGAATCGTTCGTTGGAAGGGCTCAGCCGCTCTGCCGCCCGCGCGGAGAGGACGGGGGTCCATCCCCAGTAGGGCTGCTCGCACCAACCCATGTCTTTGGCGTGGCGGGCGGCTACGCGGTGCAGCCGGCGTACGGCGATGTCGTCGTGTGAAAGGGACTGGTTCAATCCGTGGAGATAGATGCGGAGCAACCTCATCGCCTCCACCGCGATCGGCCCCAGGTTGATGGTCGGAGCATCGGGTTCGGTGACGAGCTCGTCGTCCGGCACGGGGAGATGCGCCGCACGCAGCAGAGAAACAAGCGGATTCGGCTTGTCGAGATCAGTGATGGGCACCGCCACGAAGTCGACGTCAGGGGACTGGTACCACCTCGCCGTCTGGCGTTCGAAGTCTGCCTCACCGCGTCGCATCACGCCGGCCGCATGAGGGGCGAACGCGTCGACGTCCGTCAGGGTCTTCACCTTTTGCGCGTAGGAGCCGTTGATAAGGGAAAGCTGGTCCCGCACGACGTACAGGATTGTCACTCGTCGCCCGAACGCTTGCAGCCGCCCGTCGAGGAGATCGCTGATGCCCTGGGTGAAGATGCCCGGGCTGAGCAGCTCGGAGCTGAGGAGGACAGTCTCGGCGTCGACGTCGGCCAGCTCGGTCGCGAGCGCGTCCCATCCGCCGATGTCGGGTCGAAAGCGCGAGCTTCCGCTCAGGTCCCAGGCCAGGTGGTGGTGGCAGACGGAGTTGGGGGTCAGCTCCAGACGCGCGCTGCTGGGGAGATATATCCCGTGGGCGGCGAGAACTTCCGCATTCGTGAACAGGGCTTGCTGGAAGTACGTCGTGCCCGTCGTCGGTGGTCCAACGTGGACCACAAGTCGCCTCACGCTGCCCTCCTTCGATTGCGGCCGTGCGTCGGGACATCGTCGCATGTCGCTTCCGAAGGCCGATGGCGCAAGCGGTCCGGCGTGGTTGACCGCTGTGCGAAACTTCGGAAGGGCTCAGCTAGGTCATGATGCCTCGAGCCCAGCATCTCCCAGCGCAAGGAGGGACACCGTGCGGCAGATCGGACACTTGATCGGAGGCGGGGAGCGGGCTTCGTCCGAGCGAACATCACCCGTCTTCGACCCGGCAACCGGGGAGCAGACGGCCGAGGTTGCGCTGGCGACGGCGAGCGAGGTCGACGTCGCTGTCACGGTCGCGCAGGAGGCCTTCCAAGACTGGCGACATGCCAGCCTGGCCAGGCGCGCCGGAGTGATGTTCCGGTTCCGCGCTCTGCTCGACGAGCACCGCGACGATGTCGCCGCAGCGATCACCGCCGAGCACGGCAAGGTCCTCTCGGACGCGGCCGGGGAGGTGGACCGAGGCGTTGAGTGCGTCGAGTTCGCCTGCGGGATACCTCAGCTGTTGAAGGGCGGCCACTCCAGCCAGGCGTCCACCGGAGTGGACGTCCACGAGGTACGGCAGCCGCTTGGCGTGGTGGCGGGGATCACGCCGTTCAACTTCCCGGCGATGGTGCCGCTGTGGATGATGCCCAACGCGGTTGCTTGCGGAAACGCCTTCATCCTCAAGCCCAGCGAGAAGGATCCCTCGGCGTCTGTGCTGATCGCCGAGCTGTTCCACCGTGCCGGTCTGCCGACGGGGGTACTCAACGTCGTGCACGGCGACGCGGTTGCGGTCAACGCGATCCTCGACCATCCCGGCATCGCGGCGGTCAGCTTCGTGGGGTCGACACCGGTGGCTCGACACGTCTACGAGCGGGGTACGACGGCCGGCAAGCGCGTGCAGGCGCTCGGTGGTGCGAAGAACCACATGGTCGTGCTGCCGGACGCCGACCTGGACATGGCGGCCGACGCCGCCGTCTCCGCGGCGTACGGGTCGGCCGGTGAGCGCTGCATGGCGGTCTCGGTGGTCGTCACCGTCGGCGACGTGTCCGACGACCTGGTGGCTGCCATCGAGAAGCGCATCGGCGTACTGCGCATCGGGCCGGGGACCGATCCGGCATCGCAGATGGGGCCACTGGTCACGCAAGCCCATCGCGACAAGGTGGCGTCGTACCTCGACATCGCCGAGAACGAGGGCGCAGACGTCGTCGTCGACGGGCGGGAGCAGGAGTTCGACGGCAACGGCTTCTTCCTCGGCGTCAGTCTGATCGACCGGGTCAAGCCGGAGATGCAGGTTTACCGGGACGAGATCTTCGGTCCGGTGCTGAGCATCATGCGCGTCGGAACGGCTCAGGAGGCGCTGGAGATCGTCAACGCGAACCCGTACGGCAACGGCACGGCGATCTTCACCCGGGACGGCGGAGCGGCGCGGCAGTTCGAGCAGGACGTGCAGGTGGGCATGGTCGGCGTCAACGTGCCGATCCCGGTGCCGGTGGCGTACTACTCGTTCGGCGGTTGGAAGGACAGCCTCTTCGGGGACCGGCACATGTACGGACCAGAGGGGATCGGCTTCTACACGCGGAGCAAGGTCGTGACGACCCGGTGGCCCGACCCCGCCACCAGCCAGGTCGACCTGGGGTTCCCGACGACCCAGTAGAAGTCTGGAGGGTCAGAGGAGCCAGGGGAGGGCGGCGAGAGCGAGGGCGATCGACAGGACCAGCCAGTCGCCGAGTTGCCAGGGCGCGGGCAAAGCCCAGGTACGGCGCTGTGCGGCGGCGAAGCCCCGGGCGTCCATCGCCATCGCGAGCTGACCGGTATGACGCATCGCCCCCACGAGCAGAGCGAATGAGCCGCCGCCGAGGGCGCGCGCCTTGCGGAGCGGGCCGCCATCCATCCCTAGCCCGCGGGCGCGGCGGGCCTGCAGAATCTGCCGCCACTGCTGACCGAGCTGGCCGACCCGTTGGAGAGCAGCGACGGCCCCGGCCACCGGGCGTGCAGGCAGGTGCAGACGCTGCGCCAGGTGATCGCCCAGCGAGCTGGGGCCGATGAGGGGCGACACGATCGCGGCCGGTACCACGATGCACAGGATCCGGAGCGCGGCCGCGGCAGACCGGCCGACGTCGTGACCGGCGTACAACCAGGTGGACAGCGCCAGCGTAAGCGCCCCGACGAGCCCGACGGCAGCCCGAGCCGCGCTGGCCCTCGGGTCGCGCAGCAACCATCCCAGCGCGAGCAGGTCCGCCGCCAGTGTGATGATCCCGATGTGCGGCGTGGTGACGGCGAACGCGCCGGCGACGGGCAGTAGGCAGCACGCCAGCAGCGAGAGGGGACCGATGCGACCTACCGGCGTCACAACACGGACCTGCCCCCGACAAGGCGCACCGTGGTATCGCTCACGGCGTCGACTGCCAGCCTGTCGTGAGTGGCCAAGGCGATCCCAACGCCGGCTGACCGAGCGGCGCTGACCGCCCCCATCACGGCCGCCCACGTCAGGCGGTCCTGGCCGACAGTCGGCTCGTCGAGCAGCACCCCGTACGGGCCGGCCACCAGAGCGGCGGCCACCATCAGCCGGCGCTGCTCGCCGCCGGAGAGCTGGTACGGGCTAGCCTGCCTGAGCCCCGCCAGACCGAACAGCTCGAGCAGACCCTCGGCGCGGCGCCGAGCCGGTGGAAGGTCGCGGCCGCAGGCGCGCGCGGCGGCCAGCAGCTCGTCCTCGACGGTGCGGGACACCATCCCCTGTTCGGCATTCTGAGGCACCCACGCCAACCGCGAAGCGAGGTCACGTGAACGCCAGCGATAGGGCTCGCGGCCTCTCCTGGTCGCAAGCTGCGCCGCCGCGACAGCCGAACCCCGGGTCGGTCGGCGCAGTCCCGCCAGAACCGAGACCAGACTGGACTTGCCGGCCCCGCTCGGCCCGGTCACCGCGAGCACCTGGCCCGCCGTCAACGTGGCGTCGACATCAGACAAGGCAACGGTTGGCGACCTGTGCTGCACCCGTCGCAGCGGGTCGGTCAGCTCGAGGGTCACGCCGTCGGCACGGACGAGCTCGCTGGGTCCGGCCAGCCACGGCTCCACGAGGTCTGCCGGCACAGCCGCGAGGCGGGGCGGCGCGACATCCGGTATCCACACGCCGGTGGCTGTCAGGAGCTCCCGCTGCTCCTCGAGGACCACTAGCGGGTCACCGTCGGCGACGAGATTCCCGTTCCCGTCGAGGACGATGATGCGCTGCGCGAAGTCCAGCCACGGCTCCAGGTGGTGCTCGACCACCACAGTCGTGCTCTGCAAGGCCTCCGCGTGCCGTCGTACGGCCGCACGGACGTCGTCGGCCGCGGCAGGTTCGAGCATGGAGGTGGGCTCGTCGAGCAGCAGGACGCGGCTACGGAGCACGAGGTTGCCCGCCAGCGCCAGCCGCTGGCTCTCGCCTCCGGAGAGCGCCGAGGTCGAATGCTCCGCGGGGTGGGGGAAACCAGCCGAGCGGAGCGCTGCGTGAACGCGCGGCCAGATGTCGGTCGGCGCAACCGCGAGGTTCTCCAAGCCGAACGCGACGTCGCGTCCCACAGTCTCGGCAACGATGCCCGCCGTCGGGTCCTGCAGCAGCAGTGCGGGACGGTCCCTCGACTCGTCGACCGGCACGCCGTCGACCAGCACCACGCCACTCAGGTCGCCTTCTGCCGCCGTCAGCAGGAGCCCGGCAAGCGCACGAAGCAGCGTCGACTTCCCGCAGCCGCTCGGCCCCACGAGCAGGACTCGTTGCCCGGCCGGGATCTCCAGATCGAGATCCCGCAGCACCGGGGTACGACGCCGGGCCGGACGCCACGTCAGCCCGCGGACGCTGAGCTCGCCCCCTCGCGCTGTCGCCACAGGCGGCCGATGAGCGTCGCGGGCGTGCTGGTCAGAACGTCTGATCGCGGGCCGCCTCCCGGCCAGCCGGCAAGGCGTCGATTGCTCCCGTCGCTGCCATCGCTCTCGTCAGGAACCAGCCGCCTGCACCGGCGACCACGGCGCCGGACAGGGCGAAGAACCCGAGATAGGCGACCTTCCAGCCCACCGAGTAGCCGACCCAGTAGGCGTTCCACTCATAGCACCACTCCGCGAAGGCGGCGGCCGCTCCTGCGAAGGCGGCGACCGGCAGGCCGAACCGGCGGTACAGGAAGACGGCGAGCACGAGCTCGACGCCGAGACCCTGCAGGGCCCCGGAGATCACCGTCGCCCATCCCCACTCCGTCACGAGGGTCGCTTCCACGACGGCTGCCAGCACCTCGGCGAAGAGGGCAGCCCCCGGACGTCGTACGACGAGCCCCGCCACCACACCGGCAAGGAGCCAAGGTCCTCCGAGAAGGCCCTGGCTGGGTCCCAGCAGGCTCGCGAGCGGCGTAACGAGCGTGTTGTAGGCGCTGCTCCATCCCCAGTAGGCGACGCCGAAGACGACGCCGATCATCGCCGCAGTCGTAATGTCGATCGTGCGCCACGTGCCTCGAACGTTCGAGACGTGCGCGCTGGCCGATGCTGCCATTGTTCCTCCCATGTCTGTCGGGAGGGGGAGCAGGAGATCCTGCTCGAGTCTCGACTCCCTTCGCCGGTGCTAGCCGGATCAGGTTCGAGGGTCTGCGGAGTCCGCACTCTCAGCGCCGGAGCGCTCCCCTGTCGTTGACCGTCAGTCTAGCGGCGAGCCACCGACGCCGCCCGCGGCCTACCATGAGCGAGATGCCCGAGCTCGTCCGTATGTCGCTGACCCAGCATGTCGCCACGATCACGCTCGACTCCCCAGCCAACCGCAACGCGTTGTCCCGCCAGCTGGTCACCGAGCTGGTCGAGCAGCTGGCCACCGCCGACGCGGACGTCGAGGTCCGGGTGGTCGTCTTGACGCACACGGGCAACACCTTCTGTGCGGGGGCCGATCTCGGTGAGGCCGTCGCGGAGGGCATGGAACACGGCACCCGCAGGCTGCTCGGCTTGCTTCGCACCGTCGTCGCTTCGACGACAACGGTTGTCGCACTGGTGCGCGGGCACGTCCGGGCCGGCGGCATGGGGCTGGTGGGCGCCTGTGACCTGGCGCTGGTGAGCGACGACTCCACCTTCGCGTTCACCGAAGCCCGGCTCGGTCTGGCGCCGGCGATCATCTCGTTGACCACGCGAAGCCGGCTGAGGGACCGCGACGCCGCTCGGCTCTACCTCAGCGCGTCGACTTTCGACGGCCGCGCGGCAGCACGGTACGGGTTGATCACCGAGAGTGTCCCAGCGGAACACCTCGACGGCGCGCTTGCGGCGCTGCTCGCGGACCTTGCGGCCGTCTCGCCGCAGGGTCTGCGCGAGACCAAGGCGCTGCTGAACGAGCCAATTCTCGCGGCGATGGACGCCGAAGGCGAGCGCCTGGTGGCACACTCGGGCCGGCTGTTCGCCTCGGGGGAGGCGCGCGAAGGAATGTCGGCGTTCCGCGAGCGCCGTAAGCCGTCTTGGCGGGCCTAAGCCCTTTCGCGAGTTTCAAGCGTGTAACTACCACGACGTGAAAGCGGGCATTCGGTTCTTATTGCTGGGCCCGATGAAATGACATCAATGTAAGTACCATCGAGGTATTCATCTGTTACCAGAGTTTATTGAGTGAAGGGTGTTCCTATTGTGACGAAAGGTGGTTATCGTCGAGGGTCGATAGAGCGCATGCCGGTCCCCAAAACACGGCGTACTGCCTACCTCCGGACGAAGGGACACCCGAGTGCGATCGCCACGCCAGCTCCACATCAAGCGCTTCGTCGCAGGTGGCGCCGTCCTGTGTCTTACCATTCTGGTCAGCCCCGACGCGAAGGCGGACCCGACCAACCCGGTGATCCCAAGCCAGCAGGCCGTGGACAACGCTCAGCAACAGGTTACGCAGACGCAGAGCTCGGTCGCCGGCATCGAGGCCCAGCTCGCCGCGGCGGATGCCGCACTGCAGGATCTCGGCGTCGCGGCCGGCAAGGCTGCGGAGGCGTACGACGGGGCGCGGTACCGGTGGCGTCTTGCCGAGAGGGCAGCCGTCGTCGCCAGCCGGCGGGCTGACCATGCGACGGCGACTGCTGCCAGCTCACGTAGCAGCCTCGCCGGTTATGTGGTCAGCCACGAGACGGCCGGCACCTCGCTCATGACGATCAGCACTGCGATGACGGCATCGGGAACCCACGCCCTCATCAGCCAGCTGGCTAACTACGACACCGCATCCGCGGCCCTGAACGCACGACTGCAACAGTGGCAGGCAGCGCTTCGCCTCGCGAAGGTCTACCAGGCGCAAGCAGCTCGAGCACTCGATGCGGCCGACGCCGCCAAGCAAGCGGCAGCGACAGCGCAGCAGGCGGCAGCCGCCGCCGTCGCTCAGCAGCAGGCCGCCGTCTCGGCGGTCGCCGCTCAGAAGGCGACGCTGATCAGCCAGCTCGCGGCCGCCCAGCACACGTCGGTGCAGCTTGCCACCCAGCGCGCACAGGGCCTCGAGCGGCTGCGACAGGAGCGGCTGGCCGAGCAGCGCCGCCTTGCCGCGTTGGCGCAGCAGCGCGCCGAGGCGCGAGCGAGGGCCCTCGCGGAGCAGCAACGCCAAGCGCAGCTGGCGCAGCAGCAAGCACAACAGCGCCGGCAGGAGCAGCTCGCCCAGCAGCAAGCGGAGCAGCGTCGCCAGGACCAGCTTGCGCAGCAACGGCGCGAGCAACAGCAGCAGCAGGCTCCGCCGACAGGGCCTTCGGCCCCCCCGGCACCACCGCCACCGCCACCGCCACCGCCACCACCGCCACCGCCACCGCCACCACCGCCACCGCCACCGCCACCGCCACCGCCACCGCCACCGCCACCGCCGCCACCACCACCACCACCACCACCGCCACCACCCCCGCCGCCTGCGGGAGGCGCATCCAGAGCCATCGCCTTCGCGTACGCCCAGCTTGGCGAGCCCTACGTGTACGGCGCTGCGGGGCCGGACGCCTGGGACTGCTCGGGCCTGACCATGGGCGCATGGGCGGCCGCCGGCGTGTACCTGCCGCACTACTCCGTCGCCCAGTACGAGTCCATCCAGCACATCACCTTCAGCCAGCTACAACCGGGTGACCTGGTGTTCTGGGGAAGCTCGTCGAGCCCGTACTCGATCTACCACACAGCCCTCTACATCGGGAACGGCAAGATCATCCAGGCACCCCACCCGGGCGCGTACGTGGAGGTGTCCGGGATCTACGACTGGATCCTGCCGAACCTCTACGGGAGGGTGTGATCGGAGTCGAGGGCGCGCTGCCGGGAGGCGTTGATCTCCTTCTCCGCCTCCGCTCGCCCGACCCAGGTGGCGCCCTCCACTGACTTGCCGGGCTCGAGGTCCTTGTACACCTCGAAGAAGTGCTGGATCTCGAGGCGGTAGAACTCAGGCAGGTGGTGGATGTCGCGAAGGTGCTCCTGACGCGGGTCGTTGGCGGGAACGCACAACACCTTGTCGTCCGGGCCTTTCTCGTCGGTCATCCGGAACATACCGATGGTGCGGGCGAGGATGAGGCACCCCGGGAAGGTCGGCTCCGGCAGGATCACCATGGCGTCGAGGGGGTCGCCGTCCTGGCCGAGAGTGTCGTCGATGAACCCATAGTCAGCGGGATACTGCGTGGCCGTGAAGAGTGTCCGGTCGAGCCTGATGCGTCCGCTCGCGTGGTCGACTTCGTACTTGTTCCGCTGGCCCTTCGGTATCTCGATGGTGACGTCGAACTCCACGGTCCACTTCCTTCGGGTGTGCGGGAGCGACCGGATCGGGCCGGTGCGCGGTCTCTACGGTTAGTGTCCCTCATACCACTACGCAGGTTGACCTCGGAGAGGGCGTGATGGCGGGCCGCGAACGGGGGCACCGTCGCGTGGTCGCGGGGGTGCTGGCGCTACTCGTCGGGGCAGCCGCGTTCGGCGCCGCCCAGACCGGGTTGCTTCCGAGCATCGGAGGTCATGACGCTGCCCCCGCGACGTCAAGCGTCATTCCCCCACCGACCGGTCCCGGCCTCGACCTCCGTCAGCCGGCGCCCGCACCCGACGTACTGGCGGCGGCCGATGGGGGACGTCCCGTCTCGATAGCCAGGCTGCGCAGACACCTGGCGGCTGCACTGGCGCTGCCGGACCTGGGCGGCCACTTCGGCTTCGCTGTCACCCAGCTCGGAAACCCGACCGACAGCTGGCGCAGCGGCGCAGCCACAGTGACGCCGGCCTCCACGATGAAGCTGCTGACCACGACGGCGGCGCTCGCGACGCTCGGGCCAGAGCACCGGTTCACCACGTCCGTCGTGCGTGGCAGGGCAGCAGGATCGATCGTGCTCGTCGGCGGTGGCGACCCGCTGCTGAGCGACGCCACTCCTACGCCGGCGAAGGCCGCTGAGCTCTACCCGCAACCGGCCAGCCTGCATCGCCTCGCGGTGCACGTGGCCGCGAGGCTCACCCTGCAGGGAGTACGGCGGGTGCGACTCGGCTACGACGCCTCGCTGTTCACCGGGCCCGCGGTCAACCCACACTGGCCTTCGACGTACCTCCCCGACAACGTCGTGAGCCCGATCAGCGCACTGTGGGTCGACGAGGGCCGAACCGCCCCAGGCCAGGCAGAGCGCAGCACTCATCCCGCACAGGACGCCGCGCTCGCGTTCCGGGCACAGCTGGTCCACGCCGGCATCAAGGTCGCAGGAGTCCCGCAGAGCCGGCTGGCGCCGAGAAGCCACGAGGTCGAGGTCGCCGCCGTCTCGTCCGCACCGCTCGACCAGATCGTCGAGCACGTTCTGGAGCTCAGCGACAACGAAGCCGCCGAAGTGCTGCTCCGGCAGGTCGCCCTGGCGACCAGCAGGCCGGCATCGAGTGCAGGTGGGGTTGCCGCGGTGCGCAGCACGCTCACGGCCCTGGGGCTAGGCCGAGACCTGCGCCGCGCCACGTTCTACGACGGGAGCGGGCTGTCGCGCCAGGACGTCGTGCCGGTCCCGCTGCTGCTCGACGTCCTTTCGGCTGCCGCGTCCACGGACAACCCGGCGCTGCGCGGTGTAATTACCGGGCTGCCGGTGGCGGGGTTCTCCGGCAGCCTCGGCTACCGCTTCGACCACCTCGATGCTCATGAGGGACTGGGCTATGTGCGCGCGAAGACCGGCACGTTGACCGGGGTGCACGGGCTGGCCGGCCTCGCTGTCACCCGGACGGGGCAGGTGCTGGTGTTCGTGGCCGTCGCGGACAAGGTGCCGGTCGCGCTGACGGTCGAGGCCCGCGCCGACCTCGACCGGGTCGCCGCAGAGCTCTCCGGCTGCGGCTGCTGACCAGCCTGCGCAACACGCGGTCGGGCCGCTGGCACCCCGTACCGTGGGCACATGGCAGCGAGCGCGGAGGACCTGGTCGACTGGGACCTGGCGGTCACCACCGCGAGGCGGCTGATGCGCCCCGGTCCGGACGTCAGTCGCAAGGAGGCGGCGAGCGTGGTTGGCGACCTGCGACGCTACGCAGCGCTGGCTGAAGGCCACGTCCGCGACTTCACGCTGCTGCAGGCGGAGTCGGCAACCGCGCCGGTGATGGTCGTCGACCGCGTCGCCTGGGTGCAGGCGAACGTGGACGGTCTCCGCTTCGTCATCGACCCGCTAGTGGCGAAGCTGCGGGCTGCCCACGACGCACCCGGCCCGATCGCGACCGCCATCGGCTCGAAGGTGACGGGCGCCGAGGCCGGCGCGCTCTTCGCCTTCCTGTCCACCAAGGTGCTCGGCCAGTTCGACCCCTTCTACACGGGCGCCTCGCACGGCGGTCGCCTGTTGTTGGTGGCTCCCAACGTCGTCCAGGTCGAGCGCGCGCTGCGGGTCGACCCGAGCGACTTCCGTCTCTGGGTGTGCTTGCACGAGGAGACCCACCGCGTCCAGTTCACCGCCGTACCGTGGCTTCGGAAGTATCTGCTCGACGAGATGGCGCAGTTGTTGGACAAGACCAGCCTGGACCCGGCACGACTCGCGCAGACCGCCCGCGACGTCATCGCGACCATCGCGAAGATCGTCCGCGGCGACCGTGACGTGTCCTTGATCGACGTGGTGCAGAGTCCCGAGCAGAAGGTCGTCATCGAGCGGCTGACGGCCGTGATGTCCTTGCTCGAGGGGCACGCCGACGTAGTGATGGACGGAGTCGGCTCCGAGGTCGTGCCGTCGGTGAAGGGCATCAGGGCGAAGTTCGAGACCCGCCGCGCCGGCGCCGGTCCGGTCGACCAGCTGGTCCGCAGGCTGCTCGGCTTCGAGGCGAAGCTGCGGCAGTACCGCGACGGAGCCGTCTTCGTGCGTGGCGTCCTCGACAAGGTCGGGATGGCCGGCCTCAACGCCGTCTGGGCCGAGCCAGCGAACCTCCCGACGAAGGACGAGATCGCCGACCCGGCGCGCTGGGTGACGCGCGTGCACGCCTGAGCCGGTGAGCCTGAGCATGGGCCGGCTCGACCCGGCAGTCGCGGCGGTCCGGCGGGCAGTGCGCCTCGGCGTTGGCGACGTCGAACCGGGACGGCGGGTGTACGTCGGGTGCTCGGGTGGAGCGGACTCGATGGCGCTGGCGGCGGCAACGGCCTTCGAGGGCCGGAAGGCCGGGTGGCAGGCCGGGGCC
>JBBQKY010000043.1:0-15615 GCA_038327385.1 Propionibacteriales bacterium
GCTGGGGATCCCAGCGACACGCTTCCAAGTCGACCCGCAGGCTCCGCGCCTCTTCGAACGAGCCCTTCAGCGGCGTCGACTCCTCGCGATAGTGGTCGAGTGCGTCGCGCTGGTGCGACAAGGGCAGACCACCGTCAGCGCGTACGACGCGCCACCAGGGCACCGGGCCGCCGTACAACGCCATCACTCGTCCGACGCCACGAGCGCCGCCGCGACCGACCGCTTCCGCTATCAGGCCGTACGTCGTGGCGCGGCCGGCGGGGACCCGCTCCACGATGCTCAGCACCGTCTCGACGTAAGCCTCGTGATCCACCACGAGGCAAGCATTCCGCATGCGCTGGCAGCGGGCTGCTCGCTGGGCCGCGCTAACCTCGGAACAGCCCTTGACCGGAAGGCAGCCTCGTGACAAGCCCCGTCTTCATCCTCGACGCCGTGCGGACACCCTTCGGCCGGTACGGGGGGGCGCTGGCCGGCACCCGTCCCGACGACCTCGCCGCGAGCATCCTGCAAGCGCTCCTGGCCAGGAACCCGGGGCTCGACCCCGCGCGGATCGACGATATCTGGTTCGGGAACGCGAACGGGGCCGGCGAGGAGAACCGAAACGTGGCACGAATGGCTGTCCTGCTGGCCGGACTGCCGACATCGGTGCCGGCCAGCACGGTCAACCGGTTGTGCGGGTCCGGTCTCGAAGCGGTGTTCGGCGCCTCCCGGGCGCTGGCCGTCGGGGACGCTGCCGTCGCGGTTGCCGGCGGCGTCGAGTCGATGAGCCGAGCTCCTTGGGTCATGCTCAAGCCTGCAACGCCGTACGCCCGCGGACACGAGACGATGCACTCGACGACGCTGGGATGGCGGATGGTCAATCCGAAGATGCCCGCGCAGTGGACCGTCGCGCTCGGCGAGGGCGCCGAGATCCTCGCCGACCGCTACGGCATCAGCCGCGAGGACCAGGACGAGTTCGCCGTCTCGAGCCACCTCGACGCTGCCAAGGCGTGGGCCAACGGTGTGTACGACGACGAGGTCGTCCAGGTCGACGGCGCCCCACTTGAGCGTGACGAAGCGATCCGGCCCGATGCCACCGTGGCGTCACTGGGCCGGCTCAGGCCGGTGTTCCGTCCCGACGGCACCGTGACCGCCGGCAACGCCTCGCCGCTGACCGACGGCGCCGCAGCTCTGCTGCTCACCGACGAGACTGGGCTGGCGGTCGTCGGCGGCGAGCCGCTCGCGCGGGTTGTGTCGCGTGCATCCAGCGGGGTCGACCCCGACGTCTTCGGGATCGGACCTGTGCAGGCAGCGCGCGACGCACTGACCCGCGCCGGCATCACCTGGTCAGACCTGAAGGCTGTCGAGCTGAACGAGGCGTTCGCCTCCCAGTCCCTTGCCTGCCTGGCGGAGTGGCCCGAGCTGGACCCGTCCATCGTGAACGTCAACGGCGGCGCCATCGCGATCGGGCACCCGCTCGGCGCCTCCGGTGCGCGGATCGTCGGGAGCCTGGCACGCGAGCTGCAGCGTCGCGGCGGCGGCTACGGGCTGGCCGCCATCTGCATCGGCGTCGGCCAGGGTCTCGCGGTCGTCCTGCACGCCTGAGACAGGTTCGAGCCCGTCCTGTGCGACTGAGCGTGCGACTAGGCCCGGGGCAGCCCGGCGTGGCGCCGCCGGGTCACACCGGTTCGGTGTGACGGACGTGCTCCCGGATCTCCCTGAACCGCAACGCCTCGAAGGTCACCAGGCAGATGAGTGTGCCGGCCACCAAGGCGAGATTGGCGAGTCCGGTGAGCTCGACCAGCTCGGCGCTTGCGCCCAGCACCAGCAGGACGCCCGCTACCACGAGGCGCTGCCAGTTCGGGCTTCCGACGTCGCGCCACCGGATGGCCGACATCGCCACCAGGTAGAGCGCCGTACCGCCGTACAAGGCGAACAGTGCGACTCCGGAGAAGACCGGGTGCTTCCCGTCGGCCACGGCGGCGACCTGACCGAGCACCACCTTCGTGCCGAGGGCGAGGTACACGATGCCGGCGACCACCGGCATGTGCAGGTAGGTGAAGGTGTCCCGGCCGAGACGCGTCCTGGCATCCCCCTCCAGCGCCGCCAGCTTCCGCTCGGCAACGAGCGCCACCACGTCGAAGTACGTCCACCACAGCGCGATCGACACAGCGATCCCCAGCACCGCGCCGAGCAGCAGCGACCACGTCACCGGCGCACCGTTCAGCCCGACGCCGACGCTGACGATCGACTCCCCGATCGCGACGATCACGACGAGCTGATGGCGCTCGGCGAAATGCGCGGGCGCGGGCAGGCGCCAGCCCGAGGAGCCCGAAACGAATATGCCGACGTAGTCGGTGACGACGGCTACCGCCCAGAGCACCAGGCGCCACGGCGAGCCGCAGAAGGCGCCGACGCCGAGCAGCAGCATCGCGGGCAATGTCGACAGGAATGCCTGCCGCACTGTCCGGCGGAGCTCGGTGTCGTCTCCCGCGGCGAGAGAGTAGACCGCGAGATGCGAGAGGCGCACCACCGCGTAGGCGACCACGAACACCAGCGGCCCCGGCAATCCACCGGGACGGTCGTCGAAGGCCTCTGGGATGGTCAGAGCCACCACGAAGAACGCGGCCATCGCGAACAGCATGGACAGCCGCAACGCCCCCTCGTCAGCGCGCGCCTGGTTGCCCAACCAGGCATAGGCGGTCCACCCGAACCACATCAGGGCCGTGATGACCAGCCCCTCGAGCAGCCCCATCCACGTGAGGTCGTGGGCCATGAAGCTCGTCACCGCCGTGATGGCGAACACGAAGACGAGGTCGAACAGCAGCTCCAGGGTCGTGACGCGGTGCGACTCGTCGGTCGGAGTGAACGACGTCCGACGGGAGCCCGACCTGCCCGTCTCCTCTCCACCACCGATCACCTGTCGCAGCCTCATGATCGGCAAACGTACCTGTCGTCCCCACCTTGTCCGCTCGCGTAAGGCAGAAGGACACCTCAGCGATGTGGCCCGACAGACCGCAAGTTCCGCGCACAGGCTCGCTGCTGGTGTGGGCGGTGGCCCGACAGACCGCAAGTTCCGCACACAGGCTCGCTACTTGCCATCCGCCAGTTGCGGCGGATCGCGCGGGGAAGCTCTGACCACGCCAGCCGCAGTCGAGTTCCGACCCTCAGTAGGAGGGCTGGGACGGGTCTATCTGGTTGACCCAGGCGGCCACTCCGCCGCCCACGTGCACGGCATCGGCGAAGCCGGCACCCTTCACGACCGCTAGTGCCTCTGCGGACCGGATGCCAGTCTTGCAGTGCAGCACGACCTGCCGGTCCGAGGGCAGCTTGGCGAGCGCGGACCCGTCGAGGAACTCGCCCTTCGGGATCAGCACCGAGCCCGGGATCTTGTTGATCTCGTACTCGTTGGGCTCCCGGACATCGACGAGCACGAAGCTGCGGTCGCCGTTCTCTCGCTCCTTGAGCCACGTCTCGAGGATGGTCACGCCGATCGTCGAGTCGACCGCCGCGTCGGCGGCCTCGTCACTCACGCCGCCGCAGAAGTCCTCGTAGTCGATCAGCTCGGTGACCGTCGGGTTCTCCCCGCAGACTGCGCAGTCGGGGTCTTTGCGCACACCGAGTGTGCGGTACTCCATCGCCAGGGCGTCGTAGATCATCACCCGGCCCAGCAGGGGGTTGCCGATTCCCGTCAGGAGCTTGATGGCTTCGGTGACCTGGATCGAGCCGATTGATGCGCACAGCACACCGAGCACCCCGCCCTCGGCACACGACGGCACCATGCCCGGCGGCGGCGGCTCGGGGTAGAGGCAGCGGTAGCAGGGCCCGTGCTCGGCCCAGAAGACCGACGCCTGGCCGTCGAAGCGGTAGATCGAACCCCAGACGTACGGCTTCCCGAGCAGCACCGCAGCGTCGTTGACCAGGTAGCGGGTAGCGAAGTTGTCGGTCCCGTCGACGATCAGGTCGTAGTCAGCGAAGATCCGCATGACGTTGTCGTTGTCCAGCCGCTCTTGGTGGACGACCACGTGGACGTACGGGTTGACCTCCGCGACCGACTCCATGGCGGAGACCGCCTTCGGCCTGCCGATGTCGCCCTGACCGTGGATGACCTGACGCTGCAGGTTCGACTCGTCGACCTCGTCGAAGTCCACCACGCCTAGCGTGCCGACGCCGGCGGCCGCGAGGTACATCAAGGCCGGGCTGCCGAGCCCACCGGCGCCGATGACCAGCACCTTCGCGTTCTTCAGGCGCTTCTGACCCGTCATGCCGACGTCGGGGATGATCAAGTGGCGGCTGTAGCGACGTACCTCGTCGATGGTCAGCTCGTCGGTGGGCTCCACCAGCGGTGGCAACGACACAGTGCGCTCCTCGGGTCTCGTGCGGGTGACGCGCGCTGGATCGGCGCGCCTCCATCCTCCACGTCAACGCACGCCGGCCGCCATCCATTTCGTCAGCTGGTATGTCGACCCACGGCGCAGCGGACCCAGACCGGGTGGCCGGTAGCGTTCCGCCCATGGTGGAGTCGAAGGTCACTGTCGACGTGGCAGGCCGGACGGTCGCGCTGTCGAACCTCGACAAGGTGCTGTACCCGGAGGTTGGCTTCACCAAGGGCGAGGTCATCGACTACTACGTCGGCGTTGCCGGCGTGCTGCTGCCCCATATCTGCGACCGCCTGCTCACCCGACGCCGATGGCCGGACGGCACGTCGGGGCAGCCGTTCTTCGAGAAGAACGTGCCACGCGGTGTGCCCGACTTCGTGCGTACCGCCTTCATGGCCGAGCACGGTGACGACGGCGTCGAGTACGTCGTCTGCAACGACCTGCCCACCCTCGTGTGGCTCGCGAACCTCGCGGCCCTCGAGCTGCACGTGCCGCAGTGGAAGGTCGCCGACGACGGCACGCCGCTCGATGCCGACCTCGTCGTCTTCGACCTCGACCCGGGACCGCCCGCCAGCATCGTCGAGTGCTGCGACGTGGCTCAGGCCTTGCGGACCAGGCTCGACGTCGACGGGCTCACCGCGTTCCCCAAGACGTCGGGAAACAAGGGGGCGCAGCTTGTGGTCCCTGTCGAGGTGACGAGCGCACGTCGTACCGCTGCCTACGCGAGACGACTGGCCGACGAGCTCCAGCAAGCCCTTCCCGAGCATGTGCTCTCGTCGATGGACAAGAAAGCCCGGCGCAACAAGGTCTTCATCGACTGGAGCCAGAACAACGCCGCCAAGACGACGATCGCGCCGTACTCGCTGCGCGGCATCGACCGCCCCACGGTGTCCACCCCCCTCACCTGGGACGAGGTGGCAGACGCTCGCTCGGCCGCGGATCTGGTCTTCACCGCGGGCGACATTCCCAGCCGCTTGGCGGAGTACGGCGACCTGATGGCCAGCATGGGCGACCACCGGGCGGCGCTGCCCGACGACGACTAGCGAGGTCCGGCGGGCGATAGCATGCCGAGGTGACGGAGCTCGCCGAACAGCCGCGCGGAGGCCGGATGCCGCGCAGCGCCAGACGAGCGCAGCTGCTGGACTCGGCGCTGCAGGTCTTCGTGGCGCAGGGCTACCACGCGGCGGCGATGGACGACATCGCGGAGCGAGCCGGAGTGTCCAAACCCGTGCTGTACCAGCACTTCCCCGGCAAGCTCGAGCTGTACGTCGCGCTGCTCGACGTCGCGTGCGACGAGGCGGTCGCGAGCGTACGGCGAGCGCTGGCTGCCACCAGCGACAACCAGGAGCGGGTGGCAGCGAGCACTGCGGCGTTCTACCGGTATGTGGCCGATCCGGCTGCCGCCTTCCGGCTGGTCTTCGAGTCCGACCTGACGAGCGAGCCCCTGGTCCGCGCCCGGGTGGAGCGAGTGACCCTCCAGTGCGCCGACGCCATCGCCGAGGTGATCGCCGACGACACCGGCCTGCCCAGCGAGGTGGCACAGCTGCTCGCCGTCGCCCTCGTCGGCATGAACCACGTCAGCGCCCGCTTCTGGCTGCAGGCCGAGCCGCACCTGTCGCAGCGCCAGGCGACAGAGCTGATCAGCAGGCTCGCGTGGCGAGGCATCAGGGGATTCCCCCGCTCGGAGCGAGCGACCGACGGGGGCGGCAGCAGCCCTTGGCCGGCGCCGTAGGCTCGCAAGGCACAGTGAGACTCGAAGGCACAAACTCGTTGGAAGAGCGTGACTTCGATCAAACAGTGATGAGAGCATCGCTGCCGGCCCCGCACTGAAAGGACCTGACCGTGGAGGTCAAGATCGGCGTGATCCATGCCAGCCGCGAGCTCACCTTGGAGACCAACCAGTCCGCCAAGGAGATCCACGAGCTCGTCGCGGAGGCGCTCAGCGGCTCCGGCGGCGTCTTCGAGCTGCACGACGAGCGTGGACGGAGTGTGCACGTCCCGGCCGAGAAGCTCGCGTACGTCGAGATCTCCGGCGAGTCCGGACGACGCGTCGGCTTCGGCTCCTTCTAGCCTCCCGCCCTCCCGGCCGATCACGCGAGCCAAGCTTCGGGGCCAGCTCCGCCTCAGGCCTGCAGGCCCAGCAGCGCCATCCGCCGGGTGTGGGTCTCGGTGAGGCGCGCGAACATCCGCGCCATCGCCGCAAGGTCCATCCCAGGTCTGTCCACCCCGCCGACGAGCAACGTGGTGAGGGCATCACGCTCCGCCGCCACCCGCTGAGCCTGGCTCATCGCCTCGCCCATCAGCCGCCGTGCCCACAACGCCAACCGGCCCGCGATCTTGGGGTTCTCCTCGATCGCTCGCAGCACCCGGTCGACGGCGAACTCCGAGTGCCGTACGTCGTCGAGGCTCGCCAAGATGAGGTCTCGGGTGTCGACGTCGAGGTAGGCGGCGATCTCCCGGTAGAAGTCGGCCGCTAGCCCGTCCCCGACGTACGCCTTGATCAGGCTTTCGAACCAGTCCGACGGCGCAGTGTGGGCATGAAAGGCGTCCACGGGCTCGTGGAAGGGCTCCATCGCCTCGAATGGCTCCGCGCCCAGCTCGACGAGCCGGTCGCGCAGGCGCTCGAAGTGCCCGAACTCGGCGGCCGCCATCGCTGCCAACGCCACCTTGTCCTCGAGAGTGGGAGCGGTCGCCGCGTCCTCGGCCAGTCGCTCGAAAGCACTCAGCTCGGAGTAGGCGAGTCCACCCAGCAGGTCGGTGACAGCGACCCGGTAGGCCGGGTCTGCGAACGGTGAATCCGGCTGGTTGCCGGACCCGGCCGTGCCACTGGTCTGGTTCTCGTGCGACTCGGGCGTGGTCATGGCGCAAACCCCATGCTGCAAAGACTAGTGCGGGTCGCTGCCACGCGGGCCGACCCTGCCTGGGCGTTGGCGAGCACTCTGGGTCCGGGGCGAGTGTCGCGCGCTACCAGCATGTCGGCGCGCGACCGATAGACTGGGGCGACGACGGCCCGCGTGCGAACACCTGCCGGGCCGCGAGAATCCAGGAATCGAGAGTCGTTCTGTCTACGTTCGAAGAGCTGGGCGCCCTACCGGAGATCGCCGAGGCGCTGCGCGAGGTCGGTATCACCGCCGCCTTCCCCATCCAGGAGATGACCCTGCCCATCGCGCTCATGGGCACCGACCTGATCGGCCAGGCGCGCACCGGCACCGGCAAGACGCTGGCGTTCGCCATCCCGATCCTGCAGCGCGTGATCGCGCCGCACGACCCCGACTACGAAGAGCTCGTCGCTCCTGGCCACCCCCAGGCTCTCGTCATCGCGCCGACCCGGGAGCTCGCTCTCCAGGTCTCCGGAGACCTGACAATGGCCGGAAAGAACCGCGGCACCCGGACGCTGACCGTCTACGGCGGAGTGCCCTACGAACCCCAGCTCGAAGCGCTTCAACGAGGCGTCGAGATCGTGGTCGGCACACCCGGGCGGGTCCTCGACCTCGCTGGCCGCAAGTCGCTCGACCTGTCGCACGTCAAGGTGCTCGTGCTCGACGAGGCGGACGAGATGCTCGACCTCGGTTTCCTACCGGACGTGGAGAAGATCATCGCGCGGACGCCGCTGTTCCGCCAGACCATGCTGTTCTCCGCGACGATGCGCGGTGAGGTCGTCGGACTCGCCCGGACCCACATGCGGCATCCGGTCAATATCCGTGCCGAGTCGAGCACCGACGGTCAGATGGTGCCGGCCACCGCCCAGTTCGTCTATCTGGCCCACGATCTCGACAAGCCGGAGTGCATCGCCCGCATCCTCCAGGCCGACAACCGCGGCCGCACGATCATCTTCACCCGCACCAAGCGGCAGGCCCAGCGGGTCGCCGAGGACATGATGGACCGGGGCTTCCCGGCCGCTCCCCTGCACGGCGACATGGCCCAGGTCGCTCGGGAGAAGGCGCTGAAGCGGTTCCGCGACGGCAGCATCCAGATCCTGGTGGCCACCGACGTGGCGGCGCGCGGCATCGACGTTGAAGCCGTCACCCATGTCATCAACTACACCTGCCCCGACGACGAGAAGAACTACGTGCACCGGATCGGCAGGACCGGGCGGGCCGGCGCCTCCGGAGTGGCCATCACGTTCGTCGACTGGGCCGACCTCACGCGCTGGAAGATCATCAACCGGGCGCTCGAGCTGCCGTACGACGAGCCACAGGAGACCTACTCGACGAGTCCGCACCTGTTCCACGACCAGGGCATCCCATCCGAGGCCAAGGGACGTGTCGGTCCACCCAAGGTCATCGCCACCGAGCTGCTGCCTGAGCGCCCGTCACGTGACGGCGACAGGCGCGGTGCGAGCGGTCGACAGCAGGCGACGCGCTCCCGTCAGGGACATCGCGTGCAGGCCGGCTCAGGCGCCGGAGCAGGTTCGGGAGCCGGCGACGCGTCGGCGGCGTCCCGCTCCGGTGGAGCCGACTCGTCGCAACGCGCTCGCACGTCGGAGACCGCGTCGACGCCGGAAAGCTCAGCGCAGAAACGTCGACGGGGCTCGCGCAGCCGGACCAGAAGCGGCAAGCCCGTCGACAACGAGCGCGGCTGAGGGTCAGGCCAGCACGACGACTTTGGTCCCCACAGCTGCGAACTCCCACATCGCGCGCGCGTCCGAAAGCCACTGCCGGATGCAGCCGTCGGACTGCGGAGCTCCGAGTCCGGACCTCTGTTCGACGAGCTTGCCGTTGGGCAGCGCCGGGATGCTGTGGAAGCCGATCGGCGCGCTCCGGCCGTAAGCGAAGCGAACCATGTATCTCATGGTCTCGTTGCTGTTGTAGGCAGTTGCGTCCGCGTCGCGTGAGTAGACCTCATAGGTGCCTGCGTTGAGGTTGTCGTACTTGCTGCCGGACACGGCATACGAGCGCTCGACTGTGCCGTGACCGTCCACGAGCCACACCCGCTGCTCAGCCATGTCGAAGACGACTCGACGCCCAGTCCCGGAGTCCGCGGGCAGGGCCGGGCTCGTGGCAGGGGCAGGGGCAGGGGCAGCGGCGTCTGGTGCCGTGGGCTGGCCGCCTTGGGCAGGCCGCCCCGGATCCGTCATCGGCTGATGGGCCGAGGTCTGGGCAGCGCCGTTCGACGTACCGCTCGGTGTCTGCCTGGCCGCGTCGTGCTGGCTGCTGCCGTCGCTGCCCGTCGGGACGATGCCGAGTGCCCCGGAGACTGTCAGCGCGCAGACCACCGCCGCACCACCGATGGCGGCCAGCCGGCCGGGCTGCTCCAGGGTGCCTTGCCGGCGCTGGGGAGCTGAAGGCACTGGCCCACCCTAGACGAGCGGCCGCCACCACCTGGGCCAACGGCGCCGTCGCCACGCCGCCTTGCGCGGTGCGCGCGCTGTCGCCATGCTGACGCAGTGCCTACTGCGGTGATCACCGGACCGACATCCGGGATCGGCCTGACCTTCGCGCGCGTTCTCGCCGCAGAGGGGTACGACGTGGTGCTGGTGTCGCGAAACGAGTTCCGGCTGCGACAGGTAGCAGGCGAGCTGAGCGGGCTGCACGGGGCGCGGTGTGAGGTCCTCGTCGCCGACCTCGCCGACTCGGCTGACGTCGGTAGGGTCGAGGAGCGGCTGCGGCGCGGTGGGGTGGACATGCTGGTCAACAACGCCGGGTTCGGCCTGCTGCCCCCCTTCGAGGACGCCGACATCGAGGAGGAACAGCGTGGGCTCGACGTACTCGTCGGCGCGGTGCTGCGGCTGACCCACGCGGCGCTGGTCCCGATGCTCGCTGAGGGTCACGGCGACATCGTCAACGTCTCGAGCGTCGCGGGCTTCCTGCCCCGGGGCACGTACGGTGCGAACAAGGCATGGGTCACCAGCTTCAGCGCCTGGTGCAACGTGCACTACCGCAATCGTGGTATCCGGGCGATCGGGCTGTGTCCGGGATTCGTGCACACCGAGTTTCACCAGCGGATGGGCGCGGACATGGAACGCATGCCCGGCTGGATGTGGCTCGACGCCGAGGCGGTGGTGCGAGAAGCGCTGGTCGACCTTCGGGCCGGCAAGGCGATCTGCGTACCCAGCCGCCGTTACCGGGCTTTGGTCGCGCTGGCCAGGATCGCCCCGCGCAGGCTTGTCGAGCGGGTCGTGAACGCCGGTCGGTGAGACGCGCGTAACCGCTGACGAACCGTTGTGTTCGCCGTCAGGTGAGGACATCGTCAGCCGCGTCCAGCCACTCCACTCGCAGCAGGCCCAGGATCACCTCGTCAACGAACTCGCCGTTGACCCAGGCCGCGCTGCGAAGCGTGCCCTCCAGCGTGAAACCCGCTGCCTGCGCCGTGCGAATCATCGCCTCGTTGTCGGCGAGCGTGTCGATCTGCAGCCGGTGCAGCCCCCTGACCATGAAGCCGTAGTGGCAGAGGACCTGCACGATGTCGGTTGCCAGCCGGCGGCCACGGAACCTCGGCCGGATCGAGACGCCGAGATGCGCGAGCCTGTTGTGTGAGTCGATGCTCCACAGCAACGTCTCGCCGACCAGCTCCTCCCCCTCCAGCTCGACCACCGAGAAGCACGCCACGCTGTCGGGGAGGTCCTCGACGCTGTACGGCGACTTCTTGGCGTCCGGCGGAAGGGGCACCCACGGCCGGGAGTCCGACCTCGCACGGGTTGCCACGTCGCTGTACAGCTCGTCCATGAAAATGGCGATGTCGGACTCATGGCGGGCGCGCAGCCCGACCTTCTCGCCTCGCAGCATGCCTGAGTCCTATCAAGACAGGGGTTCCAGCGGCAAACGCGGTCACGCGGGGTGGTACGGATCGAAACGGGGTAGTCAAACCAATCAGGCGCCCGCGCCCGGTTCCTCGACCCCGGCCCAGGAGTCACGCGGCGAGACCGCTGCCGAGCCCTCCGCGCAGGACCTGTTGAAGTCGCACCACGCGCACAGCGGCCCCACCCGGGCCGGGTACATCTCGTCGGCCTCCTCCGGATCGACCCCGGCCCGGAAGCGCTCGTCGAGGTCGGCGATGTCGCCCGCCACCGAGTCGGCTCGGCTCAGATGCCGGGCGAGACCCTCGTCGGTGTGCTCCCACGCCAGCACAGACCCGCTCGGGAGGTGGTGCAGCTCCACGCGCCGACACTGCTTGCGCAAGGTGCGCGCGGCGCCGACGGCATAGATCGCGAGCGCCAGCGACGAGCGCGCGTCATCGAGGGTGAGCACCTGACGCCCGGTCTTGTAGTCGACGATGACCAGACCCTCGCCGGGCCGGTCGTCGATCCGGTCGACCCGACCGAATAGCGCCGCCCGCTCGGTCTTGAGCGCCACCGTTCGCTCGACGCCGACCGGCTCGTCGTCCGGGTCGAGCTTGCTCACATAGCGGGCAAGCATCTCGCCGGCCCGCTCCTTGGCTCGAAGCCGCTGGGCGTCGTCGCGGTAACCGTCGACGAGCCAGGCCCGGTCCAGCAGCTCGGCGATGTGCCCGACCGTACGACGCTCGCGGGGCGCCTTCCACCAGTTGGCGAGTGCCGTGTGTACGGCGGCGCCGAAGGAGTTGTGCGCCCACGGCGGACCCTTCACCGGCGGGGGACGGTCCAGGTAGGTGAAGCGGTAGCGCCTCGGACAGTCGAGGTAGCAGGCCAGCCGGGACGGTGCCGCCTGCAGCAGTCGCCGCGGCATGCCGTCGAAGCCGAGCTGACCGTCCGTCACGACGCGTCGCCCCACGGCACCTCGCCGACCAGCGCCGGCACCGGCCGGCCGCTGGCGACCGCGTTAGCCGCGGCCGAGTCCAGCAGCCGCCGCAGCTCCTCGGGAGTGGTGAGGTTGCAGCCGAGCTCGTGGTCCACCTTGCCGTCACCGTGGTAGTCGCTCGAGCCGGTGGCGACCAGCCCGACGTCACGAGCCAGGCCCCGCAGCTCGCTACGGTCCTCCGCGGAGTGGTCCTGGTGGTCGACCTCGATGCCGGTCAGGCCCGCCGACCGCAGGGACAGCAGGCTGTCGCGCTGCAGGATGCGACGGCTACTCCTGCCCCACGGGTGGGCGATGACCGCTGCGCCTCCGGCGGCATTGACCAAGCCGATCATGTCGGTCGTCGCGGGCGCGTAGCGCACCACGAAACCGGGCCTGTCGGGATCGAGCCAGGTACCGAAGGCCTCCTGCCGACTGCCGACGATCTTGCGGGCGACCATCGCGTCGGCCACGTGGGGGCGCCCGATGACCTGATGCTCGCCGGCCTGTCGTCGCACCTCGTCCTGGCTCACATAGACACCTTCGGCTGCGAGGTTGCTGAGGATTGCCGCCAGCCTGCTGTCGCGCCCCGCCATGATCTGGCCCAGCTCCGCGGCGAGTGGCGGGTACGTCGGATCCAGCAGGTAGGCCAGCAGGTGCACGCCTCGTCCCTGGTGCTTCGTCGAGATCTCCATCCCGCGGACCAGGCACACCCCGACCGCCTCGGCGGCGTCAGCTGCCTCACTCCAGCCGGCCGGCGTGTCGTGGTCGGTTAGCGCGAGCACGTCGATGTCGAGCGCCGCAGCACGGCGCACGACCTCCGTCGGCGACGACGTCCCGTCCGAGACGCGCGAGTGGCTGTGCAGGTCGATGCGCACCCTCACACCCTAGGGTTGACCACCGACCGCATCCGACGCCTTGTGAGGACCAGGTCCGCGATCCCCAACGCGAGCGCCAGCAAGATGAAGCACACCGAGAAGACCACCGCCTGACCGAGGGCATGGCCGTACGCCGCCCCCCTGTCGCCGCCCGCGACTCGGTTGATGCCGGCCGGTAGGGCGGCGAAGAAAGCGGCGCCGATGACTGCTTGGCCGATCGCGGAGCCGATGCGCTGAGACGTCTGCAGGACACCCCCGGCGGTGCTTCCCGTCAACGGGTCCACCTTGGCCAGCGAGAGTGTCTGGTTCGGAGTGATCACGGCCCCAGAGCCGATGCCCATCACGAAGAGCGGCAGCGCGAGGGCAACCGCCGCGTCGGATCCGCGTAGGTGCGTGCCCACCACCCCGAGCAGGACGGCACCCACCGCGAAAGCGAGGCAGGCGAGTACGACGAGCGGCCGGCCGAGCCGCGTGACGAACCGTCCCGCGAGGGGGGCGGCTACCGAAGAGCCGATCGCGAAAGCGGTCACGCCGAGCCCCGACTGGAACGCCGAGTAGCCGAGGCCCTGCTGGTAGTAGAGGGCGAGCACGAGGGGCAACCCCGTCATGGCGCAGAAGAACGCCAGCGCAAGCAGCACGCCGATCGTGTACGACGGCTCGCGGAACAGGAGCAGGTCGACCAGCGGGTCGCCCCGGAGGCGGGTGAGCCTCGCTTCCCGGCGGAAGAACGTGACAGCGAGAACGCCGGCGGGCACCGCCAACCAGGCAAGGCGGACGTCCTGGACGGCGTCGTACTCCACCGCCGCGACGAGCACACAGAAGGTCGCGAGCCCCAGGAGCACCGCTCCGAAGACGTCGAGCCGATGCCGTCCGAGTGGCCGGTCAGGAGGCAGAAGCCGCCACGCGAGGGCGATGACGACAAGGCCGATTGGGACGTTGACAAAGAAAACCAGCCGCCAGCCGAGATCCGGGCCGCCGAGCGCGATCAGCGCCCCACCCACCAGCGGCCCGACCGCGGTCCCGATCCCGACGACCGAGCCGATCATGCCGAACGCCCGCCCACGCTCACGCGCGCCGAACATCTGCTGGACGAGGCCGGACACCTGGGGGTTGATCAGCCCGCCGGCCACCCCTTGCAGGATCCGTGACCCGATCAGAAGACCGGCGTTGGGCGACAACCCTGACAGCGCACTGGTGACGACGAAACCGGACGTGCCGATGAGGAACATCAGGCGCCTGCCGTGGTCGTCCCCGAGCCGCCCGGCCAGCACGGGGACAAGGCCGAAGGCCAAGGTGTAGCCGCTCACCACCCACTGCAGCCCGGCTGGTCCCGTGCCGACGGACGACCCGATGGACGGCAGCGCGACGTTCGTGATGCTGACGTCCAGGAGCGTCATGAACAAGGCGCTGCAGCAGACCGCGAGCGCCAACCAACGGCGGGGGTCACTCTGCGGAGCACCTACCGGGTCAGTCACGAACGGCAGGGTACCGGTCGGCCGGGCTGAGAGGATCCTGTGATCTACAGAGGCATCCTGTGATGTTGATGTGAGACAGCGGCGCCGGGAACAGCCGCTGTTAGCGTCGCCCGCAGGTGAGCCTTCGACTCTCGTGCCACCGGGCCCGGCAGGCCACCAGTGGGGACACTTGGGAGTACGTCGCCATGCCGTTGTCGTCCAGCAATACCTTTCGTCCGTTCCACAACCCCATCCCCGCCGGGCGAGCTGCGCTTGCCAGTGCGGCCGTCGCAGCTCTGGCACTCACCGGGGCATCGCCCGGCTTGGCGTCGAGCGGGGACGCCGGATCCGCCTCGCCATCCGAGAGCGGGGCCGTCGGACCTTCCACCATCCAGGTGTCGCACGAGACCGTTAGCGACACCGCCGTCACCGCCGTGCAGGTCGTCACCTTGGTCACCGGCGACCGGGTGCGCGTCACGACCATGAGCGACAACAGCGTGGTGGCCGCCATCCTGCCGGGTTCACCGCACTACGGGGCCACCGTCAAGACCGTGCGAACGCCTTCCGGCGTCTACGTCATGCCACAGCTTCCAGCCGACCAGCAGAGCCTCTTCGACGTCTCGATGTTCGACGTCTCAGCGCTGGCGAAGCTCTCTGGCGACGCGGTGCCCGTCACGCTCACGTTCGCCAAAGGGGTCCAGCCGCACGCCGTACCCGGTCTGTCGACTGACGCCGGAACTACCCGCCGCGCGGCGGACGGGACGACGGTCGTCGCCGCCCGGTACTCCACCTCGACCGCCGGCTTCGCCAACAGCGCTGCGGATGCGTGGCGAGGCGTGAGCTCCGTCGCGTTGCCGGCCGGCGCCCCCAAGGCCAGGCCAACCGGACAACGCATGCACACGTTGACGATCAAGGTCAGGAACCTGCACGGAGGACCTGTCCGTTACGAGGTGGGCTTCGTCCAGAACGTCGACAACGCCAGGGTGCTGACAACACAGGTGGAGATCGTCAACGGCGTCGGTACGATCTCCGTGCCGGAGGGCAACTATGCAGTCTTCGCCGGCAGCTTCCGGCGGGTGCTCGTCAACCCCGACTTCCCGGTAACCGCCGACACGTCGGTCACGATGAGACTTTCCGACGCCACCGTGCGACCGACTGAGGCAGTGCCCCACTACGGCCTCGTCGACACCGGCGTCACCGTCTCCCGGGAGTCCGATCGTGGCGGCGCCTTCGT
>JBBQKY010000044.1:0-15475 GCA_038327385.1 Propionibacteriales bacterium
CGTCGCTCTGGAAGCGGCTGAGCGGCCGCACGTTGACGGGGAACCCGGCAAAGCGCTCGGTGAACGTCTGCTGGTGCTGCTGGACGAGCAGCGTCGTGGGGACCAGGACCGCTACCTGCTTGCCGTCCTGGACGGCCTTGAAGGCGGCCCGCACAGCGATCTCGGTCTTGCCGTAGCCGACGTCGCCGCAGATCAGCCGGTCCATCGGCACGGACAGCTCCATGTCGTGCTTGACCTCGTCGACGCTCGCGAGCTGGTCGGGCGTCTCGACGTAGGGGAAGGCGTCCTCGAGCTCCCGCTGCCACGGTGTGTCGGGCGCGAAGGCGTGACCCTTGGTTGCCTGCCGGGCGGCGTACAGCTTGATCAGCTCGGCGGCGATCTGCCGGACGGCCTTGCGGGCGCGCCCTTTTCGCTTCGTCCAGTCGGAGCCGCCCAGCTTGTCGAGCGTCGGTTGCTCGCCTCCGACGTACCGGGTCACCTGATCGAGCTGGTCGGTGGGCACGAACAGCTTGTCCGCGGGATGCCCCCGCCGGGAGGCGGCGTACTCGATGACGACGTACTCACGGGTCGCGCCGGCTACCGTGCGCTGGATCATCTCGACGTACCGGCCCACGCCGTGCTGCTCGTGCACGACGTAGTCACCGGACCTGAGCTCCAGCGGGTCGACCTGACGGCGGCGGCGGGACGGCATCCGGGTGCCGGTGTCGCGCCCCTGCGGCCGCTGGCTCATCAGGTCGGCTCCGGTGAGAACCACCAGGCCGCCGGCCGGCGCCACGAAACCGTGCTGAAGGCTCGCCTGCACCACCTCGACGACTCCAGTGGCAAGCGGCTCGCTGACGTTGTCGACCAGCCGCGCCGCGATGTCGTTGTCCCGAAGCACCTCGACGAGCCGTTCCCCCGGCCCATGGCCCTCGGTCACCAAGACGACCGAGAGCTCGTCGCGCAGAAAGCTGGCGATGTCTGAGACGGCCCGGTTGGTGTCCCCGCGATAGGTCTCGGCGGCCCGTACGTCGACCGGGACGGTCTCGACGCTGCTCGCCAGGTCGACCTCGACCGATACGACCTCACCGAGGTCCGTCCGGACGACCGGCGCCGGCGCGCCGAAGCCCGCCGAGTCGGGGTCGAGGCCGAAGGGGGAGACCGACCACCACGACAGCTCGCGGCGGAGAGCTCGGGTACGCACGTCACCGAGCGTCTGGTACGCCGCCGCCCCGAGGTCGATCGGCGCCTCACCCCCACCTGCGGCGGCGGCCCAGGAGGCGTGCAGGAACTCCTGGCTGGTGGCCACCAGGTCGCGGGCACGAGCGCGGATGCGCTCGGGGTCGCACACCAGCACCATGGATCCCGGCGGAAGCAGGTCGACGAGCAGCTCCATCTCGTCGACCAGCGCCGGAATCAGCGACTCCATCCCCTCGACGGCGTGGCCCTGGGCCAGCTTGTCCAGCATCTCGCGCAGCTCCGGGTGCCGCTGAGCGAGAGCGGCGGCGCGCGCGCGGACGTCATCGGTGAGCAGCAGCTCCCGGCACGGAGGTGCCCAGAGACCGGCGGCGGCCCGTTCGAGGGACCGCTGGTCCGCGACGGCGAAGGACCGGATCTCCTCGACGACCTCACCCCAGAACTCCACGCGAAGCGGATGCTCCTGCGTCGGGGGGAACACGTCCACGATGCCGCCGCGCACGGCGAACTCACCGCGACGTTCGACCAGGTCGACCCGATGGTACGCCGCGCCGGCCAGCCGGCGTACGACGTCCTCGAGGTCTGCCGCGTCACCCTCGTGCAGGGTGACCGGCTCGAGGTCGCCGAGGCCTTTCACCTGAGGTTGAAGGACCGAACGCACCGGTGCCGCGATGACGCGGACGACACCGTGACCCGCGGCGTCCTCGCCGGGATGAAGCAGTCGCCGCAGGACGGCGAGGCGCCGCCCGACGGTGTCCGAGCGCGGCGACAGCCGCTCGTGCGGAAGCGTCTCCCACGGCGGGAACTCGACGACGGTGTCCGGGTCGAGCAGGCAGCGAGCCGCGCCGACGATCTCGTCCGCCTCCCGGCTGGTCGCTGTCACGACCAGGACGACAGGGGGAGTCGTGGCACCTCTCCCGTTGGCCAACGACGCAGCGATGAAAGGGCGCAGTGCGGACGGCGCGGTCAGGTCGAGCGTTGCCGATGCCGTCGTACCCACCCGGGAGAGAGCCGCGGCCAGCGACGGCTCAGCGGCGACGACAGGTTCCAGGGCGCGGATGGTCATGTGCGGTTCAGATCGGTGACGACGACACCGTTATCTGTCGTGGTCCGTCCAGTAGGCGCAGACGAAGCTACTAACCGCACCGGCAAGCTCGGGTCGGCAGACCAGGAGGTCGGGGAGCCAGACGTCTGGCTGGTTGTAGGCGAGCGGCTCACCGTCGGCCCGGCTGGTGTGCAGCCCAGCTGCGCGGGCGACAGCGACCGGAGCCGCAGAGTCCCACTCGTACTGTCCCCCCGCATGCACGTAGATGTCGCTGACGTCCCGGACCACCGAGATCACCTTCGCGCCGGCCGAGCCCATCGGCACCAGCTCGGCCCCGATGCTGTCCGCCAGCACCTCCACGAAGGCGGGCGGGCGAGTCCGGCTGACGGCTATCCGCGGCCGGTCAGTCGTGCGGGCAGGCACCACGGGAGGCTCCGCGGTGCTGAAGGTGGTGCCCAGAGCCGGCTGGGCTACCGCTCCGGCGACGAGGTCGCCGTCCTCCCACAGCGCGACGTGGACCGCCCAGTCGTCGCGCGGCGGCTCGGAGAACTCCCGCGTGCCGTCCAGCGGGTCGACGATCCACACGCGCGAGCTGCCGAGTCGCGCCCGGTCGTCCCTGCCCTCCTCGCTGAGGACCGCGTCGCCGCCGCGGTAGGAGCCGAGCAGCTGCATGAGGATCGAGTGGCCCAGCCGGTCCCCGGCGTCCTTGAGCTGGCTGCCGACGAGACCTCCGCCGCGAAGCTCCTGGAGGCGCTCGCCGGCCACAGTGGCAGCCCAGGCCGCCAGCCGGTGGTCGTCGCCCGACACGTCCGTGGGCGGCTCCGGGAGCCCGAGGTCGTTCGTCACGGGGCCACTCTGTCACACGGGAGCGGAGGGTCCGGCGGCCGTCTGCCACTCACCAAACCCCCCATAATGGGCGTGTCCCCCATCTATTTGGCGAGAATTGGTGCAAAGCGCGCGGTTAGCGTTACTGTTCACCTAGCAAGATGCGAGGGCGTTTCATACGCGCTGGACCGGGGGGTCGTTATTGGGGCGCCTCTCCTTGCGTCACGTCGGGGAGCCTTTCGGGGCACAAGGGGGAGGACCGATTCACCAATGAAAGCTTTGTCGTCTGTTCGCATCGGCATTATCGGGGCCGTGGCCGCGTCCTGCCTGTCTGTGGGCCTAGGGATGCCAGCATCCGCGCAGATGTACCAGGACCGGCTCGTCTCGGCGGACCCCGCCAACTACACGCCGAACCTGATAGCCGACTCGGTGGTAGCGCACCCGCGCACACTCGCCTTGGACGTCAGCGCCGACACCGTCTACGTCGGCGGTCAGTTCAACACCATCTCCGACAGCACCAAGACCGTCTACACGGTGCGGCCGAACCTGTTCGCCGTCAACCGGTCGGACGGCGCACTGCTCCCGTGGGCGCCAGCTGTCGACGGCATCGTCTGGTCCATGGCCGTCTCCGGTAGCTCCGTGTACATCGGCGGCGACTTCAAGACCGTCAACGGGGTCAGCCGCCCTTCCCTCGCGAAGGTCGACGCCGTCACGGGTGCCCTCGACACGTCCTTCAAGCCACCCATCAACGGCGGCCGCGTCACGGATATCCAGCTGGTGGGCGGCCGGCTTTTCGTCTCGGGAGGCTTCGGTCCCAAGCTGATCTCCTTGAACCCGGCGACAGGGGCCAACACCGGTTACTTCAAGAGCCTGGCGATTGCCGGCTCATTCTTGAACGCGAGCGGCTCTGGCCAGATCTACCGGTTCGCGGTCAACCCGCAGAACACCAGGCTGGTGGCCGTCGGTGACTTCAAGACGGTCAACGGAATCGCTGCCGCGCGGGTCTTCATGGTCGACCTCGGGTCGACGTCGGTCAGCCTCGACCCGTGGCACTACGAGCCCTTTGAGCACTACTGCATGGGGACCAGCTGGGGCGCGTACGTCCAAGACGTCGACTTCTCCCCAGACGGCAGCTACTTCGCGGTCGCGGCGGCCGGCTACGTCGTCCCCGACGGTACGACGGGCTACGTTTGCGACGCCGTCGCCCGGTTCGAGACCGACATCGCGGCACCTACGCAGCCGACGTGGATCAACTACACCGGCGGGGACACCCTTCGCTCGGTGGCCATCACCGGTACCGCCGTCTACGTCCAGGGGCACAACCGCTGGCTGAACAACCCATACGGTCGTGACACCGCGGGCCCAGGCGCCACCGCCGCACTCGGCGGCGGGTCGGTCGACCCGGTCACCGGTCTGGCGATGTCGTGGGCCCCCCCGCACGCCTGCTCTGACGGCGGGCGGGTGATCGTCGCCACCGACGACGGGCTCTGGCTCGGGAACGACAGCAAGTGGTTCAACGGCGAGTCCCGCATCGGGCTCGCGTTCACGCCACTCAGCTGAGCCAGCGTCAGACCCGAGGGGCCCGGCCCCAGGTCGGCAACGACCGCCCCAGGATGTCCTCGACACGGTCGAGATCGGCCGCGAACCCGGGGGCGAGCGCAGCCTGCGCGCCGTCGGGAACGGTCGCCGTGCTCTGGTTCCACCGGCGCACCCGCTCCCGGGCGGCGAAGGGCAGCAGCACCCGCCCCGCCCGTCTGAGGTGCGGTTGCCGCCGCATCCGGTTGATGGCAGCCTGCGTCCGCTCCGACCGCGGGAGGCCGGAGCTGTTCACCCGCGGGACTGCCCCCGTGCCGGCTCGGTCCGGGTCCAGCCCCACGTGCTCGAAGACGCGACGCAGCACGCCTGCTGCGTCGCGGGTCACGTCGTCGTACAGCAGCACGCACATCTGGTCGGAGCCGAACGCGGCCACGAACGCGGCCAGCGAGTCGGCGTAGCGGCTCATCGCGCAGTAGTGCCAGAGGTGGTGCCACCCAGCCGCCCGCCGGTCGTCCTCCAGCGCGACCGCCGTCGCGAACTCGGGCTCGGGCTCGCGGCCCTGCATGCGCAGGTACTGGAAGCTGGAGAAAGCCCGGTCCACCGGGTCCCGGAGAACGACCACGAGCCGCATGCTCGGGTTCATCGCCGTGATGGCTCTCGTCGCATGCTCGTGGTAGTAGAGCGTCGACACCGAACCCTCGCCGCGAGCCGCGAACCCGTCCGACCCGGCATAGAGGTCGAGGTACCGGTCGGTGTCCGTGACGGCCGACACGTTGATCCCCTCGGCGTCACCCGGCCCCGTGAACGCGAGTCGGCGCCCAGAGAACGCGAAGTAGTGCGGCTCCTTTGGCATCGTGACGAACGCGTCGGGATGGCGCCGCAGCGCCTCGATGATCGCCGTGGTTCCCGAGCGTGCGGCGCCGATGACGGCGAAGCTGGGCACGGTCACGTCGGGGCTCCTCCGGTACGTCGGGCGGAGATCGCCGTCTCGTACGCCAGTACCACGCGATCGAACACCGCGCTCGCGACGTTGTCCCGCTCGGCCCGGGCCCGTGCAGTCCTCGACTCCGCCGCGAGCAGGGCACGGTTCTGGAGGCGGTGCCTCGCCTGCGCGAGCAACGCCGTCGCGTCCCCGACAGGAACCACCTCTCCGGCAGCCTCACCCTCGTCGCAGATGGCGGCGCGGGCTCCGTTGACGTCAAAGGCGACCACCGGCAGCCCGCAGGCCAGCGCCTCGCTGACAGCGACCGACTGTCCCTCGTAGCGCGACGGCAGCAGCAAGAGATCGGCGGCCTGCAGCCAGGCACGGGGGTCGTCGGTCTCACCGACGGCGACAAGGGAGTCGCCCCACTGACCGGGCGCGGCAGCCGCCAGGTCGCCAGTCGACCCGGCGCCCACCAGGTAGACGACAGCACCGGGGACGGGTTGCCTCGCCCACTCACGGACCAGGATGTCGTAGCCCTTCTGGCGGACGACCCGGCCCATACACACGAGGGCCGCCCGCTCGTCGATGCCGAGGCGCGCCCGCACAGCGGCCCGTTCCTCGGCGAGCGGCGGGACGAAGTACTCGAGGTCGATCGGCACACCGAGCGGTACGGCGCCGGTGTTGATGCCCTTCGCGCGTGCCTCGACGATCTCATCGCGACAGTTCGTGGCCACCAGGTCAGTGCGCCCGCCGGCCCAGCGCTCGATTGCTGTGATGGCCCGGCGCGCAAGAGCCGACTCGAGCGCGTCGAACGCCCAGCTGTGTGGCTGGTAGACGACGGCATATCGACGGTTGGCCGTCGGTGCGACTCTGCCGAACGCGCCCGCGAAGAACGAGTGGAGGTGGACGACGTCCGGGCGGAGGTCGCGAAGCAGACGGTGCAACCGCCCCCAGTCGAGCGGGGCCCATGCGGGACGGCGGCGGCTCCCCTGCCAGCGGTGATGGGTTCCCGGAAGGTCGGCAAGGCTCTCGTCGCCGACGACGTGCACGTCGAAGCCGCGCCTGACCTGGTCCGCCGTGAAGTCGGCGATCAGACGGCGCACCCCTCCGGCGGCGACCTCCGTCACGTGCACCACTCTCATCGGAGCGCCCGGGCCGGGTCTGCGTCGCGGGTCCGCAACGCCTCCGCGTAGTGCTCGAGCAGGCTCTCGAGCGCGCGCTCTGGCGTGTGCCGGCGTAGATAGGCAGCCCGTCCGGCTCGCCCGAGTCGGCGGGCGGCGTCAGGATCATCCACGAGCCGCGTCACCGCGCCGGCCAGTGCCGTCGCGCTTCCTGCGGCGAAGCTGAGCCCGCCGCCTTGTGCCACGGTCGTCTCCTCGATGTTGGCGATATCGGAGGACACGACCGGGATGCCGTGGGCCATGGCCTGGAGCAGGACGAGCGGCTGGCCCTCGTACCAGGTCGAGGGGAACACGAGGGCACCGGCGCCGGCGAGCAGAGTCTGCTGTGCGCCGGCGTCGAGCCAGCCGACGTACTCCACCGTGGAGCCGCCGCCGGCGGCGCGCTCGACGGCAGCTCTACCGGGGCCGTCACCGGCGATCTTCAGCGGCACGTCGAGGGCCTGCCAGGCGGTGAGCAGCGTGTCCAGCCCCTTCTCCGGCACGAACCGTCCCATGAAGACGACGTAACCCAGCGAGCCGCCGCGCGGTGGTGGCTCACCGGGATCGGCAACGCTGTTGGGCGCGACGCCGATCCGGTCCGTCGGGTAGCCGTCGCGGACCAGAAGGTTCCGGGCGAAGCCCGTGAGGGCGAGGTAGCGGTGGACGTCACGTCGAAACGTGCCCGCGGCGCGATGAGTGGCGAGGGAAAGCGCCATGGCACCCGACGCGGCGCGGCTCTCGTGGTAGCAACGGTGCACGACCCCCGGCACCTTTACCCTCTTGCCCACGCAGTCCTCACAGATGTTGCCGTCGCGCAGACACGTGCCCACCACGCAGACCAACCGGTAGCTGTGCAGCGTCGTCACGGTGGCAGCGCCGGCCCGGCGTGCCGCGCGGAACACCGCAGGGCTCAGCAACGGGTACGGCGAGTGCACGTGAACGATATCCGGACGGGTCCGCTCGACAAGCTCGGCCACGTCTCGCTCTGCCGACCGGTTCCAGATCACGTCGAGGGCCTGCCGCGGACCCGCTCCTTTCCCGACCGCCCCGTGGATGAGCTGGTCGACTTCGTGACCCGCACTTCGCAGCATCGCCGCCTCGTGGTCCATGGCGTCATCGGCACCACCTCGGCTGCGGGAGGCTGACTGCACCTGCAGAACGCGCACGTCAGCCTTGGGTCCGTCGTAGCAGCGCGAGCTCCGGGCCGAGCGTCACGTGCGTCCAGACACCGGTGCGCGCATGCGCGAGCCACCACGAGCCGAGTCCCAGCACGGCCGTTGCGAGAGCTGACGACACACCGAGCCCGGTAAGTCCCCAGCTGCTTCCCGCGACCAGCGCGCCGACCGTCCGCACGAGGACGGTCGTCCACTGCAGGGACGCCATGACCCCCTCGTGGTGCGACATCGTCAGGACGGTCCCGGAGTTCCCGGTGACGACGCTCGGCAGGATCCCGATGGTGAGCAGCACCAGGACCGTGGACGCGGAGCGGAAACCGTCTCCGAACAGGGTCCCGAGGATCAGGCTGGGGATCACCAGCATCGGGACCCACAGCAGGGCCGAGACCGTCGTCGCCACCGTCGCGCCGCTCCTCAGCACGCGCTGGAGCACGTTGTCTTCCCCGCTTGCGAGCATCCGCGCGACGACGGGCGAGAACACGACCTGCAAGCTCGTCATGGGGATCATGAGAACCATGCCCAGCCGGGACGCGGCGCCGAAGAGCGAGACGGAGGCACTGGCGAGGATGGCGCTTGCGACCCAGAGCTCCATCGTGGAGTTGAGGTAGGTCGCCAGCTGGTTGCTGGCAAAGCGCCAGTCGTTGCGGAGGGTCTGCCTGAGGTCCGCGACCAGCGACCGGCTCGCCCGGCCGTCGCGGAACACGGCGCGAAGCGCCCAGCGCCCGAGGGCCACCGGGACGACATAGCCGAGAGAGACCGCGCCGAAGGCCCCAGCCAGTCCACTCGATGGCCACAGGCGCCACACAGCGAAGAGAGCGGCCGCCTGAAGGACGGCGACGAGGGCGCCCCCTGATCTGCCCTCCAGAAGGCTCGCGAGCCGCACCTGGCCGAAGCCGCGCAGGTACTGCGACAGCAGGATCTGCTCACCGGCCAGCCACACCATGACAGCGAGCGCAAGCCCGAGCTCCAAACCCTCCACCAAGTCGCCCGCGAGAACCGTAGCGACCGCGCCGCAGATGACCGCGGCCGCCGGCAGGCTCAACCACGTCACCGCGCGGGCTCCGCCGACGAGCCGCTGCAGCTCGAGGACATCCTGGTCGGTGTGCTCACGGTCTCGTAGCTTGGCTGCCTCTCGCAGCCCGGACCGGTGGGCGCCCACCAGGGCCAGCTGCCCCACGACGGCGGCCGTCGTCATGGCGAGCACGAAGTACCCGAAGAGGCTGGGGCCGAGAAAGCGGCCGGCTATCGCGTTGACCGCGAGGTATCCGATGAGGGCGACGCCGTACGACGCCACGAACCAGCCAAGGGCACCACCGATGGACAGCCGGGGACGCCGTGCCGTCTCCACGCTCACCGGGCCACCAAGGAGCCCGCGTCGATGCCCCCGCCGTGCTGCCGGGCCTCGACCGGCGTAGCTCGCCCGGCTGCCGCCTCGCGGTAGTAGACGACGGTTCCCGCCATGGCGAAAGCCAGGCAGACCCACTCCGGTGGCGTCAGCAGCCCAGCGCCGATGGTGAACATCCGCACCAGTGGAAGCGTGAAAGCGGCGGTGACCGGCACCAGCCAGGCGGGGGAGCGGGCGAAGACGCTCACGTTGCCGGCAAAACGCCAGACAACGAACAGCAGGGCCGCCAGCATCAGCCCGGCCATCACGACGCCCCCCCGTAACCACGCGTCGATGACGAAGTTGTGCGAGCTGATCGTGTCGTCGTAGTGGCCCCCGGTCCACGGGTACTGCCTGATGGAGTCAAGCGCCGCATTGAGCTTCGCGCCGCGCTCGTTGTAGCTCGTGGAGTCCTGGGTGATGCGCTGCACGATCACCCCGGCCAGTCCGGACGCGATGACACCCACAAAGACCAAACCAGTCAGAGCCAGCGCGACTAGCTGCCGGCGCGTGACCCGACCTACCAGCGCCACCCGGAACCCGGCGAGCAGCGGCCAGCTGAGAGCCGCGAGCTGCACGGAACGACTCAACGACACGACGACGAGGAGGCTCGCCACAACGACGGCTGACTGTGAGAGCCACCGTGCGCCACGCCCGTGGAAGGGGAGACGCTGCTGGGCCCACGACGCCACGAGCAGCGACACGAGCAGCCCGGCGAAGACTTCATGGCGTAGCTGGCTGACCGCTTGCGAGTCGGAGATCCCGAAGCCGGCGAAGGCCGGACGGAACAGCTGCGCCTCGATCACGCTGGGATCCCCTGACGTGGCCGCGGTGGTCAAGACATGCAAGGCGTTGACATGGTTGATCGTCAGAGCGAGCTCCAGGGCCGCCAGCAGCGTGCACGTGGTCAACACGCCCGCCCACCGCAGGAGTCTCATCGCGGACTGGTCCTCGGACTCGGCGAAGCAGAGGAACGCCGCGACGACGAGGACGAAGCTGCCGAGATAGAAGCACTGCTTGAGCTCCGCAGCCAGCGAAACGGAGTTGAAGAGGCTGGCCGCGCCCCAGACGGCGAAACCCGCGGCTATGACCGACGTCAGGAACGCCGTACGTTCGAGCGCCAGGGCTTTGATCTTCGGTGCGATCGTCACTACCGCCAGCATCGAGAACAACAGCAGTCCGACCTCGTGCAGGAAGAGCGTTCCCAACGGAGTCGAGACGATCGTGAACCAGCGAAGTGGCAGCAGCGCCAGCGTGATGAGGACAAGGATGGCAAGCCGACGCACGCTTCTCACCCTCCTGTCCGGTTCCTCCCCGATTGTGTCACGCGATTCGGTAGCATCCGCCGTGTGTCAGTGCCGCTGTATTCTGGCGTAGGTCGAGCTGAGGAGACTCTTGGACGGTGAGGTTGTCGGTCTGGGCCGCTACACCGCCGCTGTCAGGCGTCGGCTGCGGCTCGTCTTGGCCGTCACGCTGCTCTTCGCGCTGGCGGCGTTCGGCTATACCGCGAGCCGGCCGGCGCAGTACTCGGCAACTGCTCAGGTCCTGATCCGGCCGTACAGCGCAGCGCAGTACGCCGAGCCTGTCTTCACCACCGAACAGGTGGCCACCCAGGTCGCCGTCATGCAGTCGCTCTCCGTGGCAGCACCGGTCGTCGCAAAGATCGGCCTGGACGAGACCCCGTCGACGCTGCTGAAGAGCGTGAGCGCCGCGGCTGTCGGCGACACGAGCGTCATCGCGGTCACCGTGACCCGCCAGTCACCTCAGCTCGCAGCGCTGATCGCCAACGCCCTCGCGCGGAGCTATTTGGACTTCCGTGCGGCGGGGGAGCCCGCCGGGGCCAAGAACAGGTCTTCGGGGGTCCTTATCAGCTCGGCGCAACCCCCGCTTCACCCGTCGGGGCGCTCAGCCGTCACCGGCGGCATCCTCGGCGGCGTGATCGGCCTCGTCCTCGGCTGCATTCTCGCGATCATCCTCGATGCGCGGGACACGTCCGTCAAGGACGAGGCGGCGCTTACGGACGTCACCGGCGGTTTGCCGGTGCTCGCGAGGATCCCCAGGACGAAGACCGGGCCAACCGCGCTGGCATCCATCGAGAGCCCGGGATCCCAAGAGGCGCTCGCCTACCGCTTCCTCGCCACGACCGTGCGAGCCTTCGACAGGGCGCGGGACCAGACGCCCGACGCGGCCGACCGGCCTACTGTGGTGCTGGTTGCCTCGGCGGCTCCGCGAGACGGCCGCACCACGGTTGCAGCCAACGTGGCACTCGCCGCATCGGCCGCCGGTCAGAGCGTGCTCCTGTGCGACGCGGACCTGACCAACCCGGGCCTCACCAAACTGCTGGGTCTACCGAACGAGATCACCTTCGACCGGGTGCTGGGCGGCACCGTTCGCGTCAACCCGAACCGTCTCGCACACCCAGCGCCGGGGTTGGTGGCGCTTGGCACCCAGGAGGTGGCATCCGACCAGCCGGTGCCGCTCGGGAGCGGTGAGTTCAGCGGACTGCTCGCAACGCTCGCACCGGTCGTCGACATAGTGGTGCTGGACACGTCTCCGCTGCTGAGCTCGGCGGAGGCTCTCGAGCTGTTGACGGATGCTGACGTCGTGCTCTTCGCGGTGCGCGAGCGGTTCACCAAGTGTGCGGACGTCGTAGCCGCGCTCGACCGGGTTCGTCAGGTCGGCGGGAGCGTGTCAGGCGTCGTCGTCACCAGGTCGTCGGTCGGCGGCGGCACTCAGCGTCCGAGCCGGCGGCGGGCGAGCGCGGCGTACGCCGCGAGGTCAGCATCGTCTCCCGTGGCTACGGCCGCCTCCACCCCTCCCACGGATTTGTCCAGAAGATAGAGGTCGGCGACCCGCTCGGCGTCGTCAACGGCCACCCCCAGCCGAACCAGCCCGGGCGCCATCGCCAGCACGGCGGAGGCCGCCGCCGCTGGGTCGCCGGTCACCCTCGCCCGCTGGAAGTACCAATGGCACGCGTCGAACCCCACCGGAGCGTCTGACACGCTCAGCTCCCAGTCCCAGACGACGACCCTGCCGCGGTGCAGTCCCAGGTTCCAGCTGACCCAGTCGCCGTGGGACCTGCCGAACCGCACCTGGCCCTCCGCCTCGCACAGCTGGTCACACCACTGTTGCAGGACTTCTGCCAGCTCGGGATACGAACCTGCACACGCCTGCAAACGGACCCGGAGCCGATGAATGTACGACGACTCGCCGAGCTCGTGCTCCCCGAAGTCACCGGAGGCCGCCACCTCCCACAGCACGTGCGCCATCTTGAGCGGCTCGGTGGTGAGCCGACGGGCATGTGCCGGAAGCGGAGCCATCACGGTGACCGGATGTCCGTGCCAGCCCAGCTCGCCCAGCAACGCGGGCGTGGTGATGCTGGGTAACCGGCCGGTCACCCCGCGCAGCACCGCCGCTTCATGCCGCACCATTGCATCGGTCAGCACCGAGCGGCCGATCTTGGCGTAAGCCACCGGCCGTCCAGCATCGTCGAACAGCCCGAGCGTCGGCTTGCTGAACGCCCCTGGCCGGCGCACCGCGAGCGACGCCCGAAGCGGCGCTGGGCGGCCGAGCGCGGCGGCGAGCTTCGGCAGCAACCTGTCTGCCTGCGGTCCGGCGTCGATCTGCAGGCGTCTGAGGGCCCGCGACGCCGGCCCGGACGACAAGACGGAGGCCCGGATGAGACGCGCCCAGGCCGCCGCCGACGAAGTCCGGAGCCCCCGGTAGGCGCCGAGCGCGCGCCGCGCAGCCACCACGCTCTCCGCCGGCAGCAGCAGTCGCGCCCGCGCCGGGTGCGGCAGGACGAAGTAGCTCTCGACAACCGGCGTCGGGTCTGCGCCGGCACGGAGCCTGACCCGCACACCCGTCGCGTCTCCTGGTCGCCATACCGTCTCGATCACGTCCCGCAACCCGGCGTCGGCCCCGGCGAGGTCGGCGTACGCCGAGGAGGACGTCATGACCCGGACAGGTAGCTGTGAAGCTCGGCAACGGCTGGTTTGGGCTGCAAGCTCAGGGTGTACAGCCCGTAGTTGTTGTTGTCGCGGTCGAAGCCCGTCTCGTCGCGGGCCGTGTAGATGTAGGCCCGCCTGACATACGGGTAGCGCTGCTGGGTGAGCTGCAGCGTGCGAACGAGATAGCTCGCCTGCTGCTGCTCGCTGACGCCGCGCTGGTACTCGGGTGTACCCGGCAGGTTGGGATGGGTCGACCAGCCGAGCTCGGTGAACCAGATGGGCAACAGGTCGTGGTGCTGGCGTTGGACTTCGCGGACCAGGCTCACATTGGGGAAGTACCAGGGCTCATCGTCTGGTGCCGGCGCACCTGGTGGGAAGCCCCAGCGCTGGTACGGGTGGACGGCGAGCACGTCGAAGCAGCCCTTGGCGCCTGCTTGGTACGAGGCATCGAGGAAGCGCCAGTCGTTGCCGTTCAACCCGCCGTACACGACCGGAGTCGTCGGGCTTTCGGAGTGCATGATCGGATAGGCGGCGCACAACAGCCTGGTATATGCCTGCGGAGAGCCCCCGACGAAGTACTTCGGCAGGTTCGGCTCGTTCCAGACCTCCCAGGACGAGACCTTGCCGGCGTATCGGTTCGCGGCGAAGTGCACCGCGCGTCGCCAGTCGGCAATGGAGGTCGGCGCAGCGCCCTCCCCTGCCCCGTCGTTTGCCCATGCGGGCGTGCGTCCGAACGTCGCATGGACGGTCAGGCCCCGCGACAGGGCCATCTGGACCACGCTGTCGACGCGCGGGATGCCCCACGCCCAGTTCCAGCCACCGTCGCCGGGGGTGGGGCGGTCGGGTTGCAGCATGGCCCAGGAGATGCCGATGCGAACCGTCCGGATGCCCATGGCGACGAGTTTGTCGAGCAGGCTCTTGCGCTGCTGGTCGGTGTACGTCGACCAGGTGCCTTGGAACTGCGTTCCCACGAGCAGGGGCCGCTGCCTCGTCGTGGGAGTGCTGGTCGGGGTTGCCGGTGGGCCCGCAGCCGGTTCGTCGGCTGCTGCGGAGTCCGAGGACCTCCGGAGGTTCAGGACCAGTCCGACGGTGACCAGCCCGAGCAGTATCGCGACAACCAGAGCGACGATGAGTGGACCGCGGCGCCCGGCTGGAGGAGTGGTGCCGCGGGGCGAGGGCGACGTCGAGCTACTACTGGCGGACATGGCGGGTGCTGCTCAGTGGCTCGTCCAGGAGAACTCTCGCCCGGTCAGCTCGACGAGCCGACGGTTCCAGGGGCGGAAGTAGTCCTGCAGGGACTCCCGGGTGGCAGCGGACATCATCGGCTGCTTCTTTCGTTCGTTGCGTGCGCGCAGGTCGATCGCGGAGCACGCAGGGAGGCCGAGGAAGTCCAGCACCTCCCCGAGCAGCACGTCGGGCTCGGACTTCATCCGCTCGAACTCGAGCACCAGCAGCTGGCCGGAGCCGAACAGCGGTTGCCAGCGGGCCAGCTGCTCGGCGTAGCGTCCGCGCGCAAGGTAGCTGTGATGCTCGTGGGAGAAGTGGGTGTACGCCGGCTCCGCGAACCGTGCCTCGTCGACGTCAGCGAGCCGCCCGGGCTCTGCGGCGATCGCCTCCTCGAAGGTGGCGCAGTCCTCGAAACCGGTGCTGACCCGGTCCCAGTAGTGGCTGTAGGCCCGCGACACGGGATCGCGCAGCAGCATGATCACCTTGGTCTCGGGGAGCAGCGACTTCACCCTGTCCTGAGCAGCCGGGTGGAACATGTAGTACGGACTCGCCTCCCCCACCAGCGGCTCGTACCCGAGTCGATGTGCCTCGTGGCGGCGGAACTGGCGCGTCGGGAAGTGGGAGCGGTACCAGGCCGGACCCTTGGCGAAGTTGCAGTCGAAATAGTGGGCACTCTTGTGCCGCTGAGCCTTCGGGAACATCCGGAGGACACCTGGATGCTGCACGAGCCAGTTGGCGAGCGACGTGGTGCCGCCCTTCTTCGTGCCGGCGATCAGGTAGTCCGGCGTGATACGGGAGGACGACGTCACCACCCCCGCGACACGGACCCCCTGCTTGGCGGCCGAGATGACAGAGGCCGGAGCAGCCCCACGCAGCAGCGCACCGACCCGCCCGACGTCCATGCCGCCGATGCCCTCGCCGTTGGCGGGACCGGCAACGGGCGGATCCACCTTCCCGGGAAGGGCGGTGTGATCCGTCCGTTGTTCCATCAATAAGCCCCGTCCTTGCCGACGACGGCCCTGACCGTCTCGATGGCGATCCGCACGTCGCGTCCGGCGCTCCAGTTGTCGAC
>JBBQKY010000045.1:0-15379 GCA_038327385.1 Propionibacteriales bacterium
TCCGGGTCGTGGATGAACTGCGCCAGCTGATGCTCCAGGAAATCGATTCGCCCGTACAAGGGGACCACGATCGAGACCTCCGGGTCGGTCGGTGGCTCACCGTGTTGGGCGACGCTGTCGACCTTGGCCACGGAGCGCCGCCGCGCCTCCAACCGGCTCAACGCGGGCGCAATGTGTTCGGCCCGTAATCGATCGGCGGGAAGCCGCTCGCGGTCTAGGTCCCGCAGGATCGTCTCCCGGACAATAGCAAGGTCGCGGGTGACACTGGGGCCCGAGACCTCGAGTTCAGCCCCCGCTGCGTTAGCCATCTCGAACATCCAGCCGCTGGCCAACAGGCTGGAGGTCGATGTCTCTAAGTGGGCGATCCAACCGTGTTCAGGGTTCTGGCCGTCCGCGCAATCACCGTAGAATTGCTCAACGTCCGGGCGTCGATAGCGATAGAGGCGCGACAAGATCTCCGTTCTGCTCCCTTCCGGAGATACTGCGGTCAGCCGTGTCGGGGGCGCCTCCTCGTCATGCAGCCAGCCTTGCACGTAGAAGTTCCTATCGTCCACGGCGAGCACAGCGTCGATGTTCAGCCCCTGCGGTGCCGCCACCGAGATCACGCATGCAGGCAGCCGCTCGCGGAGCGCCTGCCGGGCGGCATGCAAGCTCTTGCTGAGCTGGACTTGACCCGACGGCATCTGGCCGCCAAGTGCCTTCGAGCAACATGCTCCGCTCAGGCGGCGCGTCGCCCGCTTCGGGGCGGGTGGTTCGCCAGGTCCCGCCACCAGAAAGGCCAGCGCGTCGGCCCTGGCTGACGGACTCAGCGCTGCCAGTTCGTAGCGTAGGAGGGCGTCCAAGCTCAGCGTCGATCGCCCGAGCTCCGACCGACCGACGCGCAGCGATCGGCCGGCCCAGCTCAGAACAAAATCTAGCGGGTCGGCTGCCGTGTGTCCGGCGGGAAGGCGCAGCACAACGGCCTGTGCAGGGTGGCCGGAAACTTGCGCGCTGTCGGGGCGCTCATAGGGGAAACTTCGGGCGGCCAACTGAACTTTGCTGTCTCCACATTCGGCGGAAGCCTTCACCGGCTCGGCGTAGGAACCGACTTCGGTGATAACGAGGAACAGGACCTCGGCAGACAGCCAACAGGTCTGAACGACGGCAGGATCGGCTTTTAGCGCGGATGCCTCGTCGCTTGCTTCCGACGTTCCCGCCCTCGCAGTGTCACTCTCAGCCGACATGTCCAGCCTCCTTGGAACCTTTGCCCGCCAGCAGCGAACCGTAGATCCGGTCCAGCTCCTTGATGTGATCGTCCATAGGGTAAATCGCTGGGATCTTTTCGCGCAGCGTCTCCCAGAGCCCGGGAGTCGCCGCGGCCCGCTTGATCGTCTCGGCCAGGCTCATCGCGTCTCCAGTCATGAAGTGCAGTCCGTTAACCCCGTCGGTGACCTTTTCCGCCATGCCCCCGATGTCGCTGCAGATGACCGGGCGTCCCTGTTGAAACGCCTCCTGAATCACCAGTGGGGAGTTCTCCCACCACACCGAGGGCACGACCACCCAGTCCACGTGCTCCATCAGCTCCGGCAGGTGCTCGTGATCATACTTCCCGACGAACGTGATGGTCTCCCTCATCTCGGTCAATAGTGTGTTAAACCGGTTCTGGAACTCTCCCGGCTGAATTTCCAAGTTAGCCCCATGCAGCCGCAGCCGCGGCCGCTCAGCGGACTTGCGCCTCGATCCCGAGATGGCGTCCAAATCCCGCATGAGGATCTGCATCGCCTCTAACAAGACGTCGACGCCTTTGAACGCGCTTAGCTGGCCGAAGAAGCCAAGGCGGTTGCGGGCAGGGCGATCAGAGGTCCTTGCCGAGCGTACGACGGGGAGTCGCCCGTACTCCTCGGTGCGAATTTTCTCCGCCGGGATGCCCCACTCGATGTAACGCTGGCGCAGGAAGTCGCTCGGTGCCAAGAAAAGGTCCACTAGGGAAAAGTGGGACTTGATAAAGCGCTCACGTAGAAAGAACGTCTGTGGAGAGATGGCGGGAAAACACTCGTGGCAGCGACGGGGCGAGGCATGGTCGCACAGCTCTTCGGTCCCCGTGCGCACCATCTGCCCGTCCCGGTGGCAGATTGGCAGGAACTCGTGCAGCGTGTAGACGATGGGAGCGTCAGGAAGGGTGTTCTTCACCTCTCTGATCAAATCGTAGCCCAAGAACAACGTGTGCTGAAAATGCACGATGTCTGGTTTGAAGGCGCGCAGGAAGTCACGGAAGTGCCGGAAGTAGAACTCTTTGCTGGGTTGCGTGCCGAACAGGTAGTCGAAGTTGTAGCCGTCTGTGTAGAAGAAGTACTCGTTTTCGCCGCCACCAGTCGGCTCGAAGTAGGTACCGACGTGCACGGCGCCACTGAGGCCTACCGGCGGTCCACCCTTGGCCAGGAAGATCGACTCGTAGTCGGGTGAGGCGGACAGACCTCGGTGCAGCTCGTAGGCGTAAGCTTCGGCACCACCAGGGCGCACGCTCGGGTGGTTGTGGCAGATGGACAGAACACGGCGCTTCATCAGGTGACGGCTCCCTCTGCTTGCTCAAGGTCGTAAATCAGACAGACGTGTGCCTGCTGTGTGATGCAGCGGTACTCCTGCTCGACGTGTAGGCGGAAGTCCACGTCCAGCTCCCACCAGTCGAACGCGCTTCGAGGGACGATGAGGCATGCTGGACCCTGCCGACGCAGGGTCTCCAGGCGCGCAACAAGATTGGCGTTCGGTGGATGAATCTGGACGTCTGGTCCGGGGAGGCGCAGGTGCATCGTCGTCCGACCGTCAATCTGCCGTGTGGGAGCGTCGCCTGCGTGAGCGACGACGACCGGCCGCGCATGCGGCACAAGGTGTGCGACGAGGTCGTCGATCTGCTCAGCCAGCAGCGCGGCACGATGCTGCTCGAGCGCGTCAGCAGCCGGGACATCGTGGACATCGCTGGGCTCCGACTGCTTGCGCAGCGTGTAGATGATGCCGGTGTCGGGCTCCTCCACCAGGGTGTCGTAGTTGAGCCGAAGGTGGTTGCCGAAGTCCGCGTAATGCTCCAACCACCAGTTGGACGTCGCCGGGAGGACGAGGAAGTCGGCGCCCCGAGATCGCAACGCCTCGAGCTCTTCGATTGCGGACGCACTGTCACGTGGGTGGTAGCCGGCGTACCCACCGTTGGCGTCCTGAGGGAAGTGCCACCCGCGACGCCCGACCAGGGACACCAGGTCGGAGTCACCCTTGCTGACCACGACGACCGTGGCTCCGGGCGGCACCGTCTGGTGGACCAGGTCGCGCAGCCGACCCACCAGCGCCTGGTACTCGCGGTGCCGCGCGTGCAGGTCCGGAGTGACCTTCGTGGCCGAGTCGATGCTCATGGTAGATCCCGAGACGCGAAGACGAGGCACGCGTCGTCGACCGCGACAGCCTCGTAGGTGGCTTCCAGGTGCCTGCGCAGACCGCCGTAGTGCTCGAGCCACCAGGTCGACGTCCGCGGGAAGAGGAGGTAGCCGGCTCCACCCGCCCGCAACGCTTCGAGCTGAGCGATGGCCTCGCGATCGTCGGCGGGGTAGTGGCCGGCGAATGCACCGTGGCTGTCTTGCGGGAAATGCTGGCCGACGCAACCGTCGAACTTGATCAGCTCGTCGTCGCCCTTGCTCACGACCAGGACGGTGGCGTCGGAGGGTACGTGCGTGCGGACCACATCGCGGATCCTCTCGATCATGGCTGCGTACTCGTCGTCTGGGGGGTGCTCATGTGGCGCCCAGGCTTTGCCCCACTTCTCCTCGAAGCGTTGCCGGTTGGCACGAAATGCCCTGCCGTACTCGCCGGTCGGGACGAGCTTGCCGAAGGACGCCTCGCCGAAATGGTGGACGAAGACGTCCGGTGCGCAGACCAGGCGAAGTCCCGCCCCTCGCACCCGCTCGGCGTAGTCATCGTCCTCGAACATGCCGAGCTCGAAGCGCTCGTCCAAACTTCCCACGGCAGCGTGGACCGAGCGGCGCATCGCGGCGCAGAACAGGGTGAGGACGCGGATGTCAACGCTTTGTGGGGCGGTGATGCGGGATGCGGCGAAGTCGAGGAGCTCGCCGTACGTGCGGTAGGTCGTGCTGATTCGCGCCTCGTTCGACGCTGCGTTGGTCACCGGGCCGACCATCCCCACGGAGGCGTCGTCGAGGTGCCGCACCAGCCCACCGAGCCAGCCGGGGGTGAGGATCGTGTCGTTGTTGAGCAGGACCAGGACCTCACCGCGAGCTGCGTCCAGGCCCTGGTTGGCTGCACGCGCGAAGCCCCGATTGCGACCGTTGAAGATCGGACGCACCCGCGGGAACCTGCTCGCCACCTCCGTCAGATACGTGGGCGTCTCGTCACTCGAGCCATTGTCGACCACGATCACCTCCGCGTCGGCCGTTGTGGTCGCGAGCACCGTCTCCAGACACATCCGGGTGAACACCAGGTTGTTGAAGCTGATGACGACGATGCTCTCGCTGACCAGAGTGCGGCTGTCTGGCCCGATCGGTTCAGCCGTCGGGAGCGGCAAGGCGCGGATGGCCTCGACGGTGTCCGCGGCAAGGACAGTCGGGCGTTTCGACAATGGCGTCAGGGCCAGGTCAGCGGGTAGCGGCGTGCTGGCTCCAGCTTCGGCAGTCACGTTGCGACGGCACAGGCCGACCTCACCCAAATGCTCCAGCATGCTCCGCAGGACCACGTCGCTGTCGAAGCACTCGCGGGCGACGTCGTACGCCGCTTCGGAGTGCCGGGCGTAGTCGCCAACCACGGCAGAGACGGCCTCCACAGCCTCCTCCACAGTGGAGAAACCGAGCAAGCCCTTCCCCGTGGGCAGCACGTTGCTGAAACCGGTCTCTTGGGTGACCACTGGTCGACCGGCCGCGAGGTAGGTGGCGCTTCGGTCGCTGAACCATCCGCTGCGCAGCCGCACGTTCTGGTCCTTGGCGACCGTGAACTCGGCTTGCGAAGTGGAGATGTAGTCGCGGTACGTGTCCAGGTCCATCGACACCTCGAGTGCGTGGCGCACCCTCCAGCCATGCTCTTCGAGCATCCGTTGGTCGGCGGCGGTGTAGCTGCTGAGCGCCAGCTCGAGCTGCCGGCCAGTGCGCGCTGGCAGATCGAGCACCTTCATGAACTCCGGCTGCTTGCTCCAGCTGTACGTCTGCCCGTCGAGCGTCACTGGTCGCCAGTCCTGGCGCCAGTTCCCAACCGTGGTGAAGACAGGCCTCGGGTTCTTATGCGACTGGACCCAGAGGTCCATAACCACTGGTTGCCGGGTGGGTCGGAAGGAGAACAGGTCCGACGTCGGAAGGCCGCAGTCGGCGTTGCCGAGGTTCTCACCGAACGTGAAGAAGGCTTGGTGCGCGGCTAAGAAGTCGACGGTCGACTGCACGCCGTCGTGCAGCTCCACCTGGAGCTGCACGGGATCGGTCTCCACGTAGACGAGACGCCCCGTCTCGACGTGCTCTGGTAGCGGATGTGTCCCGCCGTGCAGGTTCACAATCGCAGCGGCGGAGCGGTACAGCCGCCTCAGCCCAAACTCGCTCAAGCCGTAGCACCGGCCGTCGTCGTGCAAGGCATGGAACGCCCAGCGGTCGCCGAGGTCGAACCGACTCATCAAGGCGCCGAGGTAGTCCGCGGCGATCCTCGAGCTGTCGTCCTGCTCACTGCGCATGAGCATCGAAGGAGTACGAGCGTGGGCCTCGACGTAGTACACGTCGCATCCCAGCCGCTGGAATCCCAGTAGGTAGTGCAGCGTCTGCCACGCGACCCCAGCCACTGGCATCTTCGTGAGCATGCCGAGCACGACTATCTTGCGCCCGCCGGAACTCATGGGGTGGCTCCGGCCGGTGCGGGGATCTCGATCGCCGGTGGCAGGGGGAGTCCGGCGACCGCCCGCCCGGCGTTCTGTGCCTCATACATCTCCTGGTAGAGGCCGCCCGCGTCGACCAGCTCGTCGTGTGATCCCTGCTCGACCAGCTGCCCGTGGTCAACCACCAGGATGCGCCGAGCATGGCGGATCGTGGACAGTCTGTGCGCGATCATGAACGTCGTGCGGCCCCTCATCAAGCGACCGAGCGCCTCGAGGATCACTCCCTCGGTTCTGGAGTCGATCGACGAAGTGGGCTCATCGAGGATGAGGATCGGCGCATCCTTGAGAAAGGCTCGCGCAACCGAGATACGCTGACGCTCGCCTCCCGACAGCTGCGCTCCCCGTTCGCCGAGCACCGTCTCGTACTGACGTGGAAGACCCGTGATGAAGTCGTGTGCATTGGCCGACCGCGCGGCCTGCACGATGTCCTTCTCTGCGGCGTCAAGCCAGCCGTAACGAATGTTCTCGGCGATGGTCCCGGAGAAGAGCAGAGGCTCCTGGAGCACGACGCTGATCTGGCGGCGCAATGACTCCAAGGTGATGTCGCGGACGTCTACACCGTCCAGGAGCACCCGCCCTTCATGTGGGTCGAAGAAGCGGGGGATGAGACTAACCAGCGTGCTCTTGCCCGCGCCGGTGGGTCCCACGATGGCGATCACCTCGCCTGCAGGCGCATCGAACGAGATGTCCTTGAGTGTGTTGACGCGTCCTGCGTAGTGGAAATGCACGTCTCGCATCGCCACGTGCCCGGCGGTCCGGTCGAGGACGACGCCGGCCACCGGGTCCTTGACCTCTATGTCGGTGTCCAGGAGCTGAACCGCGGACTCGAGGTTGATCAGCTCTGCCTGCAGAGCCGCGGCCGTCCCGCTGATCTCCTCCAGGGGTCGGTAGACAGAACCGATGTATGCCAGCACGACGAGAAGCTCGCCGACGGTGAGCTTCCCGCTCAGGACGAGGTGGGCACCATAGGCAATCACGACGGCGGTGCCGGCTGCTGTCAGGAGGTTGACGCCGAGTGAGAAAGCCGTTTGACGTATAGTCACGTCGATTCGGGCATCGACTGCTTGGCGGCCTTGGGTGCGGAAGCGCTGATGCTCGTGGCCTTCACGGCCGAATGCGACGATCACCCGCAGCATGGACATCGCTTCGTACACAATGGACAACGAGTTGCTCTCGAGAGTCCGCACATTGCGTAGGCGCGGTTCGACTCTGACGGCGTACACCCTGGTGGAGTAGTAGATGGCCGGCACGACCGTCAGCGAGAGGAGGGCGAGGCCGGCGTCGAATCTGTAGGCGATAAACCCCATCCCCGCCACCGTGAGGACGTTCTCTGCGAGCGGGAGAACGGCGACCGCGATCGCCCCGACTGATGAGGCCTGATAGTTGATCGCGAACATCAGGCCGCCGGTCTTCGCCGAGTCGTGAAACGCCAAGGAGAGCCGCTGCACGTGCTCGAACATGTCACTGCGCAGGTCGAAGATCATCCGCTGCTCCAGGCGCGTCTGCACATAGGAGCTCAAGATGCTCACACCGTTGGCAACCAGGGTGATGAACAGTCCCAGCAGCACGGCGAAGAGGATGCGGCTCGACGGGCTGTTGCCTGACAGCCTGGCGAAGATCGCAGGTGGCGGCCGTTGTCCCAGAGCACTGTCGACGAGGAATGCCAATGGCCACGGTTGAGCGAGAGCGACCAGCGCCGACAACACCATGAAAGTGACCGCAAGTGCCATCAGCAGCCGATAGGGCCGTAGATACGGGAAGATGCGGGGCACATACTGCATGGCCGCCGCCAGCCCTCGGCGCTTCTCAGGCTCTAGCCCCAACGGGGTCTGTCGCTTCCGGTCAGATCTCACCGACAGGAGCCGGCCGACGAGAAGTCCGGCGGCTGTGCCCACCACGACGCCGAGGAGGAGCTGCATCGATGTATCGCCGGCCCTCGCCGCCACCGCAAAGCCCACTGCGGCGCCGGTTATGAGGCATCCGAGGAATCGGCGATGGTGGCGCAGCCAGGTGGACACCCGGTTCGGCGCTTGCGCGTCGGCGCCTGCGCCGCTGCGCTCGCCGGCGTTCACTCAGCGGCCTTCGACAGCACGCGGCGGGCTCCCGCGCCTGTCCGCCACAGCCCTCGGCCGGTCTCTGCGAAAACCGCCACCAGAAGCAGCAGAGCCAGTAGCGGATGGAAGAACGCGATGACGCCGATCCCGAGCAGGGCGGCAATCGCTGCCCGCCACCGCAGACGTAGTCGAGTCCGCAGCTGCACCCACCCCGCCGGTTGATCCGTGGTCAACAGGTCGGCGACGACAAACGCTCCGCCGTTCAGTCGGGCATCGAAGTCTTCCCAACCGGTTCCCAGCGAGACCCGCAAGCCAGCCAACTGCAGAACGTTCACCGCTGCGGCGGTCAGCTCCGCCCTCGATCCCTCGTAGGGAGCTATCAGCATCCCCCTACCCGCCGACCTCAAGGGGCCTGCGAGCTGGGGGCGAGGTTGGCCGCTGGTGCGGCGAGCCAGGGAACGGTGACGTACCCTCCCCCAGGTCCGCACGATGGGCTGCAGCAGGTGCATCGCGGTCACACCGGCCCGAAACCGAAGCGCAGAACCATCGCTCCTGCGGGGAGAGTGCACGCGCCGCAGATCGACCGCCGCCAGCAACAGCACCGCGAGCCCGGCCACCAGCGCCGGAATGCCGAGCACCGGAGCGAGCAGGGCGAGGGGGGCGGTGAGCAACAGCATCGCCCCCAGGGGCAGGCCGACCTGGTGGACGACATCGAGGAAGTGTCCACCCCCCCGATACACAGACTGGAACGCCGCCGTACCGAACTGACCTCGATAGACCCGCTGGCGGGTCACGCTCGGAGCCACGGCGTCATAGATGGAGCCACGCCAGAGCGCGGATCCCCAAGCCGTGAAACGGTCAGGGTGCCGAGCCTCGACCAACGCCTCGCTGCGCCCGTAGCTGAGCTGCTGGCGCAGATAGCTCCGCAGACCATCGCGACGGTGGTGCCAGACCAGCGCCGCCGGATGGAACGCGATTTCCCAGCCTCGTTCCTGGACCCGCCAGCAGATGTCCACGTCGTCGCCGGCGGAGGTGTAGATGGGGTCGAAACCTCCACATTGGAGCAAGGTGTCCCGCCAGAAGGCCATGTTGCAGCCGGGCACGTGCTCGGCCCGGTCGTCGGACAGCAGCACATGCACTGGCCCTCCTGGGGCATGAGCGACGCGGTGCGCGCCCGGGAGAGAGTCGACAGGAGGGACGTTCGGTCCCCCCACTCCACCGACAGCAGGCCCGTCCAGGCCGAGTGCAAGGTAGTAGAGCCATTCCGGCGTCGGGTACGCGTCGCTGTCGAGGTAGGCGATCAACTGGCTGGACGCCGCTTGCAGCCCGGCGTTCCGGGCAGCCGCGAGGCCAGCATGGGAGATGCAGAGCAACCGGACGCGAGGGTATTGTCTGGCGATTGAGGCTGTGGAGTCCGACGAACCGTCGTCAACCACCAAGATCTCCAACAAGGGGTAGCCCAAGGCGCACGTATGGCTGAGGCATTGGTCCAGCGTGGCCGCCGCGTTGTAGGCGCAGATCACCACTGTGATGGACGGCCAGTCGAAGGTGAGGTCGGCGACCGTCCGTCCGTTCCACCCTCGAGCGGCGTCGAGCGCGGCTCGCGGTGAGCGGTCAGCCCGGGTGAGCCCGAAGTGCCACGCATCCACCGCCGCGCCGCCGACCCACCATTCGTCGGTCCAGGAAAAGATGCACGTCCCTGCGACGCCTCGCTCGAGTGCGGTGGACAGCTGCCAGTCGATCACCTCTCGCTGACGGTCCTCCCCCGTCGACTCGACCCCGGCGTCGATCCCCATCTCGCCGAGCACGAGCGGCCGGCCACCCGCGAGGTGCTGCAACCGGGACAGGTACCTGCGAAACTCGGGCTGGTGCTCCAGGAAGACGTTAAAGGTCAGGAAGTCCAGGGCCTCTAGGGGCAGGTACTCCGTCGTCGGATAGTTGGCATACGTGACCAGTCGGTCAGCATCCTCGTCGTGCACCACGTCGGCGAGCTGCTCGATCAACCCGGCGACCGCCGGGGTGCCGAACCAGCGCACGGCATCGGCGGGCACCTCGTTGCCGAGCGACAGGCCGAGCACGACAGGGTTGCCGGCGAATCGACGGGTAACCCGCTGCACCTCAGCTCTGGCGTCGCTGATCATTCGACGCCGATCGCGACGGGCGTTTCCGACCAGGTACCGCCAATCCGGGTAAAAGACGTCCACAAGGAGTCGGATCCCCCAGTCGGCGGCCAGGTCGACCACGTCGTCGGGCGGCGGGGTGTACGTCCTCACGACGGTGAAGCCTGCCTCTGCAATGCCCGCAAAGTCCCGTTTGACCTCTTCGCGGTCCGGGTAGCGAGCACCGTCCTCCCGCGGACGGAAGGTGCCGTACGTGACGCCATGGAAGCGGAAGCGGTCGGCGCCGCAGGCGAAGTGCTTGCCATCGACGACGATGTGGCCGCTCATGCCACCCCGCGAGGAAGGCACGAGCAGAGAGTCAGCTGGCCAGTCGCCAACGCACCAGAAGGCACCCCCGCACCGGGACCTGACAGCGGGCGTCCCTGACCCATCCCCCGGGTGGTCCCGCGTTGGCCCACTCGATCGCCTATCCTCACTCATCCGGCCAGTCCGTCTTAGCGTAGTTGATCTTCGCCCGCAGATGAGAAACTATGGTTCCAGCGGGTGCCGGCGCGAGACTCTCCTGGCGACAACGAGGGCGTAGCGGTCAGCTGGCGGCCGTCAGGGACGCGACCGCCGTGCCGCGGCCCGCGGTCGCCCTCCAGGCACGGAAGGACTGGCAGTGAAGTTATTGGTCACCGGTGGTGCGGGGTTCATCGGTGCTAACTTCGTGCATTACACGGCCAGACGCTTTCCGCACCACGACGTCACGGTGTATGACGCACTGACGTACGCGGGTAACTTGAACAACCTGTCCGCTGTGGCGCAGGACATCCGGTTCGTCGAGGGAAATATCACTGACGCGGTAACTATTGACCTGCTGGTGGCAGAGAACGATATCGTGGTCAACTTCGCCGCTGAGACGCACAACGACAACTCGCTCGCAGATCCCTCACCCTTCGTCGACACGAACATCACAGGGACGTTCCGCGTGTTGGAGGCGGTGAGGCATCATCGCAAGCGTCTCCACCACATCTCGACGGATGAGGTGTATGGAGACTTAGCCGTGTCCGACGGCAGAAGGTTCTCCGAGAGCAGCCCCTACAGACCTTCCAGCCCGTACTCCGCGAGTAAGGCAAGTGCAGACTTGCTTGTCAATGCGTGGATCCGCTCCTACGGAATCGCCGCCACGCTGTCCAACTGCTCCAACAACTACGGACCGTATCAGCATGTCGAGAAGTTCATTCCGCGTACCATCACGAACATCCTCACCGATGTCCGGCCGAAGATCTACGGGTACGGTCGAAACATCCGAGACTGGATTCACGTCGACGACCACAGCTCAGCGGTTTGGGATATTCTGGAGAAAGGTGCACCAGGGCAGACATATCTGATCGGCGCCGATGGTGAGGCGGACAACAGAAGCGTCGTGGCCCTGATCCTTCAAATCATGGGGAGGCCCGCGGACTGGTGCGACCACGTCTCGGATCGCCCCGGTCATGACGTTCGCTACGCGATCAACGCGGACAAGTTGCGGTCTGAGCTCGGCTGGACGCCCGAATACGTGTCCTTCCCGGAGGGACTCGCCAAGACGATCAGGTGGTACGAGGAGAACGAGTCCTGGTGGCGGCCGTTGAAGGATGAAGTGGAGGCGAAGTACGCGGTTCATGAGCGTCCGTGGCGGGTGCCGAGTTGAGCCACTCAACCATTCCCGGGCTCATAGCGATAGACCTCCGTGTCAACCGGGACCGTCGCGGATGGTTCAAGGAGAACTACTCGAGCGACGCCTTGGAGTCGTACGGCGTCCGCGGGTTCCACGTCGTCCAGAACAACGTGACCCTGAGCACGGAGGTCGGCGTCCTCCGCGGTATCCACGCTGAGCCGTGGGAGAAGTACGTGTCAGTTGCATCCGGACGTGCTTTCGCTGCCATCGTGGATCTGCGTAGGGGTAAAGGCTTCGGTTGGGTGCAGACGTTCGATCTCACTCCCGAGCTGGCGCTCTACATCCCCCGCGGTTGCGGCAACTCCTATCAGACGGTCGAGCTGAATGTGGTCTACACGTACCTCGTCAACGAGCGGTGGTCGCCGAACGCTTCGTACACCTCCGTCCACCCGTACGACCCGCAGCTCGGCATCGAGTGGCCGATCGCTCGAAGCGACACCATGCTGTCAGACAAAGATGCGGCCCTTCCTCCCCTGGCCCGCGTCGTTCCCGTGGAACACGGATGAGGGCGGCGATCCTGGGCGCCTCTGGTCAGCTCGGCAGAGCCCTCGCGACGCACTTCCCGGACGCAGTCCCGCTCCAGCGGAAGGATGTGGACATCGCCGACCACGCATCGGTCGAAGCGTTTGAGTGGGACTCGTTCGACACGGTGCTGAACGCCGCCGCATACACGCTAGTCGACGCCGCAGAAACAGAGTCCGGTCGCCGTCAGGCGTGGCTAGCCAATGCCATCGGCCCTCGTAATCTCGCCCAGGCGGCGATTGACCACGGCTTGACTTTGGTGCACGTCTCCAGCGACTACGTGTTCGACGGGAGCCTTAGTTGTCATCCTGAAACGGAGCCGTTCTCACCTCTCGGGGTCTATGGCCAGTCCAAGGCTGCCGGCGACATCGCGGTTTCCCTCGCCCCCGACCATTACGTCCTGCGCGTCTCGTGGCTCGTGGGTGAGGGGGCCAACTTCGTGCGCACGATGGCTAAGCTGGCTGCGGCTGGCGAGCCTGTTTCGGTAGTGGCCGACCAGGTGGGCCGCTTGACGTTCACTCGTCAGCTGGTCGACGCCGTTGACCACGTCTTGTCGACGAGGCCACCCTCCGGCACCTACAACTGCAGCAATGATGGCGAGCCTGCATCCTGGGCCGACATCGCTCGCGTGATATTCACCGAGCACGGCAGGTCACCTGAGCTGGTGGAGCCGGTCGACACTGCTGCCCATTTTGACTCGAGGCCCGAGGCTGCTCCGCGGCCCCGTCAGAGCACGTTGGATCTCGCGAAGATCAGAGCAGCCGGTGTGATCCCTCGGGATTGGGTAGCTGACCTTCGGGAGCACCTTCGACAGGACCAGTCGTGAAGGGGATCGTCCTCGCCGGCGGATCTGGCACGCGCCTGTATCCCGTTACCCTAGCCGTCTCCAAGCAGATTCTCCCGATCTACGACAAACCGATGATCTACTACCCGATCTCGACGCTGATGGCAGCCGGGATAAATGAGATCCTCGTCATCGCCACACCACGCGATATCGGCCAGTACCAGCGTCTGCTGGGTGACGGCTCGCACCTTGGATGTCGCTTCGTGTACCGAACTCAACCAAAGCCGAACGGACTCGCCGAGGCGTTCCTCATCGGCGGAGAATTCATCGACGGTGAGAGTGTCGCGCTCATTCTGGGCGACAACTTGTTCTACGGCACAGCGCTGGGGCGTCAGCTGAGAGATCACACCGAGCCCGAGGGAGGCGTCATATTCGCCTATCACGTCTCCGATCCCGAGCGTTATGGTGTGGTCGAGTTCGACCAGGACATGGCCGCGGTGAGCATCGAGGAGAAGCCTGCCACGCCCAAGTCCAACTTCGCCGTTCCAGGACTCTATTTTTACAACAGCGACGTTGTAGCGATCGCAAAGACCATTCGGCCCAGCCGACGGGGCGAACTCGAGATCACAGACATCAACAATGCTTACCTGGAAGCCAGCCGATTAGCGGTGAGCGTGCTGGACCGTGGCACGGCCTGGCTCGACACTGGCACGTTCGACTCACTAATGCAGGCATCGCAGTTCGTACAGGTGATCGAGGAGCGTCAAGGGCTGAAGATCGGTTGTATCGAACAAGCGGCTTGGGAAGGGGGCTTCATCACCGATCGCCAACTCCAGGATCTCGCGCTCCCGCTGAAGAAGAGCGGGTACGGGGACTACCTGGAACAGTTGCTGCAGTAAGGTCTCGCGCGAGCCCGCTCACCCGATGCCCAAGGCGTGATAAGCCCACCCGGCGGCCCGCCAGCGGCTCCGCTCCAGCGCGAGCCTGCCGTCGACTACCTGGCGCCGGTTGACCACGCTGGCCAGCGCCGACGGATCGACGTCCGCGAACTCTGGCCACTCAGTGAGGAGCAAGGTCACCTCCGCGCCGCTACAAGCCACGAAGACGTCGCTGCAGTAGGAAAGTTCGGGATGTATTCGGCGGGCGCTATCAGCAGCAGCAGGGTCGCACACGGTCACCTCGACACCGATGGCATGCAGCTGGGCGGCCACGTCGAGGGCGGGTGAGTCCCGAACGTCGTCGGAACCGGGCTTGAACGCTGCTCCGAGAACTGCCATGCGCCGCCCCTGCGGGTTGCCCCCCAACAACCCGACGGCAAGATCCACCGCCCTGGTTCGGCGGCGCAGATTGATCTGGTCCACCTCACGCAGCAGCCCGACTGCGTGGCAGACGCCGAGTTCTTCGGCCCTCGCCATCAGGGCACGGATGTCTTTCGGCAGGCAGCTTCCGCCGAACCCGACTCCAGGATCGAGGAAGGAAGCGCCGATTCTAGGGTCGAGGCTCAGCACGGTCGCGAGATCTCCGACATCGCCGCCCGCGACCTCGCATATCTCCGCGAACGCGTTGATCAGCGACAGCCGAGTGGCAAGCATCGTGTTCGCTGCCACCTTTGCGAGCTCGGCTGTCGCCAGATCGGTGCAGACCACCGGCACGTCATCGCTCAGCAGGGACTTGTAGACATCCCTAAGGGCCGCTTCGCCTTGGGGGCTGTCGACTCCGAATACTAACCGGTCCGGCCGCAGCGAGTCGTCGACGGCGTGGCTCTCCCGTAGGAACTCTGGGTTCCACGCAATCGAGACATCGGTTCCCGCCGGCGCGCGATCCTGGAGCACGGTGCGCAGGCGCGCAGCGGTTCCGACGGGCACTGTGGACTTGCCGACGACGACACATGGTCGCGTCAACAGGGGTGCCAACGCGTTGACCGTGGCCCAAACGTACGACAGGTTCGCGGCATCGCGATCGGGAAGCTGCGGCGTTCCCACACAGATGAAGTGCACATCGGCGTCTGCTGCAGACTCGTACCGAGTGTCGAAGGAGAGCCGACCACTCGCCAACCCCTCGGCGATCAGATCGTCCAGACCAGGTTCGTGAAACGGCGCCCGGCCGGTCGCCAGTACGGCAACTTTGTCGGGGTCAGCGTCGATGCCGACCACTTCATGGCCGAGAACGGCCATACAGGCCGCGTGGGTGGCACCGAGGTACCCAGTTCCGAGTACTGAGACCTGCATGAGCAATCCTGACCGTGGACCGAGCACGACCCCCAAGATCAAGAGGCTAACACTTAGTTGCCACAGTTGATACAGCTCGCAATAAATT
>JBBQKY010000046.1:0-15025 GCA_038327385.1 Propionibacteriales bacterium
ACACCTGAATGTTGAGTAAGCCGCCGGGCGTCAGCTCGAACACCTTGATCTGGCGGACGGTGCGTTGCTCGTACTTGGCGTAGTTGGGCCAGGTCCGCAGCATCTGCTCCCAGGCCGCGGCGCGCTCCGTCCCCGAGAGCCGGCGAGCCGATGCCGGTTGGGTGCGACCGCGGTGTCGGATCGTGCACTCACGGGCCGCCTCCAGGTTCAACACCCAGACCGGCTGTCTCGGTCCACCGAAGTTCGACCCCGCCACGAGGTAGCGCGGCCCATCGGGCACGCAGAGCAGCGGCGTGCTGCGGGGAATCCCAGAACGCCGCCCGGCGACGGTGAGCATCAGGTTCGGCAGGCCGGCGAGATCGAGCAGCGTCAGCTTGCCGCGGGTGAGCCTCTGGATCAGCTTGTCGACCCACACGATCTGGGGCAGCAGCCGGGGCAGCCACGAGATGGCGCCGATCCGGATGGCGGTCGGCGTGAGCAGGCCCATGCGCGGTCGGTGGCCTCGTTCAGGCCTTGACTGCGAGGACGGGGCAGGAGGCGTCGAGGAGGATCCGCTGAGCGTTGCTGCCCAGGATCAGCTTGCCGACGGGTGTGCGACGTCGAAGGCCGATCACGATCAGCTCGGCCTCGACCTCCTCGGCGATGCCGATCAGGTCCTCCGCGGGCTCGAGCCCGCGGACGAAGTGCCTGATCTCGTGCTCGACCCCGCTGCCTTCCATCTGTCGGCGTACGTCCTCAAGCTCTTCCTCGATCTGGGCGTTCTCGGCGCCGGTGAGCTCACGGCCGCCGCGGTTGGAGTTCACGACGACGAGCCTCGTCCCGCGCAGCTTCGCCTCCTCGACCGCCCGGTCGAGTGCTGCCTTGCCCTCCGGCTTGGGCACGTAGCCCACCACGATCGCTCCCACGGCCAGATCCCTTCCTCGGTCCGACCGAGGCTACTCGCAAACGGCTGTGGACGGAGGCTGGTCATCGAAAGCGTCTCGCGGCACAGTGCCCGGATGGAGCCCGATACCGCGACCGAGAGGCTGCTGCGCGCAGAGGTACGTCGTTTCGCGACGGCGTGCGGCACGCTGCGCTCACCCGGCACCGACCTGCACCTAGGCGTGCTGGCCGGTGCTCGGCTGGTCGTGCCCGTGGACCCACGTGCCGACGCCGGGCTGCGCGCGGACCTGGTGACCCGCGCAGTCGCCGCCCTCCGTACGCCGGAGCGAGTGAGCGTCTGGCTCACCCGACGCGGCCACCCCGATGTCGGTGACATCGACCTGGCGTGGCTGTCCGCGACGGGTCTGGGCTTCGGCCGGCACGGCCTCGCACCGCCGGCGTTCTTCACCATCACCCGCCATGGCTGGGTGGACGTGCGCAGCGGGGCGGTGCGCACCTGGCGCCGGGTCCGGCCACTGGACCGGGCCCGCTAGTGCCACCTCAAGAAGGGCGATCCCAGGTGTGCACGGGCTCGTTGGTGTGCATGCGCTCGCGGTAGTCCTGCAGGGTCGCGGCCAGCGCCGCCCGGCGCTCGTCTCCGGCCGCCTCGCGGTCCTTGACCCGCGTAACGAACCACGACGCGCCGTTCTGCTCGGTCAGGCAGCGGTCACGGATGATCCCCAGGAACCGGTCGGACTCGGTGGACTCCACACCCCAGTCGGCCAGCCCCTGCTCGGCCATCGGCAGCAACCGGCGCAGCACGAGTTCCGCAGCCGGCACCTGGCCGACCGCGGGCCAGTAGACCTGGGCGTCAATGCCGAGCTGCGCCGCGGCATGGAAGTTGTCCTCTGCCGCTGAGAACGACATCTGGGACCACAGTGGCCGCTCGCTGGTGGCCAGCGCCCGCACCAGGCCGAAGTAGAAGGCGGCGTTCGCCATGGTGTCGGCCACGGTTGGGCCGGCCGCCAGGACGCGGTTCTCGACCCGCAGGTGCGGCACCCCGTCGTTGACGTCGTAGACCGGCCGGTTCCAGCGGTAGATGGTGCCGTTGTGCAGGCGCAGCTCGGACAGGCCGGGGGTCTGCCCGGAGTCGAGCATGGCGACCGGGTCCTCGTCGTCCATGATCGGCAGCAGGGCCGGGAAGTACCGGACGTTCTCCTCGAAAAGGTCGAAGATCGAGTTGATCCACCGCTCCCCGAACCACACCCGCGGGCGGACGCCCTGCGTCTTCAGCTCCTCTGCCCGGGTGTCCGTCGCCTGCTGGAAGAGCGCGATGCGAGTCTCGGACCACAGCTCTCGGCCGAACAGGAACGGCGAGTTCGCGCCGAGCGCCAGCTGGACCCCGGCGATCGCCTGGGAGGCGTTCCAGTACGCCGGGAAGTCCTCGGGGCTGACCTGCAGGTGCAGCTGCATCGAGGTGCAGGCCGCCTCCGGGATGATCGAGTCAGTGCGCAGCTCGAGGCGCTCCACCCCACGAATGTTGATGGACAGGTCCTCGCCTCGTGCGGCGAAGATCTGATCGTTGAGCAGCTGGTAGCGAGGGTTCGCCGACAACGTCTCGGGTCGCATGTGGGCGGTCTGCAGCGTGGGCAGGATGCCGACCATCACCATGTGGGCGCCCACCGTGCGGGCCTTCTCCTCTGCGGCGTTGAGGCTGGCGCGGATATCCTCCTCGAACGCCAAGATGCCGTCACCGGACAGGCCGTGCGGTGGGACGTTGATCTCGAGGTTGAACTGGCCGAGCTCGGTGACGAAGGCGGCGTCCGCGATCGCCTCCAGCACCTCGGCGTTCTTCATCGCCGGGTCGCATGCGTCGTCCACCAGGTTGAGCTCGACCTCTACCCCCGTCATCGGCCGCTCGAAGTCGAAGCGGGCCTCGCGAAGCATCCTCGCGAACACGTCGAGGCAGGTGTGGACCTTCTCCCGGTAGCGCGTCCGGTCCTGGCGGGTGAACTCCTTCCGCTCGATGTCCTGCCCCATGGGTGGGCCCCTTCCCGGTCGGCGGGCCACGATGACGACGGGCATCACCATGACGTCCGCACCAAGCCTGCCGTGCATCGGGCGGCGTCGCCACTTAACCGACGATGTTGGACTGTCAACCGGCGAGCCGCGGCGGGAAGCTCCGCGGGTCGACGGCATGTGCCAGCACCTGGGCCAAGGTGCCGGCCAGCCGATGGTCGGGATCGACCTCGAGGACCCGGTCCACGACATGCGACGAAAGGACACCCCTCCCGTCCAGCCAAGCCGCGAACGCGGCGAGGCACCCGACCTGTGGCAACAGGTCGTCGCCCACCCTGCACATGACGTGCCGCCAGAGGCCGTAGTTGTCGGCGGCGTTCGACCTGTCGATGAGCGCCATCGCCTCGTCCCTGCCCTGCTGCGACTGGACGGCGAGACCGAGCCAGGCGACATCGTGCGACGTGGCAGCTGAGGGGTCTGGGAGAAGCTCCGCAACCCGCCCAGCGAGACCTCGGCGTCCTGGTTGCCGCACCCGACCGACGGTGGTGCCACCGAGGCGCCTCACCTCCTGCGCCACCTGGTCGCGCTCCGACTCGCTTGCGGGAGCGACGTGAGCCCGCAAGCCGTCACGGTCGGACTCGAACGACAGGCCGGCCAGCACCGCCTCGGCCGCCGCCGCGGACGCCCGCACGTCATAGGGAACACCGGTCGGGCTGCAGCACAGCGGATCGACGCAGACGTAGGACCACCACCGGCTGCCGTCCGCCCGGAACGCGTCCTCGACAGCGACGTGCAGCCCGGCCAGCTCGGCCAGCACCAGGCTCACCAGCGGGTCGGCGCGGTGGGCGCTGGCACTGAAGGCGGCTACCAGCACGGGAGCCAGCCGGTTCGACGTGATGACGTGAAGCACCTGCGCCGCCTGCTGCTGCACCAGCCCGTCGTCCTCGACCAGGTCCACGCGGAGGACGGGCCCGAACTGTTTGCGTGGACCGTCCAGGGCGACCACGACGAGGCTGTCATGAGGCTGGAAACCCAGCAGGTACGGGACCATCGCCGCGACGTCGGCAGGTCCTCGCACCGTCGCCACTGCGGTGGGCCGGGCCGGATTGTCGCCGCTTCGCCGGTCGGACCCGCTGTTCTTTCGCGTCATGCGCCAACTGTGGCTCGGCGCCATCGCCTCTAGCGGTCCGTCGTCGCCACTCTGTGGACGGCGCAGGCCATCATGGGAGCTGTGCACGGGGCCGCGTCGATCCTGCATCTCGATCTGGATGCGTTCTTCGCCGCCGTCGAGCAGCGGGACAAGCCATCGCTGCGGGGCAAGCCGGTCATCGTAGGCGGTGTGGGACCTCGTGGCGTCGTCGCGACAGCGTCGTACGAGGCACGCCGGTTCGGCGTCAGGTCGGCGATGTCGACCGCGGAAGCACGGGCGCGCTGCCCTCACGGGGCATTCCTCGGAGCCCGGTTCGGGGCGTACCAGGCCGCCAGCGAGGCGGTGATGGAGGTGCTGCACGCGGTGTCGCCGCTGGTCGAGCCGCTGTCCCTCGACGAGGCGTACGTCGACCTCGCCGCTGCCCCGAAACCACTCGACCTTTCCTACTCCGGCCTTGTGGATATCGCCCACGGCGTGAAGGCGGCTGTGTACGACGCCACGGGTGGTCTCACCGCCTCGGTCGGCGTCGCAACCAGCAAGCTGGTCGCGAAGATCGCCAGCGAGCTGGAGAAACCCGACGGTGCGGTCGTCGTCCCGGTGGGCACCGAGCAGGACCTGCTGCGACCGATGCAGGTGACGGTGATCCCGGGAGTCGGTCCGGCGACGGCGTCCCGGCTCCGACAGGTCGGCGTCACCACCGTCGGTCAGCTGGAACAGCTCAGCGAGGGCGAGCTGGTGCGGGTGCTCGGGCAGTCACACGGGTCGAGCCTGCACTCCCTGGCGCGCGGCGTCGACCCTCGCCAGGTGGTCGCGCAGCGGGAGACCAAGTCGATCTCGGTCGAGGACACCTTCGAGCACGACCTTGTCGAGCCCGCGCTGCTCGCGGCCATCGTGGACAGGCACGCACGGCTGGTGGCGCAACGCTTGACGACAGCAGGGTTGAGCGGTCGGACCATCACCCTCAAGGTGCGCCACCACGACTTCTCCACACAGACCAGGTCGACGAGCCTGGTCGGCCCGACGGACCGCCCGGCGGTCGTGAGCCGGCTGGCTCGGGACCTGCTGCGCGAGCTCGACACCTCGGGAGGCGTCCGCCTGCTGGGCGTCGGGGTGTCGTCGCTCACCGACTGGGTCCAGGACGATCTCTTCAGGGCCCAGGACGAGGAGGACGAGCCGCTGGCGATGCCGGTAGTCGAGCCGACCGAAGGTGCCCGGCGCCATGGCGGGTGGCGGCCAGGGATGGATGTGCACCACGATGACCTCGGGCCTGGCTGGGTCTGGGGGTCCGGGCTCGGGCGGGTGACCGTTCGCTTCGAGACCGCGACGACCGGCAGCGGACCGGTGCGCACGCTGGCCACCGACGACCCGCACCTGCATCCTGCCTAGCGGAGACGACCGCCTAGCTGAAACGGACTGCGTCGCCGGGCCGCAGCTGCGCGCACAGCCCCAGGCTGTCGTCCTCGACGACCCCGACGACCGGATAGCCGCCCGTTGTCGGGTGATCCGCGAGAAACACCAGCGGCTGACCGTCGCCGGGGACCTGGACGGCGCCGAGGACGAGGCCCTCGCTGGCCAGCTCGCCATTGGACCGACGTACCAGCCGCGGCCCGCTGAGGCGGACCCCGACCCGGTCCGATGACGGCGTGACCCGGTAGTCCGCCGCCAGCATCGCCGCGAGGGAGGCCGGCGTGAACCAGTCGTCGCGTGGCCCGCCGAGCATCCGGAGCACTGTCGCCCCCGACGTGGCGCGGGCAGCGGCGGAGCGCGGGTACTCGGCGGCAGCCGCCGCCGGCCCGGACGGTCCGACCTCGAGGACGTCCCCGCGGGCGAGCGGGGCCGGCCCGAGGCCGCTGAGCGTGTCGGCCGACCGGCTCCGCAGCGTCTCGGGTACGTCGAGCCCGCCGGCAACGGCGAGCCAGCTGCGCAGGCCGGACGAGGCAGGCTCCACCTCGATCCGCGACCCCGCCGGCACCGAGACCGCGGCGTCCAGCGGGGCTGGTCGTCCGCCTACCCACAGGAGCATCGGGGCGCCGGTCAACGCGATCCGCAGGGACTGCTGGGCTGCCAGGCACAGTCCACCGAGCAGTATCTCGAGGCCGGCCTCGCTCTCGCGGTTGCCCACCAACCGGTTGGCCAACGCAAGGGCTGCCGGGTCGAGCGCGCCGGCTCGTGGCACTCCGAGATGGGCGTACCCCGGGCGGCCGAGGTCCTCCACGAGCACCAGGCAGTCGCAGCGCTCCACCCGCAGTGAGCTCACCGCACGGCCCGGAAGCGCACGCGGTCCCCAGGGGTGAGCAGGGCAGGATCGGCCCGGTCGGGGTCGAAGACCTGGGCATCCGTAGCCCCGATCAGCTGCCAACCACCCGGCATCGGGTTGGGATAGATCCCGCAGTACTCCCCGGCCAGCGCCACCGAGCCTGCTGGTACCCGCTCGCGCGGCGACGTGCGTCGCGGGATCTGCGGCAGCGGGGCGACCGGGGTGCAGTAGGCAAAACCCGGCGCGAAACCGCAGAAGGCAACGACGTAGGGGGTTTCCTCGTGCCGCGCTGCAACGGCCTGCGGACTGCAGGCCCACACGTCAGCCACCACATCGAGGTCCGCGCCGTCGTAGACCACATCGACCACGACCACCTCGTCGGAGCTGCCCGACTCCGGCAGGCTCGCCGCGGGCAGTGTCATGCCGTCGAGCCGGCTCCGCCACCGCTCCACGGCCGCGGGGTCCGGCAATCCGTCCACCAGCAGCGTCCGAGCGGCCGGGACCACGTCCAGGGGAGCCGGCAGCGGATCGTCCGACGTCGGCGCGGCCAGCTCGAGAACCAGCGCCCGCGCCGAAAGGGCGGCCGCCGGGTCGTCGACCATGACCAGCAGGGCATGCCGGCCGACCCGCCGGCTCCTCACCAGGGAGCCCGCAGGTCGATCGAGCGCTCACGGAGCGCGGCGACGACGGCATGCGCCAGAGCGGGTGCGTCGGCGGTGTCGCCGTGCACGCAGATGCTGTCTGCCTGCACGGGCACCACGGCGCCGTCCGAGGCGATGACGGTCCCGCTGTCCAGCAGCAGGAGGGTCCGCTCCGCGACCGCCTGTGCCTCGCTGACCAGCGCGCCGGGCTGCGAGCGAGGCACCAAGGTGCCGTCGGGCGCGTAGGCGCGGTCCGCGAAGAACTCGCGAGCCACCCACAGCCCCCGCTCAGCGGCCAGCTCCAGCAGGACCGAGCCCGGGAGGCCCAGCACCGGCAGCCGCATCGCCGCCGCGGCAGCGACGACCGCTCGGGCCTGGCGCCGGTCCGCCACCACCCGGTTGTAGAGGGCGCCGTGCGGCTTGACGTAGGCGACAGCCGCCGACGCCGCAGCGGCGGCCGCGGCCAGCACGGCCAGCTGCTCGAGCACGTCGGCCAGGAGGTCGTCGTACCCGATCTCGGTCGGACGTCGCCCGAAGCCCTCCCGGTCACGGTAGGAGACCTGGGCACCGACCGCGATGCCGCGCCTGGCGCACTCACCCGACAGGCGGCGCATCGTCTCCTCGTCACCGGCGTGGAACCCGCAGGCCACGTTCGCCGACGTGATGACGGCGAGGAGCTCGTCGTCGTAGTCGCCGCCCTCCCCCACGTCGGCGTTCAGGTCCATACTGCTGCGCCTCACGCTGCCATTGTCTCGGGTCTCTCGGATGGAGGTGCGTAAGAAGGTGCTGAGAAGGGCAACTCGGCCGCGAGAGCGCTCGTCTTCCATGGTGAGCACGTGCAAGCGGCGGCGGCCGGCCGGGCAAGGAATCTCTCGCCGGGGCGGAGCGTTGTCTGTCTTACCTGGTGATTTAGCAGGAGAGGAACCGTCGTGACGACTAGTCGTACAGCAACACTCGAGGCGCGCGAGCACTCGATCGAGGGCCGGGACAGCGTCGGCCTGTATCTCGACGAGATCGCGCGTACGCCGCTGCTCGACGCCGTCACCGAGGTCGAGCTCTCCAAGGCGATCGAAACCGGCCTCTTCGCCCAGAACCTCATCGACACCGGCCGGGTCGGCCGCGCCAAGGGGGGCGCACCGGGCCGGGCCACCCGCGAGGAGCTGGAGTGGCTCGTCGAAGAGGGTGAGCGCGCCACGCAGCGGTTCGTCCAGGCCAACCTCCGGCTGGTGGTGTCGATCGCCCGGAAGTACGGAAGATCGGCCATGCCGATGCTCGACCTGGTGCAGGAGGGCAACACGGGTCTGATCCGGGCCGTCGAGAAGTTCGACTACGTCAAGGGCTTCAAGTTCTCGACGTACGCCACCTGGTGGGTGCGGCAGGCCATCACCCGGGGCATCGCCCAGCAGGCTCGCGTCGTCCGGCTCCCGGTCCACGTCGTCGAAGAGCTCAACCAGATCGGGTCGGCACGGCGCAACCTGGAGCGCTCGCTGGGTCGGGAGCCGGAGCCTGCGGAGCTGGCCGGCGAGCTCGACATGGCGGTGGAGCGGGTTCTCGACCTGATCGCCTGGGGCCGTGACCACGTCAGCCTGGACACGCCCGTCGACGAGGATGGCGACACGTCGCTGGGCGACCTCGTCGCCCGAGAGACCATGCCGGGCCCCGACTCGGCGGTCCTCGACGACGAGTCCCGGCGACGCCTTGACGATCTCGTGGAACTGCTCGACGCACGTTCCGCCGACGTGATCAGGTCCCGCTACGGGCTCGTCGACGGCCGGCAGGAGAAGCTCGCCGACATCGGCGCCCGCCACGGCGTCTCCGCGGAACGCGTTCGGCAGCTGGAGCGGGAGGCGCTTGCGCAGCTGCGCAAGCTCGCCGACCCCGACCTGGCCGCCTGACACCTCTCTGCGCGGCCGTCAGGTCGTCAGGTCGCGCCAGAGGGCGTCGACACTGGCGCGCAGGTCGTCCAGGGTTCCGTCATTGGTGATGACGTGGTCTGCGGCGGCGAGGCGCGCCTGCCGGTCCGACTGCGCCGCGATCCGCGCGGCCGCCTGTTCGGCTGACATCCCCCGCCGCTCGCGAAGCCGGCGGTGCTGTACCGCCTCGTCGGCGTCGACCACCACCACCACGTCGAAGTCACCGGACTGGCCCGACTCGACGAGCAGCGGGATGTCGTGCACCACCACCGCCCCAGGCGGCGCCAGCACCTCCAGCTCGGCGGCTCGCCGTCGTACCAGCGGGTGCACGATCGCTTCCAGCCGCTGCCGCGCCGACACATCGTCGAAGACGACAGCCGCCAAGGCGGGTCGGTCGAGCTCACCGGCAGCCGTCACCACCTCCGGGCCGAACTCAGCGGCGATCGCCGCCAGCCCCTGCGTCCCCGGAGCGACCACCTCCCGGGCCAGCACGTCGGAGTCGATCACCACTGCCCCCCGCTCCCCGAGCCGGGAGCTGACCGTCGACTTGCCCGAGGCGATGCCGCCGGTGAGACCGATCCGCTTCCCCATCTCGCGGGTCAGCCGCCGATGAGCTTCATCGTCGGCTCGTGCCCTGTCATCGCCGTACCGTCACGGACGCACAGCACGCTGGCCGGCCTGGGCTGCGCGACGACCTGCCGCAGGCAGCTCCGCTCCGCCGCAGTCCCCCAGTAGTTGGGATGCGCCGACTCCTGGACCCGCCAGGGGCTGCCTTTGAGGTATACCTCGTTGACCCATTCCAGCGCGTTGGCGGCGCCGGCCGACCGCCACGAGCCCAGCCCGCTCTCCTGCAGCTGCGCGGCGCCCCGCTCGCACAACCGGTGGCCGACGAAGGCCCGGGTCATGTCGAGGAAGGTGATGTTGTGCTGACCGCTGGCGTCGACCGCCCGGCGAACTGTGCTGTTGATGGTGGCGAGGACGGTCGAGTTGGCCCAGGAGGCGTCCTTGCCGAAGATCGGGCAGCCACCGAGTACGAAGCGGCCGGCCGACGTCTCGGGATAGCGGAAACCGCTGCCGGGAGGCACCGGGGACGGGTAGCCCTGGACGATCACCCGGTAGTCCGCCGGCTTGCGGCCCGCCCGGTTCATGGCCAACGTCACGTTGTCGAGTGCCGCGCCGATGCGCTGCTCGACGTCGGCGGCATAGGCGGCGGTGAAGTACGTCGCCAGGCTGGCGTCGTTGCTGCAGTAGAGCGGCTGAAGCCAGCCGGTGGTGAAGAAGTCTGCCACGCATCTGGTCAGGATCGTGGAGAAGTTGAAGTCGTTGCCGCCGATGGACACGACCACTGCGCTCACCTGGTGGCTCTTCGCGAACCGCTCCAGGGCCAGCGCCTGTCCGACCCGGTCGCCGCTGTGATAGAAGTCGATGCCGGGCTCGAAGAGGACGCCTTCGGACCTGGTGGCCGTCTGCGCGCCGGGACACGCCAGGTTCTTCCCCACGACGTCGCCGGACTGGTTCCCGGCCCCGAGGGCGACCTCGGGGAGGTCGGCGCGTCGGCAGCCGGAGACGTCCTCCGCGCCGCGAGGACCGGCGTACGCCAAGGGTCCGAGCGCGTCGACCTTCTCGAAGCTGCCGTCCGTGTTGCCTGCCCACCGGTCGCCTTCCCCGGAGATGTAGCTGTCCCCGAGGCTGACGACCCACGTAGGGGCAGTGGCTGGCGTCGCCGCGCTTATCGGCGATCCGCCCTGGTATCCGCTGCAAGCAGCGGATACCAGGAGCCCGGTGAGGACAGTGGCAGCAAGAGCGGGGCGCAAGCTCACGCCGGGGTTAGAGACCGCCCGTGAGCTTCTCGCGCAGCGCCTGAAGGGCCTCGTCGGAGGCCAGGGAACCCTCGGCGGGTGCCGGCGTGGCGGGCTCATCGGCCGTGTCGTCCGACGAGTAGCTCGAGGCCTCGCCAGCTTCAACGTCGGCCTTCTGCGCCTCCTGGATCTGCAGCTTGTGTGCCTCCCAGCGCGAGTGCGCCTCGGCGTACTGCTTCTCCCAGGTCGCCTTCTGCTCGTCGTACCCCTCGAGCCACTCGCCCGTCTCGGCGTCGAAGCCCTCCGGGTAGAGGTAGTTGCCTTGGTCGTCGTACGCCGCCGCCATGCCGTAGAGCGTCGGGTCGAAGTCGTCGCCCGTAGCGTCGACACCCTCGTTCGCCTGCTTGAGTGACAGCGAGATCCGGCGACGCTCGAGGTCGATGTCGATGATCTTGACCATCACGTCGTCGTTGACCTGGACGACCTGCTCGGGGATCTCGACGTGCCGCTCGGCCAGCTCGGAGATGTGGACCAGGCCCTCGATGCCGTCGTCGACGCGCACGAAGGCTCCGAACGGCACGAGCTTCGTGACCTTGCCCGGCACGATCTGACCCATCTGGTGGGTTCTTGCGAACTGCTGCCACGGGTCTTCCTGGGTCGCTTTCAGCGACAGCGACACGCGCTCGCGGTCCATGTCCACGTCGAGCACCTCGACGGTGACCTCCTCACCGACCTCGACGACCTCGCTCGGGTGGTCGATGTGCTTCCACGACAGCTCTGAGACGTGCACCAGGCCGTCGACGCCACCGAGGTCGACGAACGCCCCGAAGTTCACGATCGACGACACGACACCTGGGCGGATCTGCTTGGGCTGCAGCTGGGTGAGGAAGTTCTGCCGCACCTCGGACTGCGTCTGCTCGAGCCACGCGCGCCGGGAGAGAACCACGTTGTTCCGGTTCTTGTCGAGCTCGATGATCTTCGCCTCGAGCTCCTTGCCGACGTACGGCTGCAGGTCGCGGACCCGCCGCATCTCCACCAACGACGCGGGCAGGAAGCCGCGCAGCCCGATGTCGATGATCAGACCGCCCTTGACCACCTCGATGACCGAACCGGTGACGATCCCGTCCTCTTCCTTGATCCTCTCGATCGTGCCCCAGGCGCGCTCGTACTGGGCGCGCTTCTTGGACAGGATCAGGCGACCTTCTTTGTCTTCCTTCTGGAGGACGAGCGCCTCGACCTTGTCACCCACCGCCACCACGTCGCTCGGGTCGACATCGTGCTTGATCGACAGCTCCCGGGACGGGATGACACCTTCGGTCTTGTAGCCGATGTCGAGCAGGACCTCGTCGCGATCGACCTTGACGATGGTGCCCTTGACGATGTCACCATCGTTGAAGTACTTGATCGTCTCGTCGATGGCGGCGAGGAAGTCCTCCGCGGACCCGATGTCGTTGACCGCGACCTGCGGAGTCGTCGACGGGGCGGGAGTAGTGCTGAGGCTGGGCGGCTGGGTGGCTGTGGTCATGTGGGTGGGGGCTCCGAGAGGTGGGCGTCATCAGGCGGCACGCGATGAGCCCGTGATCGCCTGGGTGCTCGGACACCGACACCCGAGCGGAACACGGGAGAAGTGAACGTGCATGACGAGCGCGGCCTGCTCCGGTGAGACTGCGCAGGCTCACAGCGCATCTGACATCGTACGGGCGCACTGTGACGAGGGTCAATCACGTCGATCGATGGTGAAGCGGAAGGTGTCCGGATGAACCCGGCAGATGATGCCGTCGGCGCCGCCCGGCGGCCGTCCGACGCTACCGATTCGGCCCGCGCCAGCCGCCGGTGGTGGGACGCCGAGGCCGATGCCTATCACGCCGAGCACGGAGCCTTTCTCGGTGCGGCCGACTTCGTGTGGTGCCCAGAGGGGCTCCGCGAGGGGGCGGCCGGTCTGCTCGGGCCGGTGGCGGGACGGCGGGTGCTGGAGGTCGGCTGCGGCTCGGCACCGTGCGCCCGCTGGCTGACCAGCGTGGGGGCGCACCCGGTGGCCGTCGACCTGTCGGCCGGGATGCTGGGCCACGCTGCGGCGGCGGCGGCCCGCACCGGCATCGCCGTGCCGCTGGTCCAGACCGACGCCACCGCTCTCCCGTTCGCCGCCGGCTCGTTCGACCTGGCCTGCTCGGCGTTCGGCGCGGTGCCGTTCGTCTCTGACTCGGCGCAGGTGATGCGCGAGGTCGCCCGGGTCCTGCGGCCCGGCGGGCGCTGGGTGTTCGCGGTGACCCATCCGATGCGCTGGATCTTCCCCGACGACCCGGGCCCGGCGGGCCTGGTGGCGCAGATGTCCTACTTCGACCGGACGCCGTACGTGGAGATCGACGGCAACGGCAGCACGACGTACGTCGAGCATCACCGCACTCTTGGCGACCGGGTACGCGAGGTCGTGGGGGCGGGCTTGCGCCTGCTCGATGTCGTCGAGCCGGAATGGCCGGCCGGACACGAGCAGGTCTGGGGCCAGTGGAGCCCGCTGCGCGGCGGGCTGTTCCCCGGGACGGCCATCTTCGTCTGCGAGAAACCCTAGTGCGCGGCGTCGTCCCACGTACGGCCGACACCGATCGACACGTCCAGCGGGACGGACAGCTGGTAGGCACTGCCCATCTCGTGCCGGACCAGCTCCGCCAGCGCCTCCTGCTCGCCCGAAGCGACCTCGAGGACCAACTCGTCGTGCACCTGCAGGAGCATGCGGGACCGCATGCCCGTGGCACGGAGAGCTCGATCCACGCCGAGCATGGCCACCTTGATGATGTCGGCCGCCGACCCCTGGATCGGTGCGTTGAGCGCCATGCGCTCGGCCATCTCGCGGCGCTGCCGGTTGTCGCTGGTGAGGTCGGGCAGGTAGCGCCGCCGGCCCAGGATCGTCTCGGTGTATCCCGAGGTGCTGGCCTGGGCGACGATGTCGCGTAGATAGGCCCGCACGCCGCCGAACCGCTCGAAGTAGGCCTCCATCTGCACCCGCGCCTCCTCGGGGGTGATCCTCAGCTGCTGGGCCAGGCCGTAGGCGGACAGGCCGTAGGCCAGGCCGTAGGCCATCGCCTTGATCCGGCGGCGCATCTCGGGGTCGACCTGGTCCGGCGGCAGGTCGAAGGCGCGGGAGGCGACGAAGGTGTGGAGGTCCTCGCCGGAGGAGAACGCCTCGATCAGCCCCTCGTCGGCCGACAGGTGCGCCATGATCCGCATCTCGATCTGGCTGTAGTCGGCGGTCATCAGCGACTCGTAGCCGGCTCCGAAGATGAACGCCCGGCGGATCCGCCTGCCCTCCGCGGTGCGGATCGGGATGTTCTGCAGGTTGGGGTCGATCGAGGACAGCCGGCCGGTCGCCGCGATCGTCTGCTGGAACGTCGTATGGATGCGCTGCTGGTCGTCGACCATCGGCAGGAGGCCGTCCACGACCGTCTTGAGTCGGGCCACGTCGCGGTGCCGCAGCAGGTGCTCCAGCAGGGGGTGGCCGGTCGGGTCGTAGAGGCCGGGCAGCGCGTCGGCGTCGGTGGTGTAGCCGGTCTTGATCCGTTTGGTCTTCGGCAGGCCCAGCTCGTCGAAAAGGATCACCTGGAGCTGCTTGGGCGAGCCGAGGTTGAACTCCCGGCCCACCACGGCGTAGGCCTCGGCGGCCGCCGCCCGGACGCCGGCGGCGAAGTCGGCCTCCAGCTCGTGCAGCACGTCGAGGTCGACGCAGATGCCGGTCTCCTCCATGTCGGCCAGCACCGTGGCCAGGGGCAGCTCCATGTCGCGCAGCAGCGCGGTGGCGCTGCGGGTGCCGAGGTCGTCGTCCAGCGCCCGGGCCAGGTCGGCGGTCGCCCGGGCTCGAAGCACCTCGGTCGCCGCGACCGCCTCGTCGGCCTCGGACTCGCCGCCGTCGAGGGTCAGCTGGTCGCCCGGCCCGGCGTCGGTGCGCAGCTCCTGACGCAGGTAGCGCAGGGCCAGGTCGGCCAGGTCGAACGACCGTTGCCCCGGCAGGGCGAGATAGGCGGCTAGCGCGGTGTCGCTGGTCACCCCGTCGAGCTCCCAGCCCCGCGCCCGCAGCGCCAGCAGCGGCCCCTTGACGTCGTGCACCGCCTTGGCCGCGGCCGGGTCGGCCAGCCATCCGGCCAGCGCCATGTCGTCGTCCTGGGTGACCTGCTCGGCGTCGACGTAGGCACCGACACCACCCTCGACCGCCAGGGCCACGCCCTGCACGGTGCCGGTGCCGCGGCCCCAGGTCCCGCGCACGGCGACACCCACCCGCACCCCCGACCGCGCGTTCTCGTCGAGCCACTGGGCCACGTCGCCGGGGGCCAGCAGCCCGCCCTCGACGTCGAAGCCGGAGTCGGCCTCCGGCTCGGCCGCGGTGAGGGTGGCCCACA
>JBBQKY010000047.1:0-14890 GCA_038327385.1 Propionibacteriales bacterium
TCCAAGGCACCCTCGAGGCGGCGCTGGCCACCATCCTCCGGCTCCCCGCCGACCCGGCAGAAGCCGTCCGGCTCACTGTGGCCGGGCGCACCGACGCGGGTGTGCACGCCCGGGGGCAAGTCTGCAGCCTTGACGTCGACCTGGGCGGGATCGAGCCGGCGCAGCTGTGTCAACGGCTTGGCCGACTGCTGCCGGCGGATGTTGCCGTACGGCGAGTGAGCGTCCCGCCTGCCGACTTCGACGCCAGGTTCTGTGCGGTGTGGCGGCGATACGCGTACCGGATCTGGGACGACGTGGGCTCGATCGACCCGGTACGCCGGCATGAGGTGCTGCGATGGGCTCGGGCGCTCGACGAGGCAAGCATGAACGACGCTGCGCTGAGCCTCGTGGGTGAGCACGACTTCGCGTCGTTCTGCAAGCGCCGTGACGGTGCCACCACGGTGCGAGACCTGCACGAGCTGAGCTGGTCACGCCGCAACGGGCAGCTCACCTGCCGCGTCGTCGCCAACGCGTTCTGCCACAACATGGTGCGATCGCTGGTGGGCTGCCTGCTGGTGGTCGGCGAGGGCCGGCGCCCCGTCGAGTGGCCGGCTGAGGTGCTGGCGGCCGCGGTCCGGGACCCGCAGGTGCCGGTGGTCCCAGCGCACGGCCTGACGCTCGAGGAAGTCGGCTACCCGCCGGCCGCAGGGTCACCACTCCGCGCCATGCTGGTTTGATGGCTGAGCACTACTTCTCCCGCGACCCGTCGTCGGTCGAGAAGCGGCGCCCGGTCACCGTCGACGTCTGGGGACAACACCTTCGGCTGCAGTCCGCGTCCGGTGTCTTCGCGGCCGGCCGGCTCGACAGGGGTACGGCGGTGCTGTTGCGCCAGACGCCGTCTCCGCAGCAGGCCGGCACCTTCCTCGACCTGGGCTGTGGGTACGGAGTCATAGCGTGCGCGCTGGCGGCGGCGGTGCCCGGCGCGCGGGTCTGGGCTGTCGACGTGAACGAGCGCGCGCTACGCCTGACCCACGACAACGCCGTAGCGCTGCGGCTGGCCGACCGCATCCACCAGGGGCTGCCCGGCGACGTACCGGCCGACGCCGTCTTCGACGAGATCTGGTCGAACCCGCCCATCCACATCGGCAAGACAGCGCTGCACGACATGTTGAGCCACTGGTTGGCGCGGCTCGCCCCCAACGGCCGGGCAGTCCTCGTGGTAGGGAAGAACCTCGGCGCTGACTCGCTTCAGCGGTGGATCAGCGTAAGCGGTTACCCATGCGTGCGGCAGGGCTCCGCCAAGGGGTTCCGGGTGCTCGAGGCCCGTCGACGGACCAGCTGATTTGCTGATTTACGCTGTAAGCGAGACTATCGGTGTTGCCCACCCGGGCAGCCCCGTCGAGCGTGCACAGGCGAGGCGCCGACGTTGCGCGCACGTTTACGCTCCCACTCGGCGGGTACATGCAGGACTCCAACGAAAGGAGACCCTCGTGACAGTTCCCCCTGACTCGACGGACTACACCCAGTCCGGCGGTGTGAAGGATGCTGCCCAGGATCAAGCTCAGAACGTGGCGAGCACGGCGCGTAGCGAGGCGTCAGATGTTGCCCAGACGGCGAAGGAGCAGGTTCAGAACGTTACGGCGGATGTCCGGGAGCAGACGCGGCAGCTCGCCGACGAGGCCCGCGGTCAGCTGACCGAGCATGCCTCCTCACAGCGTGACAAGGCCGTCGAGAGCCTGCGCTCCTTGGCCGACGACCTCAGCTCGATGGCTGAGAAGGCCGAAGGATCCGGCCTTGGTGTGCAGCTGGCAAAGGAAGGCGGAGAAGTCACTCACAAGGCTGCCGACTTCCTCGAGCAGCGCGACCCGACGCAGCTGCTCGACGAGGTCCGCGACCTGGCTCGGCGCCGTCCCGGTGCGTTCCTGGTCGGTGCCGCGATCGCCGGCGTCGTCGTCGGCCGGCTGGCCCGCGGGGCGAGGTCCGCTCAGCAGAGTGACGCGGGATCTGATGAGGCGTCCTACCAGCAGACCTACCCCAGCACCTTCGGGCAGACCTATGACGAGACGACCGATCTGGGTGCGCCGGCCGGGCTAGGTGCGCCCGTCGCCGCCCAGGGCTACCCGACCGAGGCCGGGATCGCCGCCGACTACGGAATCGACCAGCCGGCGGTGCAGGGTACGTCGTACCAGAACCCACAAGCGGGGGACGCCTGGTGAGCTCGATCAGCGGAAGTCACAGCGCGGGGGAGGCGAGCTCCCCGAACAGCGAGGGGAGCTCCCCGAACATCGAGGGGAGCTCCCCGAACATCGAGGACAGGTCGCTGGGCAGCCTTTTCTCAACGCTTTCCTCGGACATGTCGAAGCTGATGCGCCAGGAGCTCAACCTCGCCAAGGTCGAGCTGCGCGAAGAGGCGAAGCGGGCCGGCAAGGGCGCTGGAATGCTTGGCGGGGCTGCCTTCGCTGGCTGGATGACTGCCATCTTCTTGTCCACGACACTCATGTGGCTACTCAGCAAGTGGATGGACCTGACGCTCGCAGCACTCATCGTGACGCTCCTTTGGGGCATCGCGGCGGCTGTCCTTGCTCTGCAAGGCAAGAAGCTGCTCCAGCAGGTCAACATGAAGCCTGAACAGACGGTGGAGTCCCTTAAGGAGGACGCGCAATGGGTCAAAGCCCAGAAGAGCTGAGGGAGGAGATCGAGCGGACTCGCCAGGACCTGAGCCGCGATGTCGATCTCATCAACGAGAAGGTCAGCCCCGGGCGCATCGTGCAGCGCCGGGTTGACAAGACCAAAGGGGCGGTCGGCTCCATAAGGGAACGGGTCATGGGTACAGCATCGTCAGGAACCAGCGCCATCGGCGACAAGGCGAGCTCGGCTCAGTCGAGTGTCACAGACGCGGTCGGTGGGGCACCCGACGCGGCTCGTAGGCAGGCAGAGGGCAACCCGCTGGCCGCCGGATTGGTGGCCTTCGGCGCGGGCATGCTCATCGCCAGCCTGCTGCCTGCCTCGCAGGCTGAGCAGAACGCGGCAGTGGCCCTGCAGGAGAAGGCGAGTGAGCTGAAGGAGCCCGTCAAGCAGCACGTCTCCGAGATCGCCAACGAGATCAAGGACGACATGCAAGAGCCGGCACAGGACGCCGTCCAGACGTTGCGGGATACTGCGACCGAGGCGGTTCAGACGGTGCAGGAGCAGGGCAAGTCGTCCGCTCAGACGGTGACGTCGGAGGCCAAGGATGCCGGGCAGCAGGTCCGCGACTCAGCCAGCGACTCGAGCTCAACCGGCGGTTCAAGCCTGACCTGACCCAACAGGCACGACTCGATCGGCTTGCGCCATCAGCTCAGTAGAGCTGAGCCGGCGTGAGCCGATCGACGTTCGTACCGTCACCTAGCTGGCCGCTCAGGTTGTCTCCCCAGCACCAGGCGGTGCCGCTCGCGCGCAGGGCGCAGGTGTGGTTCTTGTAGATGGTGCCCCCGGCGGACACGATCATCCAGCTGGTGGCTGCACCGATCCGCACCGGGACGGCGGATGCGCTCATGCTCCCGTCCCCCAGCTGCCCGTGGTCGTTGCTGCCCCAGCACCAAGCTGTGGCACCGGCGCGCGTCCCGCAGGTGTGACTGCCGCCCGGCCGGATCGAGGTCCAGTTCGTGTTGGCGACCACCTGAGTGGGTACAGTTCTGGTCGTCTTGGTCCCGTCGCCGAGCTGCCCGGAGGAGTTGTCTCCCCAGCACCATGCCGAGCCGCCCGCCCGGATTCCGCATGTCGTCTCGTAGCCGGCGATCACCGTGGTCCAGTCCGAGTAAGCCCCCACCCGCGTGGGTGTGTCGCGGCCGTTCCGGCGGCCGATGGAGCCGATTCCGAGCTGCCCGCTGATGTTGGACCCCCAGCACCAGGCGCTGAGACTCGCGGGAACTGCGCAGGTGTGCTCGTCGCCTGCATCCAGCATGATCCAGCGCCTCGTGGTCTGGACCTGGACGGGGTGATCCGTGGACTTTTTTCCGTGCTTGCCGTTGCCTAGCTTCCCGAAGCTCTCGGAGCCCCAGCACCACGCCACGCCGTTGCCGCGCAGGCCGCAGCTGTGCGTGCTTCCGGCACTGATGGACGTCCAGTTGGTGGCTGTTCCGACACGGACCGTGACGAGCCGTTGGGTCGTCGTACCGTCGCCGAGTTCGCCCTGCGTGTTTGCCCCCCAGCACCACGCGGTGCCGTCAGTGCGGGTGGCACATGTGTGAGTCAGGCCTGCCGACACGGTTGACCAGTCGGTATGTCTGCCTATCCGGATGGGTCTGGAGTGGTTGGTTGTCGTGCCGTCGCCGAGCTGACCCTGGCCGTTGTAGCCCCAACACCACAGCGTGCCGTAGGTGCGGACTCCGCACGTCTGGCCGCCTTCGCCCGGGCTGACACTCGTCCAGGTGAGCTGGGCGACGGCCGACGGCCTCGACGCCCTGCCGGTTGCCAGGCGACAACGGCCAGGCCGATAGTGGCCGCCAAGGCCCAGCGGACAGGCCCGGATTTCAGCCGAACGGTACGACGGGAAGACACGATGAACCGCCCCGCATGGCGCACCCAGAAGCCGAACGGAGAGGTCATCGTGCCGCTGTTATTGCTCATAATGCGAATCCTGGCACAAATCCTTTCGGGGTGGCCCGTCGTCGTCGCGCGTGGTAATCGGGAGAGTCCCCCTTCGCCTGCCGGGTGGGCACCGTCAGACTGGAGTCAGCCCAACACTGCTCAGCGCCCGGCTGGCTTGTGGTCCAAAAGGAGCCTCATGACGAAAGATGTCGATGTCGTTGTCGTAGGGCTCGGTCCCGGCGGCGAGCACGTAGCGACCGAGCTGGCGAAAGCTGGTCTTGAGGTGGTGGGCGTTGACAAGCACCTGGTGGGGGGCGAATGTCCTTACTACGGGTGTATTCCGAGCAAGATGATGATCCGCAGCGCCAACCTGCTGGCCGAGGCGCGACGCGTCGACGGGATGGCGGGGCACGCGGTCGCGACCCCCGACTGGTCACCTGTGGCCGCGCGGATATCCGACGAAGCCACGGACAACTGGGACGACAAGGTGGCCGTAGACCGGCTCACCGCGAGTGGAGTCGAGTTCGTCAGAGGTCACGGCAGTCTCAGCGGTACCGGCGAGGTGACGGTCGAGGGAACCTCGTACCGCGCGCGCGTCGGCGTCGTCCTGAACACGGGCACCGAGCCGGGCGTTCCACCCGTCCCAGGGCTCGCCCAGACGCCGTACTGGACGAACCGCGACGCGGTGCAGGTCACCGACCTGCCGGGGTCGCTCATCGTCATCGGCGGTGGTGCGATCGGCCTCGAGCTCGGGCAGATTTTTGCGCGCTTCGACGTCGACGTCACCGTGCTCGAGGTGGCCGACCGGATCTTGGCGCCGGAGGAGCCGGAGTCGAGCGAGCTGGTCGCCCGCGTCTTCAAGAACGAAGGGATCCACGTGCTTACCGGCGTGGACATCTCGGCTGTGGATTACGAGGCTGGACGGTTCGCCGTGAACCTCTCCGACCAGACGTTGCGCGCTGACAAGCTGCTGGTGGCAGCCGGGCGCCGCCCCAACCTGTGGTCGATTGGGCTCGAGACCGTCGGTCTCGACCCGGCGGCGCGATCCGTGGACACCGACGAGCGCCTCCGGGCTGGCGACAAGCTGTGGGCCATCGGGGACATCACCGGCAAGGGCGCATTCACGCACATGTCGATGTACCAGGCCGCGATCGTCGTACGCGACATATTGGCTCAGGAAGGACCGGATGCCGACTATCGGGCCGTCTCCCGGGTGACGTTCACCGACCCGGAGATCGGTGCGGTGGGGATGACGGAGCAACAGGCCCGTGAGGCGGGGATAAGCGTCCGGACGGGCTTCACCGATCTCGCCAGCTCGACGCGCGGCTGGATCCACAAGGCCGGCAACGACGGCTTCATCAAGCTCGTGGAGGACGTCGACCGGAAGCTGTTGGTGGGGGCCACCTCGGCCGGCCCGATGGGTGGTGAGGTGCTGTCGGCCTTGAGCGTGGCGGTGCATGCTGCCGTGCCGACCGCCACCCTGCGCTCGATGATCTACGCGTACCCGACCTTCCACCGCGCCCTCGAGTCGGCCCTGTCCCACCTCTCCTGACAATCCGCCGAAACCGCTGGATAGTCAGAAATGCAGGTGCGGGGGTGCCGGTTCGCGGGGGAGGATTGAGCTGCTTCGGTGAGGGAGAGACAACAGACATGGGTCACGTCGACGTCGCGGGCGTCCGGTACGAGCTGCCCGACGGCCGGGTGCTGCTCGACGACGTGTCGTTCCGTGTGGGCGAGGGAGCCAAGGTGGCACTCGTCGGCGCCAACGGCGCGGGCAAGACCACACTGCTGCGGATCATCGTCGGCGACGTCGCGCCGCACGCCGGTGCCGTCACCCGCAGCGGCGGACTCGCCGTCATGCGGCAGATGGTCATCCAGGGCAATGAGGGGCTGACCGTCCACGACCTGTTGCTGTCGGTAGCGCCGGCCCGGGTCCGGGCAGCGGCCGAGCTGGTCACCGGTGCCGAGCTCGCGATGATGCAGTCCGACGACGAGAAGACGCAGATGAGCTATGCCGCCGCCCTCGGCGAGTGGGCCGACGCGGGCGGCTACGACGCCGAGGTGCTCTGGGACGTCTGTGTCGTCGCCGCACTCGGCACGTCGTACGACAAGGCGAAGTGTCGCGAGCTGACGACGCTCAGCGGAGGCGAGCAGAAGCGGCTGGTGCTCGAAGCACTGCTGCGGGGGCCGGAGGAGGTGCTGCTGCTCGATGAGCCCGACAACTTTCTGGACGTGCCGGGCAAGCTCTGGCTCGAGGACCGGATCCGGGAGTCGCCGAAAACCATGCTGTTCGTCAGCCACGACCGCGAGCTGATGAGCAACACCGCCACGCGCATCGTTACCGTTGAGCTGGGTGGCGCAGGCAACACGGTCTGGACCCATCCGGGCGGTTTCCGGACCTATCACGGCGCCCGACGGGACAGGTTCGCGCGCCTGGAGGAGCAGCGGAGGCGCTGGGACGAGGAGCGCGCCAAGCTCAAGGCGCTGGTCCAGATGTACAAGCAGAAGGCCGCCTACAACGACGCCATGGCGTCGCGATACCAGGCGGCCGTCACCAGGCTGCGGATGTTCGATGAGTTAGGTCCTCCCGAGGAGCAGCCACTGCAGCAGAAGGTCAGGATGCGGCTGTCGGGCGGTCGCACCGGCAAGCGCGCGGTCGTCTGCGAGGGACTCGAGCTGACCGGCTTGATGAAGCCGTTCGGCCTCGAGGTCTGGTACGGCGAGAGGCTCGCCGTGCTGGGCTCGAACGGCTCGGGCAAGTCCCACTTCCTGCGGCTGCTCGCCGCGGGCGGCAGCGACCCGGACGTGGAGCACCGGCCGGTTGGGGAGCGGCCGGTCGAGCCGGTGCGCCACGAGGGACGTGCGAAGCTCGGCGCTCGGGTGCGGCCGGGCTGGTTCGTCCAGACGCACGAGCACCCCGAGCTCGTCGGCCGAACACTGCTCGAGATCCTGCACCGCGGCGACACCGCGCCGAACGGGATGGGCCGGCAGGGCATGCCGCGGGAGCAGGCGGCTCGCGCGCTCGACCGTTACGAGCTTGCGTACGCCTCGGAGCAGCGTTTCGAGTCCCTCTCGGGAGGTCAACAGGCGCGGTTTCAGATCCTGCTGCTCGAGCTCTCGGGCGCCACGCTGTTGCTCCTCGACGAGCCGACCGACAACCTCGACGTCGAGTCGGCCGAAGCTCTCGAGGAGGGTCTGGCGGGGTTCGAGGGGACCGTGCTGGCGGTCACCCACGACCGCTGGTTCGCGCGCGGCTTCGACAGGTTCTGTGTGTTCGGCGCTGACGGGTCGGTCTACGAGTCCGACGGGCCGGTGTGGGACGAGGGCCGAGTGACGCGGGCGCGGTGATTTGGTAACGCGGGTGGAACAGCTTGGTCAACCAGCGGCGATGGTCAACGATGTGAAGACGGCATGGGCGTCCACGACCCGGCAGCCGATCGAGCCGCGTGCGTAGGCGGCGTCGTCGATCGCCAGAGCCGGTTGCGGATCTGTCCCGACGTACACCGTCAACCGTGAGCCGACCGCCGTCACGGTGATGCGCTGCGCCTGCTCCGGGTTCAGGAAGACCGGGGCGCTGGCGATCTCGCGCCAGGCACGTCCGTCCATCGCACCCAGGACGACGGTGTTTCGGCCGGGGGAGACCCCCGCGAAGTAACCCCGCATCGCGTCGAAGCCCACGGCGGGCCGCGTGACGCGGAAGACCAGGCCGACGTCGTGCGCGCCGTCCTTGACGTTGAAGTCGACGACGGCCCGGAAGTCGCCGTAGTCGCCGTCCCGCAGGACCACCTTCTCGCCACTGCGGTAGGCGTTCACCGGGGCCCGCGGAACGATTCCGAGATGCAGGCCGTCCGGCTCGGTGGCGAAGAACTGGTGGTGGCCGAAGTAGTCGAAACCGTCCTGTCCGTCGGTCCCGAACTGCCACGTACGAGATGTTCGTACCGCCGTCGTCGGCGTGCCCGCCGGGACCGGCACGGGTGCTCCGTTCGCCACCGGCTGCCCGAGAGCGGGCGTCCCGTCCGTCTTCCACCGCATCGGTTGCACGTACAGGGCTCGACGCCAACCCGGGTCGCGGTCCTGCTTGGCGTGGTAGGCGAGCCACCACTCGCGCCCGTTCGGCGACAGCGTGAAGGCCGCGTGCCCGACGCCGTACGTCGCTTCGTTGGACCGGAAGACCGCATCGGGCAGCTTTCGCCAGTTAGCCGGGTCGAGCGGGTCCGTCCCAATGAGCTCCAGCATGCCGAGCTTGTACGTCGGCAGCCATGACGCCCCACAGGAGTAGACGAGGAGTGTGCGACCGTCGCGCTGCAGCACTTGAGGCGCCTCGGCTAGGGCCTTGCTTCGTGGCGTGTCGTCGATGTGCTCCCAGGGGTAGTCGCCTGCCCGCGTCAGGAGCACGCGGTCACCACTCAGGCGGGTGGGGCTCTGCATGGGAGCGATGTACAGGTCCTGACGGTTCTTGCGGGGCCGTGGCCAGCCCGACCAGATGGCGTAGCGAGAGCCGTCGAGGCTCAACATCGTCATGTCGATGGCCCAGATAGGGCTGGCGCCGTCTGCTGCCGAGTCGCCCGTGAGCAAGGGACCGTGCAGGGTGTACTCGCCGAGCGGGTCGTCGGAGACCGACTCCAGCACGTACGTCAGATGATTCACGTCGTCACCGTCGGAGGCGGCCAGGTAGATGTACCAGCGGCCGTCGAAGCGGAAGAGCTCCGGCGCCCAGACCTCCTTCGAGTACGGCCCGCGAGCAGGCGCTCGCCACACCACGTGCTTCGTACCCAGCGTCGTCGGCCGGTCGGACACCCAAACCGCCACACCGACGTTCCCCTCGCTCTGGCACCACAGATAGCGGCTCCCGTCCCGGACGACGGCAGGGTCGGCACCTTCCGCTATTGGGTTCACAAAGTGCGTGTCGGTCATGCCGTCATTGTCTCGTGCCTCCGCTCGACGGCGGCAAGCAGCAGCGGGAGTTAGGTCCTCCAGCGCTCTGCGGCCGGCACGAAGTGGAGCCCTCGGTCACCGGTGTAGAGCTGCTGAGGACGGGCGATCTTCTGCTCGGGGTCCTGCACCATCTCCAGCCACTGGGCCAGCCAGCCACTCGTGCGGGGGATGGCGAAGAGAACAGTGAACATCTCCGGAGGGAAGCTGAGCGCCTCGTAGATCAGCCCGCTGTAGAAGTCGACGTTAGGGTAGAGCTTGCGCGAGACGAAGTACTCGTCCTCGAGCGCGATCTTCTCCAGCTCGACGGCTATCTCGAGCAGCGGGTTGACGCCGGTGACCTCGAAGACGTCGTCGCAGGCCTTCTTGATGATCTTCGCGCGCGGGTCGTAGTTCTTGTAGACCCGGTGCCCGAAGCCCATCAGTCGCTCCTTGCCGGCCTTGACCCCCTCGATGAACTCGGGCACCTTGTCCTTCGAGCCGACCCGACGCAGCATCTTCAGCACCGCTTCGTTCGCCCCCCCGTGCAGTGGACCGAACAGCGCCCCGATACCCGCCGCCACCGCCGAGTAGGGGTCGACCTGAGACGAGCCCACGGCGCGCACGGCGTTGGTGGAGCAGTTCTGCTCGTGGTCAGCGTGCAGGATGAAGAGCACCTCGAGGGCCCTGATGAGCCGCTCGTCGGCCAAGAACTTCTGCTCGCTCATTTTGAAGAGCATCGCGAGGAAGTTCGCCGCATAGCCGAGATCGTTGTCCGGGTAGACATATGGCTTGCCCTGAGCATGCCGGAAGGCCCACGCCCCGAGCGTCGGCATCTTCGCGATCATCCGGATCACCTGCATGTCGCGGATCTTGGGGTCGCCGATGTCGCGTGACTCCGGGTAGAAGGTCGACAAGGCGCCGACGGACGCCAGGAGCATCCCCATCGGGTGAGCGTCGTACCGGAACCCCTCCATGAAGCTCTTGATGTTCTCGTGCACGAACGTGTGGAACGTGATCTGGTGCTCCCAGGCCGCATACTGCTGCTTGGTCGGAAGGTCGCCGTGTACGAGCAGGTAGGCGACCTCCAGGTACGTCGACTTGGCAGCGAGCTGCTCGATGGGATAGCCGCGGTACTCGAGGACACCCTTGTCGCCGTCGATATAGGTGACCGACGAACGGCAGGAGGCGGTGTTGACGAAGCCTGGGTCGTAAACCCGCAGGGTACCGTCGCCGCCCTTGATCTTGGCGAGGTCCGCCGCCCTTATCGCCCCGTCAACGACGGGAATCTCGTAGTCGGTGCCCGTGCGGTTGTCGCGAACGGTCAGGGTAGAGCCGGCGCTGCCGCCGGAGGCGTTGCCATCGGACACGGATGCGCTCCTCGCGCTCGGGGGCTCCCAACCTATCCCGGCACCTGCGAACACGAAACCGGGCCGTCTGGCCGTGCTGGCCTCCCGCCGTTTTGACCGTGTCGGGCCGGAGCCGGTATTCTGGGCGGTCGTTGTGCGCGTCACTGCGCGCCGGCGGTAACCCACGACTAGCAAAGGTCAACGACCGTGCGCACGTACAGCCCGAAGCCTGGCGACGTCACCCGCGAGTGGCACGTGATCGACGCGACCGACGTGATACTCGGGCGGCTGGCCGTCCAGGCCGCAACTTTGCTGCGCGGCAAGCACAAGGCCATTTTCGCGCCGCACGTCGACACTGGCGACTTCGTGATCATCATCAACGCCGACAAGGTCGCGCTCTCGGGTAACAAGCGTGAGACCAAGCTCGCCTACCGTCATTCGGGCTACCCGGGCGGTCTGTCCACCACGAACTACGGTGACCTGCTGGACAAGGATCCCCGTAGGGCGATCGAGAAGGCCGTCTGGGGAATGCTCCCGAAGAACCGGCTGAGCCGCGCACAGCTCAAGAAGCTCAAGGTCTACTCCGGACCCAACCATCCCCATGTGGCGCAGCAGCCCCAAACGTTCGACATCATCCAGGTCGCCCAGTAGGGCGCCGCTTTGCACCGTTTCGAAGTGAGGACCATCCGTGGCTGAGACCACCGACATCTCCGTCGAGGAGCTCGACGCTCCGAGCGAGTACACCACCGAGAGCGCGCCGTCGTCCGACACGCCGCCGAGGTCCGTGACGATCGCGGCGGCGGCGGCGACCGGACGCCGCAAGGAGGCGGTGGCTCGAGTACGCATCGTGCCCGGCTCTGGTGAGTGGAAGGTCAACGGCCGCACCTTGGAGGCTTACTTCCCCAACAAGCTCCATCAGCAGCTGGTCAACGAGCCGTTCGTTCTCACCAGCCTGGTCGGTCAGTACGACGTGCTGGCCCGCATCCACGGTGGCGGTGTCTCCGGTCAGGCCGGGGCACTGCGCCTCGGCGTGTCGCGTGCGCTCAACGCCACCGACGAGGACGCCAACCGGCCCAGTCTCAAGAGGGCTGGCATGCTCACCCGCGACGCCAGAATCAAGGAGCGCAAGAAGGCCGGGCTCAAGAAGGCGCGCAAGGCGCCCCAGTACAGCAAGCGCTGACACCGAGCGCCGCTGTGGGGAGGCTGTTCGGGACCGATGGGGTCCGGGGCCTCGCAAACGGACTCGTCACCGCCGAGCTGGCGCTGAGTCTTGCCGTCTCGGCTGCACACGTCCTCACCGCACCGCCCGGCGCCTCGTCTACCCGCCCTCGAGTCGTTGTCGGTCGCGACCCACGGGCGTCGGGTGACTTCCTCGAGGCGGCAGTGGTCGCTGGCCTGGCTTCCGCCGGAGTCGACGTGCAGCGGCTCGGCGTGCTTCCCACTCCCGCGGTCGCCTACCTGACTGCGCTGTGCGACGCCGACTTCGGCGTGATGATCTCCGCGTCTCACAACCCGATGGCGGACAACGGCATCAAGTTCTTCGCCCGTGGCGGCCACAAGCTCCAAGACAGCTTGGAGCACTCGATCGAGGCCCACCTCGGGTCCTCGTGGCACCGTCCGGTGGGCGATGCGGTTGGTCGCGTCGGCGACCTCGACGACGCGAGGCAGCAGTACCGCGACCATCTGCGTCGATCCGCTCCCGAACCCCTGACTGGTCTGAAGGTCGTCCTCGACTGCGCTGACGGTGCAGCGTCAGTGGTGGCGCCGGAGGTCTTCACCGCCCTTGGCGCTGACGTTGTCACGATCCATGCCGCGCCCAACGGCCGGAACATCAACGACGGCTGCGGCTCGACGCACCTGCAGCCCCTGCGTGAGGCGGTCCTACGAGCTGGAGCCGTTGCCGGCTTCGCGTTCGACGGTGACGCCGACCGGGTGCTGGCGGTGGACGCCGTGGGGGACTATGTCGACGGTGACCAGATTCTGGCGATCCTCGCCATCGCCCTGGACGGAGCGGGCCAGCTCCCGGGCCGTCGCCTCGTCTCCACCGTCATGAGCAACCTCGGCTTCACCATCGCCATGCGGGCCGCCGGGATAGACGTAGTGCTGGCCGATGTGGGCGACAGATACGTGCTCGAAGAGATGCGGGCGCGCGGCATCACGCTGGGCGGCGAGCAGTCAGGGCACGTGATCCTCGCCGACTACGCGACCACCGGAGACGGCGTGCTCACGGCGCTGAAAGTGGCGGGCCAGCTGGTTTCCACTGGCAAGTCTCTGGCGGAGCTTGCGGGCGTCGTACGACGGCTTCCGCAGGTGCTGGTGAACCTGCCGGGGGTGGACAAGTCGCGCGTCTCGACCGACCCGAAGCTGCAGGCGGCTGTCGCCACGGCAGCGGCGGAGCTCGGCGAGACGGGTCGAGTTCTGCTTCGAGCGTCGGGCACCGAGCCGCTGGTTCGCGTGATGGTGGAGGCGGCGAGCCGGGCCCAGGCATTGGCCGTCGCCGAGCGCATCGCCGCCGTGGTCCGGCAGCGCCTCGCCACCTGACCGACCAGTCGCACGCGGGTGCCCGCGATTCGTCGGCGGCTGGGCGGGTCAGACGTCCAGCTTGCGCTGGAACTCGACCATCAGCTCGAGCGGCTTGAACCCCATCCGCTCGTTGATGTCGACCATCGGGCCGTTCGACTCCTCGTTGCAGGTGTAGACGGCGGTGCAGTCCGGGTGCCGGCGCTGGGCAGTCCGCAGGTTCTGGGCCTTGACCGCCAGACCGAGCCGGTGTCCGCGATGCTCCCTGGCAACGATCGTCGCCCACTGCTGCATCCGCCCGGGATCGGCCGCGGAGATCGCCAAAGTGGTAACGGCCACCGCTGTGCCCGTCGCGTCGATGGCGACCGTGTCATGGCGCACCTGCCCGTGCTTCACCCCTCGTTCGACGTGCTGGTGCCAGACCTCGGGAGTGACCTGCTCCGCCTCCATGTCGATGTCGCCCGTAGGTGCGTCGAGAGCCAGTTGGTTGACCACGTGGCAGACCGAAGGGAGCAGGTCCTCGGGAATGTCTCCGGTGAACGTCTCGATCCGGTACTCGGTGTGGTACGGCGCGGCCTCGGCGATCCAGCCCTCGAGCAGGCCATCGGCAACCGGGAGGTCGAGTCGCCGGCAGACTTCGGTGCTCGCCACCGAGAACCCGCGATGCTCCGCGAAGCGCCGGTTGGGATGGTCTTCGCGCCGGTCGAAACCGTAGATTGACTCGGCGAGGATGACCGGCCGGCCATCGGCGCCCGCGCGGTTGACGACGACCTCGAGCAGCTCGCCTCCGATGCCGCGGCCCCGCTCCGCCGGCGCCACATAGACACCGGTGTACGCCTTGGTCAGGTTGTCGAGAACGGGGTAGAACATGAATGCGACGCCGACCATCCGGCTCTCCGTCGACTTCTCGAACGCCACGAGTCCTAACGGGATCTCGTCATCCGCGGGCGCGGTGAAGTGGGCCAGCATCTCGGGCTCCGGCCAGGTCGGTCGGTCGAGAGCCCCCGCCTGCCACGCGTCGCGGTAGATCGCGTAGAAGTCATGAAGCTCGCCTTCGTTGTCGAGGTCGAGCTCGCGAATGTGCATAGCCTCGAGCGTAGGTACCCGTTACGGCACCGGCCACTTGTTTTCCGCCCGACCCGTCGAGGTGACGTGGATGCCGCTATGTGAGGGACTCATCCGGTCGGCGTACTCCCTCATCCTGGAGAGGGCCACTGAGCCGCCCGAAGGTTCATCCCGGAGCCCGATGGATGGTGAGCGCTTCCTCATTAGCGTGGAGACATCAACCACAACGAGGAGATCTCATGATCGAGGCCATCGGTTTAACCAAGCGTTACGGAGACAAGACCGCCGTCGATGACCTGACGTTCACGGTCGAACCCGGTATCGTCACCGGCTTCCTGGGTCCGAACGGAGCCGGCAAGTCGACGACGATGCGGATGATCATCGGTCTCGACGCACCCACGTCCGGGACGGTCACCGTCAACGGGCGTCGGTACGACGAGCACGCGGCGCCGCTGCACGAGGTGGGCGCCTTGTTGGAGGCGCGCGCCATCCACACC
>JBBQKY010000048.1:0-14825 GCA_038327385.1 Propionibacteriales bacterium
CTCCAGTTCTCCCAGGCCACCTGGGTCGCCATGGGAGGCACGCGCTACGCCGCGCGGGCGGACCTCGCGACGGCGGTCGAGCAGATGGCGGTCGGCGAGACCCTCCTGCGCGCGAACAACTGGTCCTGGGGCGCCTGGCCGGTGTGCTCGCAGAAGCTCGGCCTCACCCACCAGGACGCGATCGCGACCGACCACACCGTGCACGGCACCTTCGTCCACCTGCACACCTACGAGCCGACCCACCGGATCAAACACCACGACCCGCTGGCCAAGCTCGTCCTGCGCTGAGCCGCACCGCGACCGGTCAAGCCGGGCCGGCGAGCGCCGCAGCGAGCGGCTCAGCCGTCAGCGACACCTGCCACGGGCGAGCGCCGAACGAGGTAAGCGCCGCACCGACGCTCTGGACGCTGACATCTCGCGGTGGCGTCCAGGTGAGTCGCCGTACGGCGTCAGGGCTCAGCAGGTTCTCCTGCGGCACGTCGAGCTCGGCGCCGAGGACGGCTAAGACTTCCCGGCAGGCGGCGAGGCGGGCCGCGGCCGACGGGTACTTGGTGGCCCAGACCCGTGGCGGCGGTGGCCCGTCGTTGTACCGCTGCGAGGCCGCCGGCAGATCGTCGTCGGTAAGCCGCAGAGCGCTCTGCACGGCGGCGGCGAACTCCTTGACGTAGCGCTGAGCGCCGCGACGGGAGAAACCGTCCAGCCGACTGAGGGCGGTTCTCGAGGCCGGGGCCGCGCGCGCCGTCTCGACGATCACCTCGTCGCGCAGGACCTTGCTCGGCGCGATGTCGCGACCTCGGGCGATGGCGTCGCGCACCTGCCACATGGCCCGCACCGTCGAGAGCCCGCGACGGCCGCTCACGCGGTGGATGCCGGCCGTCCGACGCCACGGCTCCGCTCGCGGGGCGGGCCGGACCAGCTGCACGCGGGCGGCGAACTCCTGCCTCGCCCACTCGGCCTTGCCGGTCGCTTCCAGCTCCTCGGCAAGGCGGTCCCGAAGCTCGACGAGCATCTCGACATCGAGAGCGGCGTACCTCAGCCACGACTCCGGCAGCGGGCGCCTCGACCAGTCGACCGCGCTGTGCTCCTTGCGCATCGAGAAGCCGAGCAGCTCCTCGACCAGCACGGCGAGCCCCACTCTCGGGTAGTTGAGCAGCCGCCCGGCCAGTTCGGTGTCGAAGAGCCGGGTGGGAGTCATGCCCAGCTCCGTCAGGCACGCCAGGTCCTGGCTCGCCGCGTGGATGACCCACTCGTCGTCGCCCAGCGCGGCCGCGAGGGGGGACAGCGCGTCGTTGGGAACGGCGCCAAAGGGGAGGGGGTCGACGAGAACCGTTGCGGCGCCCTGCCGGCGCAGCTGGATCAGATAGGCGCGCTGGGAGTAGCGGTAACCCGAGGCGCGCTCCGCATCGACGGCGACGGGCCCGGTGCCCGCGGCGAGAGCTGACACGCTCCGGTCCAGGTCGCTCGCCGTCTCGACGACGGGTGGCAGACCGTCGCGAAGCGTGAGCAGGGCCGCGGGCGGCCGGACCTCGGCACCATCGGCACCGGAGGCACCATCGGCACCATCGGTCATCGGACGCGTTGGCCGCGCCTGTTCGGCAGGGCGATGACTCCTGCCGGGACGGGAGGCAGACCTGCCGCCGTGCAGAGGAGGTCACCCCAGGCCTCGACGTGCGCACCGAGGGGGCCGACCGGTGACCAGGAGGCGCGGACCTCGAGCTGTGCCGACCCCGGCTCGTCGGACATGCCACCGAAGCTCTCGGAGGCAACCCTGGTGACGGTCCCGCTCGGCGCGGCGTACTCCGCGTCATGGGCGTCCAAGGCGTCCAGCAGCCACGTCCAGCCGACGGCGCCCAGCAGGGGGTCGGTCACCATCTCCGGATCGATGTCGGCGCGCGCGTAGGCGACGCAGCGGAAGCTCCCCAGCCAGGCGTCGTTGCCAGCGGGGTCGTAGAGCAGCACGAGGCGGCCCCCGCCGACCTCCTCACCACCCACGTTCAGGTCGGCGCTGAGAGCGGCCGAGAAAGGGGCGATACGCTGCGGTGCCGGCATCTCCTCGACGAAGACCTCCGGTCGCAGCCGCGCGGACCGGAACTGTCTCAGCGCTCTGCGGAACTCACCCGGCGCCGCGTCGACATCGTTGCGCGCGGCCATGACGCGAGCCTATGACGTCTGCTCCCTGCCCGCTTCCCGACGCGCCGGTCGGCCGCAGCAGGCGAGCGTGACAGGATCGGCGGGTGACCGAGCGGCCCGACGATCCCGCCGCCAGCCGCCTGATCCGGGCCGCCCGGGGTCTTGCGACCGACCGCGTCCCCGTGTGGTTCATGCGCCAGGCCGGGCGCTCGCTGCCCGAGTACCGCGCGCTCCGAGAAGGCGTGGCCATGCTGGACGCGTGCATGAGCCCGGAGCTCATCGTCGAGATCACCCTGCAGCCCGTGCGCCGGTACGGCGTAGACGCGGCGATCCTCTTCAGTGACATCGTGCTGCCGCTCAAGGCGCTCGGGGTCGACCTGGACATCGTCCCCGGGGTGGGTCCCGTGGTTGCAGCGCCGGTGCGCGACATGGCCGGGGTCGAGGCGCTGCCGCCGCCAGACCCGAGCCGACTGGGGTTCATCGACCAGGCTGTCGGCGACCTGGTCGGCGAGCTCGGGGGCACCCCGTTGCTCGGCTTCGCGGGAGCGCCATACACGCTGGCGTCGTACCTGATCGAGGGCGGTCCGTCCAAGGACCATGCGCGTACGAAGTCGCTGATGTACGGCGAGCCGCGGGTCTTCGATGCGCTGCTGACCCGGCTGAGCGCGATCTCTGCGGCGTTCCTGCGTCAGCAGGTCGAGGCGGGTGCGGCAGCCGTGCAGCTCTTCGACTCCTGGGCCGGTGGCCTGTCGCCCGCCGACTACCGGCGTTTCGTCCTCCCGCACACCCGCGGCGTCTTCGAAGCCGTCGAGGACCTCGGCGTCCCTCGCATCCACTTCGGGGTGGTCACCGGCGAGCTGCTGGCCGATATGTCGACCGCGGGTGTCGAGGTGATGGGGGTCGACTGGCGTGTTCCGCTCGACGATGCGGTACTCCGCATCCAGCCCGGTCAGGCGGTCCAGGGCAATCTCGACCCGACGCTGGTCTTTGCTCCCCCCGAGGTCGTCGAGGCGGCGGCCCTCGACATCTTGGTCAGGGGGGAGAGCGCCGCCGGGCACATCTTCAACCTGGGGCACGGGGTGCTGCCGGGTACCGACCCGGACGTGCTGGCGCGCCTCGTCGACGTCATCCACTCGTACCAGCCCGGCGCCGGGGGAGCCGGCGAACGGCTGCCCAGCCAAGCAGCGCCAGCGCGACCACGGTAATGCCGATCGGGAGCGCCGCCCCGAGTGCGTGAGCGACGTTGTCGAACGTCGTCACGAGCGCGTCCCACCCCTGCTGGAGGCCACCGAGGAAACCGGCGTGGTCGTCGCGACCGGACGGCGGCGGCGGCGCCTGGTCCCGGGTGACGGATACGGAGATGGTGGAGAGGCTCGTCTGCGCGGTCAGCACGCGCTGCTGGGCCTGGAGAGCCTCCAGGTCGGACTCCCGCGCCGACAGCTCGGACTCCAAGGTGATGATGTCGCCCAGCTTGGTGGCGTGGCTGAACAGCAGCCGCAGCTGGGTGATCGAGTCCTTGGCGCTGGACACCCGGGAGGCCACATCGGCCACCTGACCGGTGACGTCGACCGTGGTGGTCTTCTTGCTCTCCAGCCTGCCCAGCCGCGCCACGGCGTCCACGGTCGTCGTGAACGCGTCGACCGGCACCCGCAGCGTGACGGCCGACGACTGCGCCACGCCGTGGGTGTCGGTCGAGGTGTCCTCACTGTCGATGAAGCCGCCCTGTGCGGCCGCGACTGTCTCTATGGACGTGACGACACTGGCCACCTTGTCGGAGCGGAGCGCGATCTGCGCCTTCTTGATCTGGTCTCGCGCAAGCGCCACCGCGCTGATCTTGGCCAGCCCGGTCCCGCCGTGAACGGCGCTGAAGGTCATCGTTCCCGCTACGTCTCTGCCAGCACCGGCCTGGGGGGCCGCAGAGGGCACGGCGGTTTCGAACTGGGCGCGGGGGGCCCCTGCCGAGTTCGAGGTCGACGGGCCGCTGCAGGCCGAGACGGCGAGCACAGCTCCGACGGCGGCAAGAGAGGCCCAGGTCAGGGCGCGGTGGTGCTGGCGGCGAGCGCGGTTCGCGATGTCGGTCATGCTGGTGAGACGCACTGCCTGCATGTCCGGTTCCGCGCGGTGGCTGGGCAATGGTCCGGGCCTGGGAGACTGGCAGCGTGGACAGCGCCGCCCGCCGGGACACCGACGCCTCGTCGGAGCATCGTGCCCACGTCGTGGTGGTGGGCGCCGGCATCGCCGGCCTGGCGGCGGCTCACGCCGTACTCAGCCTTGCACCCGGTGTGCAGGTCACGCTGCTGGAGGCGGGGCCGAGGACGGGGGGGAAGCTGCGCCTTGGCGAGGTGGCGGGGCAGCAGGTCGACCTGGGCGCCGAGGCGATGCTCAACAGGCGCCCCGAGGCCGTCGCGCTCGCCCGCGACGTCGGGCTGGGCGACGACCTCGTCTACCCGTTGACGACGTCGGCCGGAGTCTGGACGAGGGGCGCCGTCCGTGAGCTTCCCCGCACGGTGATGGGCGTCCCCGCCGACCTCAGCGTCCTCGGTGCAACCGGCATCATGACCGGTCGTGGCCTGCGGCGGGCGCGGCTCGAGCGTGTGCTGCGCCGGATCGACGCGTCGGAGGATGTCGGCGTCGGTGCGCTGGTGTCGCGCCGGCTCGGCGCTGAGATCCGTGACCGGCTCGTCGAGCCGATGCTCGGAGGGGTGTACGCCGGACGTGCCGACGAGCTGTCACTACACGCCGCCGTGCCTCAGCTGGTGCCCGCCATCGCAGAGCATGGCAGCCTGCTCGCCGCCGCCTCTGCCGTGGCCGCCGCGTCAGCGACGCCGTCGGGAGTCGAGCCGGTCCCCGTCTTCGCCGGGATCAGTGGCGGCGTCGGCCGCCTTGGCGTCGCTGTCGAGCGGTCGGTCCGCGCAGCCGGCGCGACCGTGCGATGCAGCACGACGGTCCGCGAGGTCTCGCGCACCCGAAGCGGCTGGCGGCTGGTGATCGGTCCGACCATCGCTCCGGAGACGATCGACGCCGACGCCGTCGTGGTGGCGGCTCCCGCGGTGCCGGCCGCCAGGATGCTGCGGGTGTCGGCGCCGGCCGCGGCCACCGAGCTGGCCCGAATCGAGTACGCGTCAATGGCCGTCGTGACGCTCGCTCTGCCGGCATCGACCGCCAGGGCGGACCTGACCGGCTCGGGATTCCTCGTGCCGCCGGTGGACGGCAGACAGGTGAAGGCCGCGACGTACTCGACGCGCAAGTGGGGGTGGCTGTCCGACGAGCTGCTGGTCGTCCGCTGCTCTATCGGGCGGTACGGCGACGAGCGGCAGCTGCACCGAGACGACGAGGAGCTCGTGCAGACTGCCGTCGCCGAGCTGGGTGAGGCGGTGGGTATGCGCGGCGGCGTGGTGGAGGCAGTCGTCACGCGTTGGGGTGGCGGGCTGCCGCAGTACACGGTCGGGCACCTGGACCGGGTGCGCCGCATCCGGGAGGCGGTGCGCTTGGTGCCGGGACTCGAGGTCTGCGGAGCGGCGTACGACGGCCTCGGCATCCCGGCCTGTATCGCGAATGCCCAGCAGGCAGCGACCCGGGTCGTCGCCCATCTCCAGGCCCGCGAAACAATGGCCTCATGACCACCTCCGAGCCGGCCGCCGGCAAGCGCCCGCAGCAGGGCAAGGCAGCGCGCGAGCTCAACGACGTCATCCGCTACACGATGTGGTCGGTCTTCGCCCTCACCGAGCGGCGTGCCGGCAGCGCCGACGACTCGGCCGTGGCTGCAGAGGCGGCCGAGGTGAGCCAGCTGCTGTCGGACCTGCACGCCGCCGACGTGACCGTCCGGGGCACGTACGACGTGTCGGGGCTGCGTGCCGACGCCGACGTCATGGTGTGGTGGCACGCGAGCGACGTGGAGAGCCTGCAGTCGGCCTACAACGGGTGGCGGCGGACGGCTTTCGGTCGCCGGCTGACGCCCGTCTGGTCACAGACCGCGCTGCACCGTCCGGCGGAGTTCAACAAGAGCCACATCCCGGCGTTCCTGGCCGACGAGCGGGCACGGGACTACCTGTGCGTCTACCCGTTCGTCCGCTCGTACGAGTGGTACCTGCTGCCCGATGCCGACCGCCGGGCGCTGCTGTCCGAGCACGGTCAGCTGGCGCGCGACTACCCCGACGTGCGGGCCAACACCGTCGCCTCGTTCGCGCTGGGGGACTACGAGTGGATGCTGGCCTTCGAGGCCGATGAGCTGCACCGGATCGTCGACCTGATGCGGCACCTGCGGAGCAGTGAGACGCGCCGCCACGTGCGCGAGGAGGTGCCGTTCTACACGGGGCGCCGCCGGCCGGTCGAGGAGCTCGTCGCCGCCCTCCCCTGACCCGCTCCCAATGCCGATTCGTCTGCGGTTCTGACTGTGGTCAGCGCCGGAGCACCGCAGACGAATCGCGGGTCAGGAGTCGGCGCTCGCCGGGACGAGCTCGAGGCTGACGCTGTTGATGCAGTAGCGGGCGTCGGTGGGGTTGCCGTACCCCTCACCGAGGAACACGTGGCCGAGGTGCGAGTCGCAGCTGGCGCACCGCACCTCGGTGCGGGTCATCCCCAGCGCGCGGTCCTTGATGAGCCGCACGTTGTCGCCGTCGCTGGGCTCCCAGAACGACGGCCATCCGCAGTGGCTGTCGAACTTGGTCTCGGAGCGGAAGAGCTCAGCGCCGCAGGCACGACACCGGTAGCTGCCCACCGTCTTCGTGTCGACATAGCGGCCGGACCACGGCCGCTCGGTGCCGGACTTGCGGAGCACCGTGTACTCCTCGGGGCTGAGCTCGGCCTTCCACTCGGCTTCGGTCTTCGTCACCTTCGTCGTCATGGCCCCAAGCCTACGGGGCGGCGGTCGGCGGGCGGGCTCGTGGATCTTTCGATGGGGTTACGCTGATGCGCCATGGCGACTCCCGCGACGTACGTCGACGTGGCCGGCCGCGAGGTCCGTGTCACCAACCCCGACCGGGTGATCTTCCCCGCGACGGCCGAAACGCCGGAGGCGACCAAGCTGGATGTCGTCGCCTACTACGCCGCCGTCGGCGGCGCGATGATGTCAGCGCTGAGCCTGCGTCCGACGACGCTCGAGCGGTGGCCGAAGGGGGTCCACGAGGGCATCAAGCTGGCGACGCGCGCGGACCGACACGGCGACGCGTTCTTCCAGAAGCGCGTACCGCAAGGCGCTCCCGACTACGTGGAGACGGCGCGAATCTCCTTCCCGTCGGGTCGCACCGCCGACGAGGTCTGCCCGACCGAGCCGGCGGTGGTCGCGTGGGCGGCGCAGATCGGCACCATCACCTTCCATCCGTGGCCGGTGCGCCGCGACGACGTCGACCATCCCGACGAGCTCCGCCTCGACCTGGACCCGCAGCCCGGCACCGACTTCGCCGACGCCGTTCGGGTTGCGGGGAGGGCTCGGCTGCTCCTCGAGGAGCTGGGACTGCGGGGCTTCCCGAAGACGTCCGGCAATCGTGGCGTGCACGTCTACGTGCGCATCGCGCCGCAGTGGACCTTCACCGACGTACGGCATGCGGCGATCGCCTTCGGGCGCGAGCTGGAGCGGCGGATGCCGAACGAGGTGACGACGAAGTGGTGGAAGGAGGAGCGCGGCGCCCGCATCTTCGTCGACTTCAACCAGAACGCCCGCGACCGGACGATCGCCAGCGCCTACAGCCTGCGACCGCAGCCGGGCGCTCCGGTCTCGACCCCGGTGCACTGGGAGGAGCTCGACGGTCTGCACCCTCGGCAGTTCCATCTGCGCACCGTTCCGCAGCGCCTTGCCGACGTGGGCGACCTGCACGCCCCCATCAACGACAAGGCGTTTTCGTTGCAGCCGCTGCTCGACATGTACGCCGCCGACGTGGCGGCGGGGGAGGGCGACATGCCCTACCCGCCTGAGTACCCGAAGATGCCCGGCGAGCCGATGCGGGTGCAGCCTTCTCGAAAACGCACCGTGACCAGCGAGGACACTTCCTGAGCTCGAAACATCCGACGGTCAGATCGCCCTGGCGATCTGACCGTCGGATCTTGACGCTAGTGCTGTGCTGCTATCGGCGCGCCTAGGGGAAGACCCGCCAGAGCTGCCCGCTCCAGGCCGGGTTCCCGCCGAAGCCGGTGCCCGGGGAGATGGAGAAGGCGTTGACGTAGACCCGTCCGCCCGTGACGACGACGCCATGGGGGAAGGGCACGTTGACGTGGGTGCGGGTGCCGTCCGGCCAGACCCTCGTGACCCGACCCGGGAAGCAGCTCGGGATTTGGTCAAAGGTGCAGACGCCGCCGAACAGCTCACTTACGTAGAGGCTGCCGTCGCCACCGCGGGCCACGCCCGTCACCGTGGTGAACCCGTTCCAATGCCGGATGACGTTGCCCCACCGGTCGTACTCCCAGACCTTGGCCTTGTGCTTGAGCTCGGAGTGCAGCTCACCCACGTAGATGTTGCCTTGTGGGCCCTTGGTGATGACGGTCGGGACCGCGTCGATCTTCGGGCCGTACTCCGGCAGCAGCGCCCACAGGGAGACCTTGTGACCACGGACGCTGAGGATGTCGTCCCCGGCAGCATCGGCTACCAGCGTCTGGTGGTTGAGGGCGAGCACCGAGTACGGGTCGGAGTCCGGGCCTTCACCGTCTGGGTCGTTGTTCCGTTCGTAGGCAGAGATGTCGGCGACTTGATGCTTCGGACCGCCAGGCAGCTTTGCGATCAGCTTGCCGGCCTGCCAGGCAGGAAGACCGGGCGGCACGAAGCTCGCGTCCGCGATGCTCTCGACGGTCAGGTACGGGCCTCCGGGCAGCTGGCTCGCGCCGTCGGGCCCGACAGCGCCGGTGCCGTCCTTGCTGGCAGCCGACAGCAGCCCGGCCATCACGTGGGTGGGGACCCCTCCGTGGATGCGGGTCACCTTGCCGGTGATACCGATGCAGTTCCCATGGCTGCAGATGTCGCCACCGTGCCCGGCTTCGGCTACGAGGAAGTCGCCGCTCTGGAGCAGGCTCAGCTGGCGCGGGTTGTCCAACCCGCTGGTCACGGTGACGTGGCGAGCCATCAGCGGACTAACGTCCTGGGCCGCGACTACTGGGGACTGAGTGGCTGCTGCGGCACCGACGAGGGCTAGTGCGCCCGTCGTCGCCACGAGCAGGCGCGGATGTCTGAGTTGGGGGCGTTTCATGAAAGAGCACTCCTCCTGAGAAAGATAGGCAGGTGAGCACAAAGTAACCCGGTCTGACTCATGGCGACATAGCCCAGGTGGGCCACCCGGTCGGCCCCGATGGAAGTGAGAAAGCCCTCAAATCGGCACAGAGCCAATCTCCCGGCGCGCGGAGCGGACAGCTACATGCCCGAGATGCCCTGGCCGTTGCCGGCCTCGGCGTCGAGTGGCTCGTGCTCGAGCAGATGAAGGATCGGAACCCCGATCCGTCGGCGTGCCTTGGCCGTCCAGTCGAGGTGAAGCAGCTCGGCTACGACGTGCGGGCGCGTCATCACGATCACCTCGGACGCCTGTTGGTCGGCCACGACCCGCTCGAGGTCGTCTATCGGGTCGTCTGAGCCGTACTCGCCGCTCGCGTCCACTCCGAGCCGGCGGATGGCGTCGGCGCTGGCCTCGACGGGATCGCCGGGGCTCGCGCCGTCGGCCCGCCTGCTCCGCACAGCTCCCGCGGCTTCGCCTGGTGAGGCAGCGGCGGGTTCCCCGTCGTCGCCGAGGCTATGCAGAGCCGTTCCGACCCGCTGCTGGGCGTCGTCGGCGGGGATGACCACGTAATAGTGCCGGGACTCCTCGATCGCCTCGTGGAGCGCGACCACCTCCTCCGCGTCACCCGCCGTCATCGCCTGTTCGGCGAGGATCACGACGTTGTACATGCGGCGCCTCCTTGGCTCGGTGCCACCATCATGCCCGACCACCTCACCCACCGAATATCTCGGCAAGGTCGTAGCTGACCGGCTCTTCCAGCTGTTCGTACGTGCAGGACCTCGGAGTGCGGTCCGGACGCCAGCGCTTGAACTGCGTCGTGTGCCGAAAGCGCGTGCCCTCCATGTGGTCGTAGCCGACTTCGGCGACCAGGACCGGGTCGAGCGGGATCCAGGAAAGGTCTTTACCGGAGTTCCACCGTGACTGCGCCCCGGGCATCCGGTCCGACCCCAGTGCCTCGGCGGCAGCCCACTGCGCCCATGGGTGCTGCGCCGGCTCGACGACCAGCGGCTCCAGCTCGGTGATCAGCTCGGCCCGCCGAGCCGCCGGGAATGCGGCGCAGACGCCCACGTGCTGGAGACGCCCGCTGTCGTCGTACAGGCCAAGGAGCAACGACCCGAGCAGCGGAGTCTGCGGCGTGGTGGACTTGTGCAGCCGGTATCCGGCCAGGACGACGTCGACGGTGCGAACGTGCTTGACCTTGGTCAGTGCGCGCACACCAGGCTGGTACGGCGCCGCCTTCGGCTTCGCGACGATCCCGTCGAGACCCGCGCCCTCGAATGTGGTGAACCACTGCTCCGCCACGGCCATGTCGTCGGTTGCCGGCGTCACGTGGAACGGCGCCGGGATCCCCGCCAGAGCCGCCACCAGTGCGTTGCGTCGCTGTCCCTGCGGTGCCTCCAGCATCGACTCGGTCCCGTGCGCGAGCAGGTCGAACGCGATGTACGTCGCGGGAGTCGTCTCGGCGAGCATCCGCACCCGCGACTCCGCGGGGTGGATCCGCTCCTGCAGCCGCTCGAACTCCAGCCGACCGCCGAGCGCGACGATGATCTCCCCGTCCAGCACGCACCGATCGGGCAGCAGCCGGCGGGCGGCGTCGGCTATCTCCGGGAAGTAGCGCGTCAGTGGGCGCTCGTTGCGACTGCCCAGCTCGACCTCGTCGCCATCCTTGAAGACGATGCACCGGAAACCGTCCCACTTCGGCTCGTAGAGGAGCCCCCCGTCGTACCGCTCCGGTGAGGGAACCGCCGACGCCGACTTCGCGAGCATCGGCGCCAACGGAGGCATCACGGGTAGCTCCATGCAGGCAGCCTCTCACGATGCTTGCGGTGCGGTGGTCCACAATCAGTTCATGGCGAAGACACTGAGCGGCGCACTCCGAGTCGGTCCCGGACCGGTCCGGCTGTCCGACTACCCCCCGGATGCGACACCGCGCTTCAAGGGCGGGAAGAAGAACGGGCGCGCCGCGCTCGCCGCGCTGGCGGGTCCCGTCGGGGACCTCCAGGAGCGCCTGTACGCCGAGTCGCGCGGGGGCGGCAAACGCAGCCTGCTGCTGGTGGTGCAGGGCATGGACACCTCCGGCAAGGGCGGGGTGATGCGGCACTGCGTCGGCCAGCTCGACCCGCAGGGGGTGAACAGCACCGCGTTCAAGGCCCCCAGCCGCGCGGAGCTGCGACACGACTTCCTGTGGCGGATCGAGCGGCACGTGCCCGAGCCGGGGATGATCGCCATCTTCGACCGCAGCCACTACGAGGACGTGCTGATCGCCAAGGTGCACGAGATCGCATCGGCGGACACGATCGCGAGCCGCTACCCGGCGATCAACTCGTTCGAGAAGGAGCTCACCAAGGCCGGCACCACGATCATCAAGTGTTTCCTCCACATCTCCAAGAAGGAGCAGGGGGAACGGCTGGCTGCCCGGCTCGACGACCCCGCGAAGCACTGGAAGTTCAACCCGGACGACGTCGACGAGCGAAGCCGGTGGGAGGACTACCAGCGGGCCTACGAAGCAGCTTTGCAGAAGTGCAGTACGACGGCCGCACCCTGGTACGTCATCCCCAGCGACCACAAGTGGTACAAGGACTGGGCGATTACGACCCTGTTGCTGGAGCATCTTTCCGCGTTGGACCCGCAGTGGCCGAAGGGCGACTTCGACGTCGAGGAGCAGAAGACCCGGCTCGTCGCGTCCTAGCGCGGCGGCGTCGCGTCGGGCTCAGAAGGGCACGAGCTCCAGCGCGCCGACGACGTACCGGGTGACGATGAGACGGCTCACCTCCTCGTGTGCTCCGAGGGGTGCCGACACCGCCCGGGCGCCAGCCTCGAGGGCAAGCTCCTCGGCCCGATGGGCGTGTGGTCCGGAGAGGATGAACAGGGAGCCGACGGCAACGTGGCGCTTGCCCTTGCGCCGCCACTCCCGAACAGCCTCACCCGTCGACGGCGGCGTGGTGTTGGCGAACGCGATGCTGGTGGGTAGGTGGTGGCGCGCGCTCCACAGCCTGGCCAGCCTTGTCATCGAGGTCGTCAGACGCAGGTCGCTCGAGCCGGTCGCCGCCAGCACCAGGGCGTCGAGCTCGCGCACCCTCGCGCTCCGCAGCGCCGTACGCAAGCGTTCGTCGAGCACGCTGAGCAGTGCCGCGTCGGCGCCGATCGGAGCGGTGCAGCGCACCACGACGTCGGGGTTCAGGCGCGTCGCCTCGTCGATGACGGCCGAGACGTCCAGCTCCGACGGGTCCGGAGGGGAGACCAGCAGCGGTACGACGACGACCTCCTCGTGACCGCGTGAGGCCAGCCGTGACACGACGCGCTCAAGGCTCACGCCCGAGCCGGAGGTGACGGCGGCGGCGATCTGGAGGTCGGGTCGCAACCGCCTGGTGGTGTCGACGATGTCGCGCAGCGTCCGCGCCGAGGCACGGTCGGGCCCGAAGGCCAGGGCGACCAGAGGTGGGGCGGTCATGGTTTGCTCAACGGTTCCTCTGATTCGAGGACACCCGGTGCGCCCATCACCTCTAGGGGATTGTCGGACGGCGACCGCGCGCCCGACGGAGACTGGCGGGCGAGGTCAGGCCGGCATACACATCATGCTGCGCGTCCGGCCGAGGTCGACGTGGAGCCTCCCAACGAGGAGCACAGCGGGGCCTGCGACGGCAGTCATACCGCTGATCCTTCCGGTCGACGTCCGAGGAAGCAAACCCTCGTCCCAGAATGCGATACACAATCTCGCTATATGGGACGACAGCCACTCTTGGTGGCTAGCCGGACGGCTGGCGGCAGGGTCAGCCCAGGTCGAGCCCGGGGTAGAGCGGATGCGCCGCGAGCAGGTCCGCTGCGGCGGCCTGACACCTGTCCGCGACTCCGTCGGCGAGGGTGTACGTCGCCTTGGACGGCGTGCCTGCCATGGTCGTGCCGGGTGAGGTGCCTCGGAGTACGTCGACCACCAGCCCCGCAACCTCGTCGAAGTCACCAGGGCCGAAGCCCCGGGTGGTCAACGCCGGGGTCCCGAGCCGGATGCCGCTGGTGTACCAGGCGCCATTGGGGTCGGTCGGGATGGAGTTGCGGTTCGTGACGACCCCGGAGTCGAGCAGGGCGCCTTCGGCCTGGCGGCCGGTGATGCCGAACGCGGATACGTCGAGCAGCACCAGGTGGTTGTCGGTGCCACCGGTGACCAAGCGGGCGTCCCGTCGCAGGAAACCCTCGGCGAGCGCCGTCGCATTGGCGGCGACCTGCTGGGCGTAGGCGGCGAACGCCGGCTGACGGGCTTCGGCGAGGGCGACGGCCTTCGCGGCCATCATGTGCGACAGCGGTCCACCGAGGACCATCGGGCAGCCCTTGTCGACGGCGTCGGCGAACTCGGACGTGGCCAGCACCATCCCGCCGCGCGGACCGCGCAGGGACTTGTGGGTCGTGGTGGTGACGACCTGGGCGTGCGGCACGGGATCCTCGTCGCCGGTGAAGACCTTGCCGGCGACGAGGCCCGCGAAGTGGGCCATGTCCACCATCAGGGTCGCCCCCACCTCGTCGGCGATCTCGCGCATCTTGGCGAAGTTGATCCGGCGGGGATAGGCGGAGTAGCCGGCGATGAGGATCAGCGGCTTGAACTCACGCGCGGCAGCGGCGACCCTGCCGTAGTCGAGAAGGCCGGTCTCCGGGTCGGTGCCGTAGCTGCGCTGGTGGAACATCTTGCCCGAGATGTTCGGCCGGAAGCCGTGCGTGAGGTGTCCGCCGGCATCCAGCGACATCCCGAGCATCCGCTGCTGTCCGAACTGCGCTCGCAACGCCTCCCAGTCGGTCTCGGTCAGGTCGTTGACGGACTTGACCCCGTGCGCCTTCAACGCCGGCACTTCGACGCGAGCGTTCAGGATCGCCCAGAACGCCACCAGGTTCGCGTCGATGCCGGAGTGCGGCTGAGCGTAGGCGTACTCGGCGCCGAACAGCTCGCGGGCGTGCTCGGCCGCGAGCGCCTCCACCGTGTCGACGTTGCGACACCCGGCGTAGAAGCGGTGCCCGATGGTGCCCTCGGCGTACTTGTCGCTCAGCCAGCTGCCCATCGTGAGAAGGACCGCCGGGGATGCGTAGTTCTCGCTCGCTATCAGCTTGAGCGAGCGGCGTTGGTCGTCGAGCTCTGCGCGGGTGGCTGCGGCGACCCGCGGCTCGACGGCTGCGATCACATCAAGCGCCTCCCGGTAGGCGCTGCTGGCCTTGGCCGCGAGATCGGCCCGGCTGAGCGGGGAACGGTGGAAGGAGTCGACCGCCGGGTCGACGAGCTCGGTCATGGCCTCACCCTAGTGCGGAACGCTCCGTCGGCCCCGTTTGCCGCTGCCCGCCCGGATGCGCTCGCTACCGTAAGGTCATGGCGACTGAGTCAGTCGAGCCCGCGACGGCTCCCCGCTCGTGGCCGGCAGCTCTGGGCAGCACCGTCTGGCGGCTGGTCACGTCCACCGTCGGCTCCTGCATGCGCCACCGGGTGACGGGTCTCGCCGGCGAGGCCGCGTTCTTCGCCATCCTCTC
>JBBQKY010000049.1:0-14771 GCA_038327385.1 Propionibacteriales bacterium
AGGGCGGATTCAACCGGTCGACGCAACACGTGATGGTTCGGACGGTGTTGACAGTAGCCGGTTGAGCTCTTCGGCGGGGGTGTGCCAGCCGAGTGTTTTGCGGGGTCGGTTGTTGAGCTGGGCGGCGACGTAGTCGAGGTAGTCGGCGGGGTAGATCGACAGGTCGGTGCCTTTGGGGAAGTACTGCCGCAGGAGCCCGTTGGTGTTCTCGTTGGAGCCTCGTTGCCACGGGGAGTGCGGGTCGCAGAAGAAGATGTCCAGGTCGGTCGCGGCGGCGATCTGGACATGGTTGGCCATCTCCTTGCCCTGGTCCCAGGTCAGCGTCTTCCGCAGCGTCTCCGGCAGCCGGCTCATCGCCTCGACCCATCGCGTTCTGCACCGCCAAGGCGCCGTGCCCTGCGGGAAGGTGCAACAGCAGCGTGAACCGGGTCATCCGCTCGACCAGGGTCCCGATCGCGGACTTGGAGAACGCCCCGACGATCAGGTCACCTTCCCAGTGGCCCGGCACGGCCCGGTCGGCGACCTCAGCGGGCCGCTCACTGATGAGGACCATGTCGGCGATCCGGCCGCGTCGCTGCCCGGGTTTGCGGTGCGGTCGGCGCAGCGCCCGCCCGGTCCGCAGGCATGCGTGCAGGTCACGGCGAAGGGCGCCACGGCCTTGCACATACAGGGACTGGTAGATCGTCTCGTGGCACACGCGCATCTCCACGTCGTCGGGGAAGTCCAGCTTCAGCCGGTTGCTGATCTGCTCGGGACCGAGCTTGTTTTCCAGCTGATCCTGCACCTCGCTCCGCACCGGTCGTTGGCTGCCAGCTTCGCGACCTTCGGCCGGGCCCGACCCGACTCGGCCCGCGCCTGGGCCAGATGAGGCGAGTACCCGATCACGGCGCACTTCGGTCCCCGCTTCGACCCGTCCAGCTCGGCGCGGCTGCGGTAGCTCTGATGCGTCAGGTTCGTCTCGATCTCGTGCTTCACCGTCGACGGTGCCCGCCCGATGTCGCCGGCGATCTGCCGGATCGTCCATTTCGCCACAATCCCCGCAAAGATCGCCTCCCGATCCTCGATAGTCAAGAATCGAGACGGCAACGACGGCTCAACCAGACATAACGCAGGCATCCCGCCAGCCTCACGGAACCACTTCCCCCCAGACGACTCCGACGCACCAACCGACCCCGCCGCCTCAGCTACCGACAGACCCGCCCGGATCGAACACCAAAACTCCCGCTGAACAGCAGCACTAGGACCATGACGCATAACCACTCCTACGAGCAGGTGTTGCGTCGACCCCCTGAACCCAAGGACACTTCCCGCCCGACCATCCGGCGCTTTCGGCCGAGCAGGAACCGGGCGGCCCTCGGATCGTCGGGGGTGGTGAGCCTCGGATCGTCAGTCTTCGAGGGCGTTGAGACCGCTGATCGCCACCTCGAGGAGCTCGGCGAGCCGCTGACGCTGTTTCGTCGACAGCGAGGCCAGTACGTCGGACTCGAGCATGTCGGACTCGCGGATAGCCGTGCGGAACAGCTCCCAGCCGCGGTCGCAGAGGACGACTCGTACCCGCACCCGGTTCTCCGGGTCGGTGGCGCGCGACACCAGACCGCGCTCGGCCATCCTGTCCAGCCGGTGCGTCATGGATGAGGGCGCCACGTTCGCCGCATCGGCCAGCTCGCTGGGCGTGCACCCCTTCCCGCTGGTGTCCCGCACCAGGGTGTTCATCACCGCCCACTCGCCTGACGTGATGTCGAGGTCGGCCAGCTGCCGGTCGTACCACTGGTTCAGCCGGCGAGAGAGCCCGTGCACCGCGGTGATCACTCGCTGCACGGTTTCGCTGCCACCTGCTGCCACGTAGACCGCGACGTCTTGGCGCTGGAGCTCCGACGGCGAGGTCGCCGGGCCTGGGTCCGCCCCCGGCGCAGGCGCATCGGCAGCCGCCGTGCGACGTGAGCCGGGCGTGCCGGGGAGAGCGAGCCGGCTGGGCTGACTCTTGCGGGCCACGATGCTAGTGTCGCACATCATATACTTCGATATCGAAATCTCTTGAATCGAAGAGTATGATAAGAAACGGACCGGCCCACCCGTGCGCGGTCATCCCGACCCACTACCACCAGCAGCGACTCTGCTGCCCCGACCACCCGAGGAGTTGTCCATGAACCGCGCACGTCTGATCACCGCCGCCGCATTCGCCGGAAACCTCGGCTGGGGCGCGATCCTGCCTTACCAGTACGCCTACGTCGTGAACGCCCGCCACTGGGGATCGACCACCGGCGCTCTCACCGGCACGCTCTTCTGCCTAGGCGCAGTCGTCGCCGCGCCCTTCGCCGGCCGGCTGGCGGACCGCTATCCAGTGGCCCGACTCGCCGTTGCGTTCGAGCTCATCGCCGCCGTCGCGTGCGTCGCCATGGGCGCCGTCTCGACGAGCACACTCTTCCTGCTGGCAATGCTGGTTTTCGGCGCAGCCGTCACGGCAGCGGCACCGGCGACACAGGTGCTCGTGCTCGAGTGCGTCGAGTCGCGAGACCGGCGCGCCATCTTCGCTTACCAGTTCACGGCGATGGCTCTCGGTATGGGCGTGGGCTCGTTCGTGGCCGGATGGCTCATCGACTTCAGCCAGCCCGGTGGCATGTGGCCGGCTTTCGCGGCCGCCGCCCTCGGTTTCGTGGTCTCGGCGGCCTTCCTGACGGCCACCGGGCGTACGACGACGTCGCCCTGCGGGGAAACCGGTGACATCGACGCCGGCCGCGCCGGCTCGGCCAAACCCGTCGGCAGCCAGACATCAGGACTGGCGGCCTACCGCACGCTTGCGAGCAACCGCCCGGTTAGACTCTTCGCCATCGTCTCGATGCTGCTGGCAGCGGGGTTCTACGCGCAGTTCGAGACCGGGCTCCCCGCGTTCGCCCTGCAGTCGTTGCAGGTAGCGCCGAGCACAGTCGGCACAGCCGCCGCCGTCAACTGCCTGGTGATCGTCGCCCTGCAGTGGCTCGTCGTCAAGCTGACGGCCAAGCACCCAGGTGCGGTGCTGCTCGGCGTCGTGGGCTCGCTGTGGGTGTTGAGCTGGCTGCTGCTGGAAGTAGCGCTTTTCACCGGCGCTGCGAGCGCGGGCGTCATCTTCGTCGTGGCGTTCGGGATGTTCGCGATCGGGGAGACGATGTACGCCCCCGTCCTGAGCCCGCTCGCGGCAGCCGTCGCCCCCGAGGGGCTCGTCGGGACCACCCTTGGCACCCTCGCCGCGCTGCGCACCGGCATCAGCGCCGCCGGTCCGCTGGTCGCCGGAGTGCTGATCTCGGCGGGGCTTCCGCAGGTCTTCGTACTCCTGCACGTGGCGATCAACCTCGCTGCCGTCGCGGTCGCGGCCCGCCTGTGGTCTGTGCAGCGGCGTACTGCGGCTCCCGCGCAGGTGGATAATGACGGGACCGACCTGAGGAGCTCTCGTGTCTGACCGGTTCCGGCCCGCGACCTACCCCGTTCCCGCGAGCGACGCCCTCCTGGCTTTCATGCGGGAGGGGTGGTCGGATCCGGCCGACCCGGTCGACCGGCTACCGGTGGCCGATCTAGCCGCGCGCCGCCGGGCACGGCTCGCCGAGCGCTTCAGCGGCGAGCGGCTGGTCATCCCGGCCGGGCCGCTCTCCCGCCGCGCCAATGACACCGACTACCGCTTCCGCGTCGACACCGCGCACGTCTATCTCACCGGCAACCAGTCGTCGGACGCCGTGCTGCTCCTCGACGACGGCGACGCGACCCTCTTCTTCCGGCCGCGGCATGCCAAGACCGACGACGCGTTCTGGCGCGATGGACGGTACGGCGAGGCGTGGGCCGGCCGGCGTCGGTCCCTCGCCGAGGCCGAGGAGATGTACGGCGTCCGCTGCCGCCACGTCTACGACCTGCCGGACGCCATCGGCTCACTCGGCGAGGCGCGCCTGCTGCGCGGGGTCGACGCCGACGTCGACGCTCTCGTGGCGCCGCACCCCCGCACGGACGCCGATGCCGAGCTTGCGACGTACCTCTCGGAGATGCGGCTCGTCAAGGACGACTGGGAGGTCGCCCAGCTGCAGGACGCGATCAACTGCACGGTCCGCGGTTTCGAGGACGCGGTCCGCGAGTGGCCGAACGTCCTGCGGTTGGGCGAGCGCTGGATCGAGGGAACGTTCTGGCGACGGGCGCGAGCGGAAGGCAACGACGTCGGCTACGAGAGCATCTGCGCAGGTGGGCCGAACGCGACCACGCTGCACTGGGTCGAGAACGACGGACCGATAGCCCCGGGCCAGCTGGTGCTTCTCGACATGGGGGTGGAGAACCGCTCGCTCTACACGGCGGATGTGACGCGCACCCTCCCCGTCACCGGCCGCTTCACGTCAGACCAACGCGACTTGTACGACCTCGTTTTCGCCGCACAGGAAGCCGGCCTGGGAGCGGTGAAGCCCGGCGCGGGCTTTCGCGACTTCCATGTCGCTGCGCAGACAGTGCTGGCGCACGGCCTTGCCGATATGGGACTTCTTCCGTGCTCCGCCGAAGAGTCGCTGGAGAAGACAAGCCGGCTCCACCAGCGGTGGACGCTGCACGGCACGGGACACATGCTGGGACTGGACGTGCACGACTGCAGTGCGGCACGCGAGGAGAACTACCTGGAAGGCAAGCTCGAGCCGGGCATGGTCCTCACCGTCGAGCCGGGCATCTACTTCCAGTCATCGGACCTGCTCACGCCAGCGTCGCTGCGCGGCATCGGCATCCGGATCGAGGACGACGTCTTGGTCACTGAGGACGGCTGCCGCAACCTGTCAGCTGCGCTGCCACGAACGGCGGACGGCGTCGAGACCTGGATGGCCGACCTGCTGGCTTGACGATGTGAGCGCCTCACAGGTAGAGGCCGGTGGCACCCTCGTCGACACGTTCGGAGGCGACGGCGTGGAGGTCACGCTCACGAAGCAAGGTAAACGTCTCGCCTCGTACCTCGACCTCGGCCTTGTTCTCCGGGTCGAACAACACCCGGTCCCCCAGCTCGACGGTCCTGACATTCGTACCCTTGCCGGCCACCTGCGCCCAGGCGAGCCGGCGGCCCATCATGGCGGTTGCCGGGATGACGATGCCGGCCGTCGACCTCCGCTCACCCACCTCGCCGTCGATCTGGACGAGGACGCGGTCGTGCAGCATCCGGATCGGCAGCTTGTCGTGAGCAGACAACCCGTCCTGAGTCACCCGACCACCTTGCGGATCGCCACGACCAGCACCACGAACCCGAGTACGCCGCCCGCCACCTTGGCGATCAGCTGCGTGTCGGCGGAGCCGTCGGCGGTGACGAACCGCGCCTTGATGCCGGCGAGCTGCCGAGACGCTATCGTCTTCGGCTGGACGCGGTAGACGAGCTGGTCGATCGTCGTTGCGAGCCGCTCACGGGTGTCGGCGATCTCAGCGGTGATCTGGTCGGGCGTCCGCGAAGCCGCACTCACTTATCCTCCTGCAGTCGATGGCGAGAGCAAGTCTTGCATGCCCCACGGTACGCTGCTGCCCTGCCGCTCTCCGTCCGACGACGCCCGAGGAAGCCACCATGACCCGAGTCGAGCCTGGTGAACAGGCGCCCGATTTCACCCTGCTGGACGACCACGGAGCCGAGGTGGCGCTGCGTGACTTCCGCGGCCGCAAGGTCGTGCTGTACGTCTACCCCGCCGCGATGACCCCTGGGTGCACGACCCAGGCATGCGACTTCCGCGACTCCCTCGACTCCCTATCCGCGGCCGGTTTGGCCGTCCTGGGGCTGTCCCCGGACCCGCTCGACAAGCTGGCGATGTTCCGCCAGCGAGAGGGCCTTACGTTTCCGCTGTTGTCCGATCCGACGAAGTCGGTCCTCGAGGCATACGGCGCGTACGGGGAGAAGACCAGCTACGGGAAGACCGTCGTCGGCGTGATCCGGTCCACCTTCGTCATCGGCGAGGACGGCGCGATCGAGAAGGCGATGTATGACGTGAAGGCGACCGGTCATGTTGCGAAGCTGCGCCAGGAGCTCGGCGTCTGAGCGCCTTAGACTCAAGAGAGCAGGCCAGAGTGGTGGAATGGCAGACACGTCGGCTTTAGGAGCCGATGCCCTATGGGGCGTGAGGGTTCGAGTCCCTTCTCTGGTACCGCGCGTAGTCTGGGGCCATGAGCCTGCCCAACATTCCCCGACCCGGTCTGGATCTCCAGTACCCGATGTCGCTTGGCGTCTACGACCGCTACGAGCAGGCTCAGCAGGTCGTCGACTACCTGTCGGACAACGAGTTCGCTGTGGAGAACCTGGCGATCGTCGGCACCGAGCTCCGCACCGTGGAGCGAATCGCGGGACGGCTGACCCGCGGCAAGGTGGCGGCGGCCAGTGCCGCGTCCGGGGTGTGGATGGGGCTCTTCATCGGCCTGGCCTTCGCCCTCTTCGGCAACGGCAACCCGGTCGGCTTCATCATCACGCTGGTGGTGCTGGGTGCCGTCTTCGGGGCAATCTGGAGCCAGATCGGCTACTCCACCGTCACCCGCGGCGGCACCAGGGACTTCTCGTCCGTCAGCCAGGTTGTCGCAACCAAGTACGAGGTGCTCGTCGAGCACAAGGTGGCCGAAGCCGCCCGCGAGATGCTGTCGCGGATGCCGGGCGGCGCGGCCCAGATCTTCTGACTCCGCAGCGTGCTGGGGCCATCTCACGCACGGACGGTGCGGCGGGACTCGTGCGCGATCTGGATGTCCTCCCTGGCGGCGACCACCAGCGTCCTGGCGGGCATCTCGTCGGCGCCGATGTCCCGGTCGCCCGTGCCCCGCTCGTTGCGGTGGCTGTCCACCGCCACCCCGAGGAAGCCAAGACGGTCGGCAGCCCGCCGCCGTACCATCGCCGAGTTCTCCCCGACGCCCCCCGTGAAGACCAGCGCGTCCAACCCCCCGAGGGCAGCAGCCATCGACGCGATCCCGCCGACCAGGCGGTGCACGTACACCTCGATCGCCAGCTGAGCGGCGTCCTCGCCGCGAGCGGCAGCCGACTCCACCTCCCGCATGTCCCCGCTTCCGGCCAGCGCGCTCAGACCCGAGCGCTGCTCGAGGGCAGTGGCGACCTCGTGCGGAGACAGGTGCGCGTGTTCCTCCAGCCACAGGACCAGGCCGGGGTCGACGGTCCCGGAACGCGTTGCCATCACCAGCCCCTCCAACGGGGTGAACCCCATGGTGGTGTCCACACTCCTGCCGTCCAGGACCGCAGCCAGTGACGCTCCGGCGCCGAGATGACACGTGACGAGCCTCAGCTCCGCGACCGGCCGACCCAGCATCTCTGCGGCGCGCTGGGAGCCGTAGGCATGCGAGAGGCCGTGGAAGCCGTACCGGCGGATGGAGTACCGGTCCCGCCACTCCTTGGGCACGGCGTAGGTGCTTGCGGCTGCCGGCATACCGGCATGAAAGGCCGTGTCGAAGCACGCCACTGCCGGTACGGCGGGGAGCAAAGCACTCACCGCGTCGAGGGCGGCGAGGGACTTGGGCTGATGGAGTGGGGCAAGGTCGGTGAGGCTCTCCAGCTGCTCCCGAACGCCCGCATCCAGCCGGACCGGGCCGGTGAATGCCGTTCCACCGTGGACGACTCGATGGCCCACCACATCCGCCGCCGGCCAAGCCCGCAAGGTGTCTCGGAGCCGATCCACGTCGTAGCCATCCGCTCCCGCGGGGATGTCTTCGCTCCCCAGCACGGCGTCGTCGCCGTCGAGCAGCCTCAGCTTCACGCTCGAAGACCCGGCGTTGGCGACGAGAACTCGCACTCCGGTCAGTCCCGACCGGGCCAGGTCCACCCGGAGATCGCGGGATCGTCCTCGCCGCGCAGCCTGGTGTACTCGCGTGCCGACAGCCGGGCGTCTGCCATCTCCTGCCGCAGCAGCGCGGCGCGGCTCCCGAGTGACGGGACACGGTCGATCACGTCCATCACCAGATGGAAGCGGTCGACGTCGTTGAGCATCACCATGTCGAACGGCGTCGTCGTTGTGCCTTCTTCCTTGTACCCACGCACGTGGATGTTGCGGTGGTTCTGACGTCGGTAGGTCAGCCGATGGATGAGCGACGCGTAGCCGTGGTAGGCGAAGACCACCGGCTTGTCGGTCGTGAACAACGCGTCGAAGTCATGGTCGGAGAGACCATGAGGATGCTCGGTGTCCGGCTCGAGACGCATCAGGTCCACGACGTTGATCATGCGGACCCTCAGCAGCGGTAGGTGAGCGCGCAACATGTCGACCGCCGCGAGCGTCTCGAGGGTGGGGGTGTCACCCGCGCAGGCGAGCACGACGTCCGGCTCTCCGTCGTCGTTGCTGGCCCACGGCCAGATGCCCAGACCGCGCGTACAGTGCGCGATCGCCTCGTCCATCCGCAGGTAGGTCAACGCCGGCTGCTTCCCGGCGACGATGACGTTCACGTAGTGCCGGCTGCGCAGGCAGTGGTCGGCAACCGACAAGAGTGTGTTGGTGTCCGGCGGCAGGTACACCCGGACGATCTCGGCCTTCTTGTTCACGACGTGGTCGATGAAACCCGGGTCCTGGTGTGACGAGCCGTTGTGGTCCTGGCGCCACACGTGCGAGGACAGCAGGTAGTTGAGCGACGCGATGGGGGCTCGCCAGGGGATGTGGCTGGTGGTCTTCAGCCACTTGGCGTGCTGGTTGAACATCGAGTCGATGATGTGGATGAAGGCCTCGTAGCAGTTGAACAGTCCGTGCCGGCCGGTCAGCAGGTAGCCCTCCAGCCAGCCCTGGCAGAGGTGCTCCGACAGCACCTCCATGACCCGGCCGTCCGGTGATAGCGAGACGTCACCGGGAAGTGTCTCCGCATCCCACGCCCGGTTGGTCTCCTCGAAGACCGAGCCGAGCCGGTTCGACGCCGTCTCGTCCGGACCCATGATGCGGAACGTGTGCGGGTTGTGCACGATGACGTCGCGCAGCATCTCGCCGAGCACCCGGGTGGCTTCGCTCATCGACGCGCCCGGGCGCTCGACCTTCACGGCGTAGTCCCGGAAGTCGGGCATGACCAGGTCCCGCAGCAGCAGACCGCCGTTGGTGTGCGGGTTGGCGCTCATCCGCCGGTCTCCAAGCGGTGCGAGCGCCAGCAGGTCGGCTCGGAGCTTCCCCGAGTCGTCGAACAGCTCCTCCGGACGGTAGCTGCGCAACCACCGCTCGAGCTCGAGACGGTGCTCGACGTTCGTGCGGGTCTCGGCGAGCGGGACCTGGTGAGAGCGGAAGGTGCCCTCCACCTGGAGCCCGTCGACGCGTCGCGGCCCGGTCCAGCCCTTCGGGGTGCGCAGCACGATCATCGGCCACGCCGGCCGTCGTACGACGTCCGAGCCGTCCTCCGCCTCGGATGGCTCCCGAGGGTGACGTGCGCTCGCTTGGATGGCCGCGATGTCGTCCATCACGAGGTCAAGGGTGGCCGCCAGCTGGCGGTGCACGTCCGCCGGATCATCACCGGCGACGAAGTGCGGCTCGTAACCGTATCCGCGCATGAGCTGCGCGAGCTCCTCCTCAGGGATCCTTGCGAGCACGGTGGGGTTGGCGATCTTGTAGCCGTTGAGGTGCAGGACCGGCAGCACCACCCCGTCGGTCACCGGGTTGAGGAACTTGTTCGAGTGCCAGCTCGCCGCCAGCGGACCCGACTCGGCCTCGCCGTCCCCGATCACGCAGAGCACCACCAGGTCGGGGTTGTCGAAGGCGGCACCGTAGGCGTGCACGAGGGCGTAACCGAGCTCGCCACCCTCGTGGATGGATCCGGGCGTCTCGGGCGCGACGTGGCTCGGGATGCCGCCAGGGAAGGAGAACTGCCGGAACAGCGCACGTAGACCGGCGGTGTCCTGGCTCACCGACGAGTACACCTCGCTGTAGGTGCCCTCCAGATAGGCGTTGGCGACCAGGCCCGGACCGCCGTGACCGGGGCCGGTGACGAAGAGCGCGTCGAGGTCCCGCTGCTTGATCACCCGGTTCAGGTGGGCGTAGAGCAGGTTCAGACCCGGAGTCGTCCCCCAGTGCCCGAGCAGGCGCGGCTTGACGTGCTCAGGCAGCAGCGGCTCGCGCAGGAGCGGGTTGTCCATCAGGTAGATCTGTCCGACCGACAGGTAGTTCGCCGCGCGCCAATAGGCGTCGATCAGCTCCAGGTCACCGTCGGTGTACGTCGCGCCAGAGCGGTCTCGGGATGGTGGCATGCCTCAAACCTTCCACAGCGGTGAGAAGTGGCAACAGGGACCAAGGTCCCGGGTCACTCCCCGGTTGTCACAACGACCTCCGGCTCCCGCAGTGGTGCCCGCCAGCAGACCAGCGTGCCCTTCCCGGGTGCGGAGTCGACGGTGAACGACCCTCCCCTGGCCAGGGCCCGCTGTCGCATGTTGCGCAGCCCGCTCTCGTGATCCGTCGTTGCGAACCCCACCCCGTCATCGCGGACCCGGACCACGATGCTCGCCTCGGTTCCCGAGCCCTCGATGCCGACGTGTACGTCGACACGGGTCGGGTGGGCATGGCGTGCCGCGTTCGACAGCGACTCCATGAGGATCGCGAACAGATCGGGCCGCAGGGAGGCCGGCACTGCAGAGTCCAGCGGTCCCTCGAGCACGACATCGGGACGCAGGCCGAGCGTCGGTAGCGCGATCGCCGCGATCTCCCTGATCTGGGTCGGGAGGGCAGTGGCGGGACCGTCGTGGCTCAGCTCGAAGATCGCGCTCCGGATGTCGCCGATGGTGGTATCGAGGTCTGCGACTGCTTCCAAAAGCCGGTTCTCGATATCAGGGTCCGCAGCACGCCGTACGGCGCTCTGCAGCATCAGACCGGTGGCGAAGAGTCGCTGGATCACCACGTCGTGCAGGTCTCGGGCGATCCGGTCCCGGTCCGCCAGCACGGCCAAGGCCGCCCGGTCCTCCTGCGCCTGAGCACGGTCCATCGCGATGGCCGCCTGGGCGGCGAACCCCTGCAGGGCCTGCACGTCCTCCTCAGCCAGCCAACGGCCCCGGCGGGCGGTCATGGTCCCCACGAGCAGCGCGCCGCCATCGCCGCTCGGCCCCGTGAAGGGAACCAGGAGTGCGCTGGCCACGAACTCGAGCCCGGGGATCCGCAGCCCCTCCGCGAGCCGGACTGTGGCGGCGTGGCCGACGACGTCGGCAAGAGCCCCCTCCCTCGGCAACGTGCTGTTCAGCAGATCGTCCGGGCCCCCGTCGAGGGCGCGAACCTGAAGCGTCCCGTCGTCCTGCTCGAGCACGGCCACTGCCACGTCGGCCCCGAGCACCATGCGCGCCCGCGACGTGACGAGCTGCAAGGCACCTGCCAGGTCGACCCGTCGCAGAAACGCGCGCTGGATCTGCAGAGTTGCGTCGAGCCACTGCTCTCGACGTTGGACAGTTCCGTACAGCCTGGCGTTCTCCACTGCGATGCCAGCGGCGGCTGCTAGCGCGACCACGGCACGCTCGTCGTCTTCGGTGAAGTCCTCACCACTCTGCTTGTCGGTGAGGTAGAGGTTGCCGAAGACTCGCTCGCCGACCCTCAGGGGGACGCCGAGAAAGGAGCTCATCGGTGGGTGGTGCGCCGGGAAGCCGTAGGACCCGGCGTGCTCCCGCAGGTCGTGCAAGCGCAGCGGCCTCGGGTCGGTGATCAGGAGACCGAGGATCCCGTGGCCAGCGGGCAGCGGTCCGATCTCGGCGACGTCCTGCTCGCTGATCCCCCTCGTGATGAACTCCGACAGCCCATCGCCCTCCGAGTCGATGACTCCGAGGGCGACGTAGCGGGCGCCGGCCAGCTCGCCAGCTGCGGAAACGATACGTTCGAGCGTCTGCGGAAGGTCGAGGTTGCCGGCGATCGCGGTGACCGCATCCAGCAGAGACTGAACTCGTCCCTCGGTTGCCACCACCTGCTCGACGTGGGTGTGAACCTGCCGCAGCAGGGCATCGAGACGCTCCTCTGGCTCATTCATGGGGGGAGTCTAGGACTGCCTCGCGGCCCTCTAGGACACCCCGGCATCGCAGAAACGTCAACGGACGGGGGGCCGGCGCCTGCCGACCCACCGTCCGTTGCTTCTTGGCCCTGGGCTACTTGAGGATGGGGAAGCGCTGTGCGAGTGCCTGCTGCTCCCACCAGCGGCCGAGTCCCAGATAGCGACCAGCGGCGTACAGACCGAGCAGTACGCAGACGAAGATGCCGATGATGTGGTCGTCGAGCACCGGGTTGTTCGACGGCGGGAGGGCGACGGTCCAAAACATCAGGTACAGCACGGCACCAGCGGCCGCCGCCAGCCGAGTGAAGATGCCGAGCGTGAAGGCGAGCCCGATACCGAGGACGGCCGCCATGAACAGCCAGTCGGCCCACGCGTCTCCGGCGATCGAGTTGTAGAAGCCCTTGAACGGGCCCTTTGCCCCGAAGGCGAGGAAGCCCTCTGTGGGGCTGCCGCCATGGATCCAGGCAGCCGCGCCGAACCGGTCGGTCGCGCCGGTGGTCGAGTCCACTCCGGTGGCGTAGCCAAGAGCCAGCAGCTTGTCAATGAATGCCCAGAGGAACGTCAAGCCGACGACGATGCGCAGCCCTCCGAACACATAGCCAGCCGCCGGGTGAACACGCGTTGCGTCACTGGTGGAGGCACCATCGGTCGGGCCAACCGCCAACGGCTTTCCCTGGTACTGAACTGCGGTCATGATATCTCCCTGTTGCTGAGGGGCCTCGTTGCTCCCTGCACCACCTACCTTGGTCCCAGCCCACCTCTTCCACATCGGGATGACGACCCGTCTTCACCGGGCCGAAAGTCCCGGCTGGTCCGGACCTCCGTCACTGTTCACGTCAGGTCGCCCGAGCCACGATGGACGGCAGGAGGAACACGTGAACGCAGGTCCCGGTTCGATCGTGGTGGGTCTCAACGACACCGCCGCGAGCAGAGCAGCGCTGTCGTTCGCGTGGCGCGAAGCCGACAGGCGCGGCAGTGCCCTGGACGTCGTCACCGCCTGGACCCGGCGTACTGTGACTGACCTGCCGGGCTCGAGCAAGTCCCGTGAGTGGACTCGCGCCTACGCGCAAGAGGTGCAGGACACGGCTGTTGCCGCGGTGCTGCGTGGCTTCGAAGGTGCGTCGATGATGTCGCGTCAGGTCGTCGAGGGTGAAGCTGCCCAGGTGCTGCTCCGCATGGCACGAACGGCGGATTATCTCGTGGTGGGCTCTGGCCACAAGGGAACGATGCGGCGCATGCTGCTGGGCTCGGTGAGCGAGCACTGCGTGCGCCACGCGCAGTGCCCCGTGCTTGTCGTGCCCCCACCGTCCGAGGTGGGCGACAGCGCCGGCTCGGAGCTCACGCTGTCAGCCCAGCTGTGACGGCTACCAGAAAGGACAACATCATGGCAGCCACCGGTAAACTCGGGCGTCAGGACGGCGCAGTGGTCGAGCTGAGCAGGGAAGAGTGCTTCGAGCTGCTCGGAGAGAGCGGTGTCGGCCGAATCGCTTTCGACACCCCCTCCGGACCGGTGATCCATCCAGTCAACTACCTGGTGCACGACGCGACGATCGTCATCCGTACGTCGCCGTACTCGCAACTGGGTGCTCACCCCCTTGGCCTGGTGGCCTTCGAGGTCGACGAGCTCGAGGCCGAGCTGCGCAGCGGCTGGAGTGTGCTCGTCGTTGGGAGGTGCACCCCGATTGAGGACCCCGACGAGGCGATCGACCTGCGACGGGGAGGGAAGCTCGAGCCGTGGGCCGCGGGGCAGCGGAACTTGTTCGTGCGGATCTCGCCGAATGCGGTTACCGGCCGACGCATCGGCTGACGACTCTCATGCCCCCTGGCCGACTAGCTGTCCGGAGTCGCGGACCGGTCAAGTCTTGCGGCTAGGACGGCAGCCTGGGTACGACGCTCGAGCCCGAGCTTGGCCAAAATGCTGGATACGTAGTTCTTCACGGTCTTCTCGGCCAGGAACATCGCCTCGGCGATCTGCCGGTTTGTCAGGCCCTCGGCGATATGACCGAGAATCTTGCGTTCCTGGTCGGTCAGCGCCTGCAGCTCGTCCGGCTTGGCACCGCCGCGACGCACCCGGTCCATCACCCGGGTCGTCACCAGTGGGTCGAGCAGCGAGTGCCCCCCGGCGACCTGACGTATCGCCTCTACCAGGTCGTTGCCGCGGATCTGCTTGAGCACGTAGCCGGCCGCCCCGGCCATGATCGCGGCGAACAGGGCCTCGTCATCGTCGTACGACGTCAGGATGAGCGCCCGGATCGACGGGTCGACCGAGCGGATGTCCCGGCACACGTCGATGCCGGAGCCGTCTGGCAGCCTGGCGTCCAACACCGCGACATCGGGGTGCAGGGCGGGGATGCGAGCGGACGCCTCCCGTGCCGTACCCGACTCACCGACGACCACGATGTCGGACTCCGCCTCCAGGAGGTCACGCAGCCCGCGGCGGACTACCTCGTGGTCGTCGAGCAGGTATACGCGGATGGAGTCGCCGGGCGTCATACGCCCTTTCTATCGCCTGCCTCGCGCGAGGGCCAGCGTGGAGCCGCGCCTGGACGCTAGGACCTTCGGACCTGTCCGTGATTGTCACGACCTGCGATGCTGTCGACATGTCACGCTCCCTGATCGCTGTTGGAGTCGACGGCTCCGACGGCTCACGTCTGGCGCTGCGTTGGGCGTTGGCCGAAGCGCGCCTACGCGGCTGCAGCGTCGAAGCGATCACGACCTGGCCACCGCGTGGAAGCAGTGCAATCGCCTCCCCGGAGCAGGCCGAGGCGATGCGCCAGGACGCCGAGGATCTGCAGCGCAACATGCTCGACTCCGTGCTGCGTGAGGTCGAAGATCCGCCG